>JAPLOF010000036.1 GCA_026692665.1 Planctomycetota bacterium
GGTTGGCCTCCTGAAGCGTTGTTGGTGACCGTCAGCATCACCAGCGGGATGCGCGCCGCGCCGTTCTTCTTGATCACGTCCCGCAGGCGGTCCGTGTCCATGTCGCCCTTGAACGGGAGCATGGTGTCCGGATCCAGGTACTCCGGCGGCACCAGGTCGCACGCCTCCCCGCCCTGGACCTCGATGTTGGCGCGCGTGGTGTCGAAGTGCGTGTTGTTCGGGATCGTGCGGCCGCTCCCGCCCACGAGGCCGAACAGGAGGTGCTCCGCCGCCCGCCCCTGGTGCGTCGGGATCACGTGCTCGAAGCCGGTGACGTCGCGGACCGAGGCCTGGAAGCGGTCGAAACTGATCGCGCCGGCGTAGGTCTCGTCGCCGCGCATGATCCCGGCCCACTGCTCGCTCGACATGGCGCCCGTGCCGCTGTCGGTCAGGAGGTCGATCAGGACGTCGTCGGTGTGCAGCGCGAAGAGGTTCCGGTGCGCCAGCTCGAGCGCCTCCTCGCGTTCGGCGTGCGTGGTGCGACGGATGGGCTCGACGCTCTTGATCCGGAAGGGCTCGATGATGGTGCGCATGGGAATCCCAGGGCGTGGTCGTCCGTCGTCGGCGCGAGCGCTTCAGGCTGCCGCGCGGGTCCGCGAGCACGCTCGGGCCTCACGGCCTGCGACAGCCCCGAATCCCGCCTCCCCACATGGTCGTGGAAGTGCCGGAGCCTGGGCATACGCAACAGGTGGCCCATCAGGTGGCCCTTCGGCGTAGTGGGCCGGCGTCGGGCGGGCGAGCGGCTCCGGGAGCCCGTCAGACGCGCGCGAGCCGCACGCGGCCCTTGCCCAGCAGGGAGTCGACGTCCTGCGCGAATCGCTCGCTGATCGCGACGCGACAGTCGCCCCCCGCGCGCACGCGGCGCGTGCGGCCGTCGAGGCCCTGGACCTGCAGGTACAGCGGCGCGCGGCCCTTGTGCACGTCGACCATGCGGCGCAGGTCGGGCAGGAGGTGCTCGTCCTCCGGCGCCACGTTCACGACGACGCCGCCCTGGAATCGGGCCAGCGCCTCCTCGATCGTCCAGATCTCCTCCAGGAGGAGTGCCGGCTCCTCGGCGCCCTCCTCGAGCTTCACCTTCAAGAGCACGACGCGGCCGTCCTCGATCTTCGCCCGCTGCTCCTCGTACGTGCGCGGGAAACACGTGACGCCGACGTTGCCGGACAGGTCCTCCAGCCGGAACCGGCACATCTTCCGACCCGCCATGGAGCCCGACTTCACGACCACCTCGGACTTCCCGAGGATCATGCCCGCGATGGTGAGCTCCGTGCCGCCCGGGATCCCGGCCAGGCCGTCCACGCCGACGGAGGAGAGCAACGCGAGCAGTCCGGCGCGCTCTTCGAGCGGATGCCCGGAGAGGTAGAAGCCCAGGACCTCGAACTCGGCGCGCAGGACTTCGGCCTTGGTCAGCGTGCCGACGCGGACTCCGCCGCTCGCGCCCTTCGACGCCGCGCTGGTCCCCGAGGAGGCGGGGGCGCTGCCGAAGAGACTGCCCTGACCGGCGCGCCGGTCCGTGGCGGCTCGCGCACCCTCGGCCATGACGGCCTCGAGCGAGGCGAGCAGGGCGCCGCGGTCCTTGTCGAGAGCGTCGAAGCTGCCGGCCTTGATCAGCGCTTCCCAGCAGACCTTGCCGGTCGTCTGCGGGTCGAGCTCGGCGCACAGCGCATGCAGGGTCGGCGCGGTCTTCTTGGCCAGCAACCCGGCGCGCGCCTCGACGAGCGCCTCGACCGCCTTCTGCCCGGTGCCCTTGATCGCGCCGAATCCGTAGCGCAGCGCATCGCTCTCGGGCTCGAACTCCCACACGGATCGTTCGATCGACGGTGGCCGCATCTCGACGCCGCTCTTGCGCGCGTCGTCGACGAACTCCTTGACCTTCTTGGCCGTCGACATCTCGCACGAGAGGTTCGCCGCGAGGAAGGCGCTGCGGTGGTTCGCCTTCAGGTACGCCGTCTGGTACGTGAGCACCGCGTACGCCGTCGAGTGCGACTTGTTGAAGCCGTAGCCGCCGAACTTGAGGATGTTGTCCCAGATCTCCCTGGCGACGCTCTCCTGGCAGCCGTTGGCCTTCGCGCCGGTGACGAACTGCTCGGAGAACTTCTGCATGATCTCCGGCTTCTTCTTGCCCATCGCCTTGCGCAGGTTGTCGGCTTCGTTCAGCGAGAAGCTCGACAGGGCGCTCGAGATGAGCATCACCTGCTCCTGGTAGACGATGCAGCCGTACGTGTCGCGCAGGATCGCCTCGAGGAGGGGGTGCGGGTACTGGATCGGCTCGTCGCCGTGCTTGCGGCGCGTGAACATCTCGACCATGCCCGATTCGAGCGGGCCCGGCCGGTAGAGCGCGAGGATGGCGATGAGGTCCTCGAAGCAGTCGGGCTTGATGCGGCCGAGGAGCTTCTTCATGCCCTCGGATTCCAGCTGGAACACGCCCAGCGTGTCGCCCGAGGTGAGCAGCTTGTACGTGCGCGCGTCGCCCTCGGGGAGAGCGTCGAGATCCGGCGGCGTCCCGCCCTGCTTCCGGATGTTCACCAGCGCCTTCTCGAGGATGGTGAGGGTCCGGAGACCCAGGTAGTCCATCTTGAGCAGCCCGAGGTCCTCGAGCTGCGGCGCCGGCCACTGCGTGCAGACGTCGTCGCCGTTCTTCGCGAGCGGCACGTACTCGACGATCGGGCGGTCGGCGATGACGACGCCCGCGGCGTGCGTCGAGATGTGCCGGGCGAGCCCCTCGAGGGGGACCGAGATCTGGAAGAGCTCGGCCAGCTGGGGCTTCTCGCGGATGAAGGCCTGGATGTCGGCGTCCTTCTCGAGGAATTCCTTCAAGGAAGGCGCGTTCGGCCCCGCCGGGATCTTCTTCGCGACGCGATCGACTTCCGCGAGAGGCAGGTCGAGGGCGCGGCCCACGTCGCGGATCACGGTCCGCGAGGCCATCGTCCCGAACGTGACGATCTGCGAGACGTGGTCGTCGCCGTAGCGGCGGCGCGTGTAGGCCAGCACTTTCTCGCGGCCCTCCATGCAGAAGTCGATGTCGATGTCGGGCATCGACACGCGCGAGCTGTTCAGGAAGCGCTCGAACAAGAGGTCGTACTTGAGGGGGTCGACCTTGGTGATCCCGAGGAGGTACGCCACGATCGAGCCGGCGGCCGACCCGCGGCCCGGGCCGACGGGCACGCCGTTCGCGCGCGACCAGCGCACGAGGTCCCAGACGATCAGGAAGTACGAGACGAAGCCCAGCTCGCGGATGACGCGCTTCTCGTAGTCGACACGCGTCCGAGCCGCCTCGTGGGCCTCGGGGTAGAAGCGGCGCAGACCCTCCTCGAGCAGCCGGTCGAAGACCTGTTCGGCCGTCTCGGCCGTGTCGGGGGTGAACACGGGCAGCCGGTACTTGCCGAACTCGATCTGGACGTCGATCTGCTCGGCGACGTCCATGGTCCCGGACACGCACTGCGGCAGATCGCGGAACACGTCCGCCATCTGTTCGCGCGTCTTGAAGTACAGCGTGTCCGTCTCGAACTTGAAGCGCTTCTCCTCCTTGCGCTTCGCGCCCGTGTTGATGCACAGGAGGACGTCCTGGGCCTGGCAGTCCTCCTCGCGCAGGTAGTGGATGTCGTTCGTGCCGACGAGCGGGATCCCCGTGCGCTGGTGGATGCGCACCAGGGATTCGTTGACCTTGTCCTGCGTCTCGATGCCGTTGCGCTGCAGCTCCAGCCAGAAGTGCTCGGGCCCGAAGAGGTCGCGCCACGTTCCCGCCAACTCGAGGGCATCGGCCTCGCGATCCGCGATCACGAGCTGGGACATCTCCCCAGCCAGACAGCCCGACAGGCACGTCAGCCCACGGGCGTACTTCGCCAGGAGCTCGCGGTCCACGCGCGGACGGAAGCTGTACCCCTCGAGGTAGGCCGACGACGCCAGATGGACGAGGTTCCTCCAGCCTTCGGCGTCGCGCGCGAGCAGAGTCAGGTGGTGGTACCCGTTGCCCTTGGCCTTGCTGTGCGGTTCGTGGCGGGAACGGCGCGCGACGTAGACTTCGCAGCCGAGGATCGGCTTGATGCCGGCCTTCTTCGCCGTCTGGTACAGCTCGATCGAGCCGAAGAGGTTGCCGTGGTCCGTCAGCGCCAACGCGCGTTGGCCGTCCTTCGTACACGCCGACACCAGATCGGAGATCCGGTTCGCGCCGTCGAGCAGGCTGTACTCGGAATGGACGTGGAGATGGACGAAGTCGGGCTGGGACATCCGCGTTGGCCTCGATGGGCGAGACGACAGCGTAAGGGGCGAGGAACAGCGCGCGTCGTGCACGCGCTGCACGATCGCCAGGACGATGCGGTCGGTGGGGGGAGCGGGTCAGGCCCGCAGAAGTCGCGCCAGGAGGGCCTTCTGCGAGTGCAGGCGGTTCTCGGCCTGCTCGTAGACCAGGCTGCGCGGTCCGTCGAGCACCTCGTCGGTGACCTCGAGATTGCGTCGCACGGGTCCGGCGTGCATCAGGCGTGCGTCGCTGCCGAGCTTGAGCAGGTTCTCGTCCACGGTCCAGCCCTGCGTGCGCGCGCGGCGGCTGGCGGCCAGGGTCGGATTCGCGTAGTCCTCGAGCGAGCTCCAGGAGCGTGCGTAGACGACGTGCGCCCCGCGCACGGCCTCCTTCGCCGCGAGCCCGGTCTCGAGCGCCCCGCCCTTCTTGTCGGCGACGGCACGCGCCTCGGACAGCACCTGTTCATCGAGCTCGTACCCGCTCGGATGCGCGACCCGTACGCGCATTCCGGCGCGCAGCGAGGCCAGGAGCAGGGAGTGGACGACGGAGTGACTCGCCGGTTGCGGCGAGTGCGTCCACACGACGGACAGCGTTTTCCCGCGCAGATCGCCCAGCGTCTCGCGCAGCGTCATGATGTCGGCGAGCGCCTGCAGCGGGTGCCAGAGTGCGCTCTCCATGTTGATCACGGGAACCAGGGCGAATGCGGCCCAGGCCCGGATCGACGCGTCGCGCCGGTCCGCGGCCCACGACTGACCCGTCAGGGCCGGACGGATCGCGAGAGCCGAGACGTAGCGCGAGAGCACGCGCGCCGCGTCCTTCACGTGCTCGGGCGCGCGCCCGTCCATCACGGCGCCCTCGGCCGACTCGAGTTCCCAGAAGTCGGACGAGGCCGTCAGGTGAATCGTCTGCCCGCCCAGCTGGTGCACCGCGGCCTCGAAGGAGGCGCGGGTGCGCAGCGAGGGCCGGAAGAAGAGCAGGCCGACGGTCCTTCCGGCGAGCTGGAAGGCGCCCGCCCGGCGCTTGATGCGCACGGACAGGTCGAGGAGATCGTCGACTTCCTGTTCGGAGAGGTCCTGAAGGCTCAGCAGGTGGGGAATCGCGGGCTTGTCCGCCATGGGGGCAGAGCCTACCGGCCCGCGGGCGCCGAGCGAAGCCGCGGCTCTGGGGCTCCGGTGGCCGCCGGCCGGGTTCCAACCCGCGCGTTGACAGCTCCGCGGACCAGGGCTACAACCTTCCGCCCCACGCACCCTTAGCTCAATTGGATAGAGCATCTGACTACGGATCAGAAGGTTAGTGGTTCAAGTCCACTAGGGTGTACCAGCTCACGTTCGAGGCCAGGGCGCGATCCGCGCCAGGGTGTCGAACACGAACGACCGATCTCACCGCGACCGAACCGACAGGAAGCCGTGC
This sequence comes from Planctomycetota bacterium, assembly GCA_026692665.1. GTDB lineage: Bacteria > Planctomycetota > UBA1135 > UBA1135 > JAEUHZ01. The sequence continues at coordinate 5,684 of JAPLOF010000036.1, forward strand.
CTCGATGACGCCTGCCGCATCCTCCACGGGTCCGGTGCGCGACGACGAGACCGGCATGCGGCTCGCGCTCGACCTTGCTCGCCGGGCCGCCGCGCTCGACGAGGTCCCGGTCGGCGCCGTCGTCCTGCTCGATGGGCACGTGGTGGGGGAGGCTCACAACGAGACCCATGCGCGGCGTGACCCGACCGCGCACGCCGAGCTGCTCGCCGTGCAGCGCGCGTGCGCACGTCTGGGCGCGTTGCGCCTGCCCGGTGCGGTCGTCTATTCGACGGTCGAGCCCTGCTTCCTGTGCGCCGGCGCGCTCTCCCATGCGCGCGTGGCGCGCGTGGTGTGGGGCGTGCGCGACCCGAAGTTCGGCGGCGCCGTCAGCCTCGGTTCGGTGCTCACCGACCCGCGCCTGAATCACCGGGCCGAGATCGCGGAGGGCGTGTTGGCCGAAGAGGCCCGCGCGCTGCTCCAGGAGTTCTTTCGCAGCAAGCGCGGACGCGCGGAGTGACGCGAGCTGGCCGACCCGGAACCGGGTTGGCCGCGCTCGTGCCGCCTCGCGTCGTCCTCCACGGACGTTGGAGAGGTGGCTGAGCGGCTGAAGGCACTGGTTTCGAAAACCAGCATGCGCGCAAGTGCATCGTGGGTTCAAATCCCACCCTCTCCGCCAACCTTCGTGGACCCTGGCTCTGCATCGGCAACGTGCGGAGAGGTGGCAGAGTGGCCGATTGCATACGCTTGGAAAGCGTAGGTGTCAGAAATGGCACCGAGGGTTCAAATCCCTCCCTCTCCGCCACCTCGCCCGACACGAGTCTCGTCCGGGGTGGTCTTCGTTCTCGACCTCTGGGTCGCGCGCGGGGACCGCCCCGACCGGACGACGCCGACCGAGCTGGGAGTGCGAGCTGCGCGCGAGCGCGGGAAGCCCGCGCGCGGATCGCGATCGCGAGCGAGGAATTGGGCCCGGTCCCGGGCGATGGGACGGGCACGAATCGGGTCAGGCCGGGAACGGAGCAGCCCTAAGAGCCGCTGTTTCAGGCGCAAGGCGCCCGGGCCCAACTCCTCGCTCGCGGCTCGCCGGTCGCGCATCCGCCGCTCCAGCGGCGACGCGGCTTCGCGCTCGACCCGGGCGCGCCGCCCCTCCTCGGTCGGACCGTCGCGTGCGTTGCTCGTCGGCGCTTCGCCTACGCTGGACGCGGGCGCGCGCGTAAGATCAGCCCCGTGTCGTACCTCGTCCTCGCGCGCAAGTACCGGCCCCGGACCTTCGCCGACCTCGTCGGGCAGGAGGTCGTCGCGCGCACGCTCCAGGGCGCGATCGAGGAGGACCGCGTCGGCCACGCCTACCTCTTCTGCGGCCCGCGCGGCACGGGCAAGACGACGACCGCGCGGATCGTCGCCAAGGCGCTGAACTGCGTGCAGGGGCCGACGCCGAACCCCTGCGGCGTGTGCGATCACTGCACGGGCATCGACAAGGGCTCCGATCCCGACCTGATCGAGATGGACGCGGCCAGCAACCGCCGCATCGAGGACGTGCGCGAGCTGCGCGAGAACGTCGCCTACGCGCCGATGCGCGCGCGCTACAAGATCTACATCGTGGACGAAGTCCACATGATGACCAAGGAGGCGTTCAACGCGCTCCTGAAGACGCTTGAGGAGCCGCCGAAGCACGTCAAGTTCCTGCTCGCGACCACGGATCCGCAGAAGGTGCCGGCGACGATCCTGTCGCGCTGCCAGATCCTGCGCCTCTCGCCGCTCCCGGAAGCCGTCATCAGCGCGCGGCTCGAGCACGTCTTCGCGAAGGAGAACGTCCGCGCCGAAGCGGGCGTGTCGATCGAGATCGCGCGCCGCGCGCGGGGGGGCATGCGCGACGCGCTGTCGCTGGCCGACCAGCTGTTGTCGCTCGTCGGCTCCGAACCCAAGGTCGCCGACCTGGAGCGGCTCGCCGCGGAGGGCGGCGCGGACCTCGCCGATCGCGTTCTCGCCTGCCTCGCGGCCTCCGACCGCGCGGGCGTGATCGAGGCCCTGCCGCAGGGCGAGGGCGGCGAGCCCGAGCTCGTCGCGGCGCTTCTCGACCGGTTGCGCGCGATCCTCCTCACCGGCCTGCTCGGTCGCGAGACGCCGCTCGTGCAGCTCGACGCCGAGGAGCGCACCCTGCTGGCCGCGCAGGCCGAGAAGATCGGTCTCCCGCGGATCGAGGCCTGGATCGAGGAACTGCTCCTCGCGCGCGAGCGCATGGCGCGCCTGCCGACGCATGGGCGCGTCGTGCTCGAGATCGCGCTGCTCGATCTGGCCCGCGTCGAGACCGGACTCCCGTTGGCCGACCTCGAGCGCCGGCTGCTCGCGCTCGAAGCGCGCCTCTCGGGGGCCGCCCCCCTCGCGGCGCCGCGCCCGGCGACTCCCGCGCGATCGGCTCCGGACGACCTCGTTCCGCGGCCGACGCCCGCGCGGGACGTCCCTCCCGCGGCTTCGCGCGCCGCACCGGCCGCGTTCGTGGCGCCGCCGGCGCCGGCGGCCCACGCGGCGGCGGCGCGTGGCCCGGCCGTGCCCGCCGCGAGTCCCACGCCGACGCCGTCGTCTCCGCGGAATCCGGCGCCGGCTCCGCGCCCGACGGCCCCTCCGCCGATGCCGTCCACCGAGAACGACTGGCACGAGACCGAGGGCGCGCCGGACTCCGGAGCGGGGCCGGCCCAGACGTCCGACGCTCCGCGTCCGCGCATCGCCGGCAACGCCGACGCTTGGGAGCGTTTCCTCGACGCCCTGGCGAAGGTGTCCAGCTCGCTGGCCGAGACGCTGCGCGTGCGCGGAAAGCTGGTGGATCTCGCCAACGGGCGTGCCTTGATCCAGCTCGCCAACTTGCGCGAGACGGAGCGCGCCGCCGCTCTCGATCCGCAGAACCAGCGCCGTTGCGCGTCGGTCTTCAGTTCCGTTCTCGGTGCCCCGACGAACGTCGTTCTCGAGGACCAGGCCATCGCGAAGAAGTCGCGCGATTCGTACACCGGCAAGGTCGCAGAGCTCTTCGGCGGCCGTATCGAGGACGACGCATGAGCGGCACGTTCGGCGAGATGGGGAACCTGCTGAAGCAGGCCCAGCAGATGCAGCGCGAGTTGGAGAAGGCGCGCGAGGAGGTCAAGAAGCTGCGCATCGAAGGGCGCGCCGGCGGCGACGCGGTGCGCGTCGAGGTCGACGGCGACGGAGTCGTGCTGCGCGTCTCGATCCAGCCCGACGCCGGTTCCGACGCGCGCCTGCTCGAGGAGATGGTCCTCGCCGCCGCGCGCGACGCGCAGTCCCGCGCCACGCGCCAGCGCGAGGAGCGGATGGGCAAGGTCATGGGCGGTCTGCCGCTGCCCGGACTCTCCTGAAGCGCCGGTCGCCGTGGCGTACCCCGAACCCCTGGAGGCGCTGGTCGCGGCCTTCGAGCGCTTCCCCGGCATCGGCCGGCGCAGCGCGGAGCGGCTCGCGTTCCACGTCCTGCGCGATCCCGAGGCCCGTCTGCTCGCGGCCGCGATCGCACGCGCGCTCGACGAGACGCGGCGCTGCTCCGTGTGCGCGAACATCAGCGCGACGGATCCGTGCCCGATCTGCGCCGACCCCGCGCGCGACGCCGGGCTCGTCTGCGTCGTCGAGGAACCGCGCCACGTCGAGGCCTTCGAGCGCTCGGGGGCATTTCGCGGGCGCTACCACGTGCTGTTCGGCGCGCTGAACCCGGCCGACGGGACGGAGGAGCGCCACTTGACGACCGCCCGGCTGGTCGCGCGCGTCGCGGCCGGCGGCATCCGCGAAGTCGTCCTGGCTACGGACCCCGACGCGGAGGGCGAGGCGACGGCGCTGCTCGTGCTGGAGGCGCTGGACAAGCTGGCCGAGCCGCGTCCCATCGTGTCCCGCATCGCGCGCGGTGCGCCCGCCGGCGCGGCGCTCGAGTACCTCCATCGCGGCGTGCTCGAAGACGCGCTCACCCTGCGGCGGCCCGTGCGCCGGCGGCCGGGGTAGCGTCTTCGATGCGCAACGTCCGACTGCTCGTCGCGTACGACGGCTCGCGCTTCTTCGGGTGGCAACGCCAGGACGGATTCGACTCCGTACAGCAGTCCCTCGAGGAGGCCGTGCTCGCGGCGACGGGCCAGCGCGCGACCGTGCACGGCGCCGGCCGCACCGACACCGGCGTCCATGCGCTGGGCCAGGTCGCCAGCCTGCACCTCGACACGCGGCTCACCGACGACCGGCTCCGGCACGCGCTGAACGCGCACCTCCCTCCGGGGGTCGTCGTGCGCGAGGCCGAGACCTGCGCGGACGACTTCCACGCGCGTTTCAGCGCAGTCTCGAAGCGCTACGCGTACCACGTCGTCACGAGCCGGTTCGCTCCGGCGTTCGGGTGCACGCAGACGCACTGGATCTCCTGGCCGCTCGACGTCCCGCGCATGCGCCGCGCCGCGAGCGCGCTGCTCGGGACCCACGACTTCGCCGCCTTCGGGAATACCGGATCGCCGCGCGCGACCACCGTGCGCACCGTGCGGCACCTGCGCTTCGTCGCGCGCCGCGAGCGGTTCTTCTTCGTGATCCAGGGCGACGGGTTCCTCTACAACATGGTGCGCACGATCGCCGGGACCCTGATCGACGTGGGGCGCGGCAAGATCGACGAGGGCGCCTGCGCGCGCGCGCTCGAGAGCCGTGAGCGCGACGACGCGGGTTTCACGGCGGCGGCGTCCGGCCTCTACCTGGTCTCGGTCCAGTACCCGGAGCGTCCGTTCGCTGGGCGCCGCACCCGTTCCTGACCGGTCGCCCGGGGCCGGGCCGAATCCCTCCCGACCGGGGCGCTCGGAAGCCGAGATCAGGAAGGTGGCGAGGGGCTTGACCGATCTGGTTCGCGGGTCCAGTCTGGATCCCGTGGGTTGGACGTCGGGATCCGTCTCCTGCTCCGCGCAGCGCGTCGTGTGCGCCGTGCGTCGCGTCGTCCCGAGCTCAGCGCGGAGGCTCGCTCCAGGACGGCCAGGGATCCGGCCATCGTTCCGCGCGCGAAGGGCGGCGCCATCCGTCCGAGGGGATTCGCATGCAGACTCTGGTTTCCATCCTCCACCACGATTACCCGGCACTCGTGCGCGACACGGTCGATGCCAAGCTGCAGCACCTCGGCCGGTTCCACGACCGCATCGTGACGATGCGCGCGCTGCTCGAGCGCCAGCACACCGATCACCGCGTCGAACTCGTGGCCAACGTGGGCCACGGAGCGGTCCTCGTCGTCGATGCCCGCGACGGCGACTTCGGGTCCGCGCTCGAAACGGCCACCACGCGGATGGAACGCCTCCTGAAGCGCGACCACGACCGGCGGATCGATCGCCGGCGCTCCTGATTCCGGCGCCAGGCGGTGCAAGGGGCCGGTGCGGGTTGCCGCACCGGCTTCGTTCGTCCTGGAGCCCGCGCCGTGGCCGCATCTGCTACCCTGCACGAACCTCGCGCCACCCTGGAACCACGCGCCGACGACCCGCCGAGACACCATGGAATTCCTGAAGCTCTTCAAGGCCAAGCACTGCACGACCAAGCTGGTGTCGTCGACGAAGGACGGCGTGCTGGCCGAGATCACGGACCTCCTGGTCGAGGGCGGGGCGCTCGAGGAGCCGCTGCGCGCGGACACCGTGCGCGCTCTGCTCGAGCGCGAGAAGCTCGGCTCCACCGGCGTCGGTTCCCACGTGGCCGTGCCCCACGTGAAGGTCCGCGGCCTCGATCGCGCGGTGTGCAGCCTCGCGATCCACCCCGAGGGGCTGGCCTGGGCCGCGGTCGATTCGCTGCCCGTGCACGTGATCTTCACCGTGCTGCGCCCGGAGAAGGGCGGCGACGCGCACGATCCCGAGCGCCACCTCGAGATGATGCGCTGGATCGCGCGCCTGTCGCGCGACCAGGACTTCCGGCGCTTCGCGATGCGCGTGAAGACGAAGACCGAGCTCCTGGACCTGCTCAAGGAGAAGTCGGCGGTGTGAGAGGTCCTGGAGGCCCGAGAGCCCCGTGCCGAAGGAGCGCCGCGCGAAACGGCCCGCGGCACCTTCCCACCGCCCGTGCGCGGTGGATGAGCCCCACCCGCAGTCCGTAGCGCGAACCGAACCCCGGAGACCGATTCCTTGCCCGAGATCGTCCGTACCGTGCGGGTGCCCAACCCCGCCGGACTCCATGCTCGCCCGTGCCAGGCGATCGCGACGATCGTGCAGCGCCACGAAGCCGCGCTGCGCGTCGCGTGCGACGGGCTGGAGGTCGACGGGCGCAGCATCCTGGAGCTGATGACCCTGTGCGCTCCCTGTGAGTCGACGCTGACCTTGCGCGCGACGGGGGCCGATGCCGATGAGCTCGTCCGGAGCGTGGCCACGCTCGTCGAGAACGGCTTCGGCGAGATGACCTGACCGCTCGGCGCGCTGGCCGCGGCGCGGGACCGACCCGGAATCCGCTTCCGGCCCATTCCCGCAGGCGGCACGCGCCGAGGCCGTCGCGCGCTTTCTTCCGGTCGGCCTCAACCCCGAGGGCTTCGGAGGTCGATCCCGCACCCCGGCCAGGAGAGCGTCACCCAGTGTCCACCCGGACCGGGCGCCCTTCGGAGAGCCAGCTCAGCCGTTCGGGGGTGCAGACGTGTCCGTGTTCCGCAGACAGAAGAGCCTCGTCGGGCTGGACCTCGGAAGCTCGGTCGTCAAGGCGATCGAGCTGACGCTCGAAGGTCCCGAGCCCGTCGTGACCGGCTTCGCCCGTCACGAGATCCCTCCCGGCGGCAGCATCGCCGACGCCGTGACGGCCTGCTTCCAAGGTGGACGCTTCAAGTCCAAGCGCGTCGTCACGTCCGTCTCCGGCCAGTCCGTCGTCGTGCGCTACGTGTCGATGCCGAAGATGTCGGAGAACGAGCTGCGCCAGGCGATCCGCTTCGAGACGGACAAGTACCTGCCGTTCGAGCTCGACGAAGTGCAGTTGGACCTGCAGCCGCTGAAGCGCGCGCCGTCCTCCAACGAGTCCAGCAAGGGCAAGGACAGCGATCAGCAGGCGGTGCTCCTCGCCGCGTGCAAGACGCGTGCGATCGAGGAACGCATCCAGCTCGTCCAGGGTCAGGGTCTTTCGCCCGTCGCGATCGACGTCGACGTGTTCGCGCTCGCGAACGCCTGGGAACTGTGCGGCCTGCCGACCGAGGAATCCGAGGCCGGGGAGCCCCGGACGGCGATCGCCCTGGTGGACGTCGGCGCGACGCGCACTTCGATCAACGTCATCTCCGGTGGAGAGACCTGCTTCAGCCGCGAGATCAACATCGGCGGGGCGGACATGACGCAGGCCGTGGCGCGCGCGATGTCGATCGAGAACTTCGAGGCCGAGGCGATCAAGCGCGCCAGCGAGGCGCACGAGCTCGAAGTGAACACGGCCATCCAGCCGGTGCTCGAGGACCTCGTCGGCGAGCTGTCGCTCAGCCTGGACTACGTCGAGCACCACGAGGGCGTGCAGGTCGAGGAGATCCTGCTCTCGGGCGGTGGGGTCCTGGCGCCGGGCGCGGCGCAACACATCGAACAAGCGACGGGTCGCAAGGCCCGCACCTGGAATCCCCTCGAGGGACTGCGCGTGGACGCCAGCCGCGTCGACGTGGAGGAACTCGAAACCTGGGCCGCGACGCTGGTCGTCGCCGTGGGACTCGCCTCGCGAGTGCGCAACTCATGATCCGCATCAACCTGCTCCCCGAGGAGTACCGCAAGAAGGCACGCACGCCGATCAAGCTCGTGCTGGCCCTCGCCGCGGTCGTCACCGTGAACGCCGGAATGGCCACCTGGTGGGCCTGGCAGCGCATCGGCATCCAGGCCGAGATAGAGAGCGAGGCCGCATCGCTCCAGACGGAGATGGACGGCCTCAATCCGCAGGTCACCTACCACCAGTCCCTCGAATCCGAGGCGAAGCAGTACAAGACGCGCGAGGAGGCGCTGGCGTCGATCACGACGAGCCGCATCTCCTGGACGAAGAAACTCGACGAGCTCATCGACGTGGTGAACCGCGGCCAGAACGGTCAGCGGCACCTCGTGTGGCTCGACGACCTCCAGGTCTCCCAGACCACGGATCCCAAGGCCAAGGTGCCGGGCACCGTGCGCGCGAGCGGGCACTCGGGCTCCGACAAGTTCGCGCAGGTGGCGAACTTCCTCGAAGACCTGGAAGGGTCGACCTTCATCGCCGACTTCCAGCCGCCGGCGCCTCCGGAAGGATCGCAGACCAACGTCGACGAGACGTTGATGCCGCCCGTCGCCTGGTCGTTCCCGCTGTCCTTGACCCTCAAGTCCACCGAGGAGCGCCTGGGCAAGGTCACGAAGGACGGGAAGAAGCCCTCGGCCAAGAAGCCGGCCCCGAAGAAGCCCACTGAGGAGGCGAAGAAGTGAAGAACCTCCGCAAGATCTGGATCGCCGTCATCGGCGGCGGAACTACCTGCGCTCTCGGGCTCGGCGGCCTCCTGTGGTGGCAGCACGGTCAGATCGAGGACGCGCGCGGCCAGGTCGCGACGCTGCGCGGCGGCATCGAGTCGTCCCGCAAGCTGATCGAGACCACCGGCCCCCTGGAGCGCGAGGTCATCGTGCTGCGCGAGCTCACGGAGGTCATGAAGGGGATCCTCCCCGACAACGACGACGTGAACAATCTCGTGCGCACCCTGCAGCGCTTCTCCGACGAGTCCGGCGTGCGCATCGCCGGCCTCAAGAAGAAGGCCGAGGTCGGGAACAAGCGCGACAAGAGCGAGTTCTACAAGGTCGCCTACACGCTGAGCCTCGAAGGCGACGCGTTCCAGTTCCTCGACTTCCTCGACCTCCTGGAGAGTCACTCGCGGTTCATGCGGGTGCCGAGCTTCCGCATCACCGCGGCGGCACGCAGCGAGCTCGAGAAGGAAGGCGTGCCCGCGCACAAGGTGTCGATCGACGTCGAGACCTACGTGTACGAGCCCAAGAACGACCAGAAGTCGATCAAGATCGACGGCTACGACCGGAAGCGCGACCTGCTCCTGGGCGAGATCGACCGCCGGAAGGGCTCGCTCCAGGTCTCCTCCTTCGCCTACCGCGGAGCGCGCGGCCGGCGCGACCCGTGGATCGACCCGCGTGTCCCCGTGCAGCCGGACGCCCCGAGCGCCTACTCGGTGCAGGAGCAAATGGACCTGGTCCAGTCGCTCGCCGAACGCACCCAGGCCGTGGTCGCCAAGTGGGAGGCCGTGCGCGTGGCCGAGAACGTGATCGTCGAGATGGTGACGCGCTCCGAGATGGAGGAGATGCTCGCGAAGCTCGAGGAGGACGTCCGCCGCGCCGTGTCCGAGAAGGCGATCGTCTACGTGCCTTCCCAGACGCGCCTGAACGCCGAGATCCTCGAGCCCCTGAACGACCTGCGTCAGCAGCTCGCCGCCACGGAACAGGGACGCGGCCCGACCGAGACCCAGCTGAAGGAGCTCGAGAAGACGATGGTCGCGCACCGCGCGGCCGGCGAATACAAGCTCATGCTCGAGGCGTTCGGGGTCGTCGATAACCGACTCGCCTCGATCGAGAACGACGCGCTCCGCAAGCCGCTCGTCGAGCGCCTGCGCGACCTCGCGTACGAAGCACGCACCGTCATGGACTTCGAGAAGGTCAAGCTCGAGGTCGGCGGCGTGATCCTGATCGAGGGCGGAGCCCCGGTCGTGATGATCAATGGCAGGCCCGTCTCCGAAGGCGACCTGCTGGACCGTGACCTGGTCGTCCTCGCCATTCGACGCGAGGAGATCGAGTTCATCTTCCGAGGCATCGTGTTCGCTCGGCGGTTCTGAGACCGCGAGGGAGTAAGGCAAGTGAAGAAGAGCATGAAGTACCTGTCCCTGGCCCTCGCCCTGCCCCTGCTGGCAGCGGCGGCGTCCGCCCAGGCCCCCAGCCTGGATGCGCGCGTCAACCTGAACATCGCCGACCGTAGCCTCGAGGACGTCGTCGCCGAGTTGCGTGCCCGATCGGGTGCCAACATCGTCGTCATCGATCCTCAGGATGCGGCGAAGCGCATCTCGGACAAGCGCGTCACCATCGAGCTCAACGACGTGCCCTGGCGCGACGCGCTGGATCTCGTCGCCGAGAAGGTCGGCGGCGTGGTCGAGCGTCGTCCGGCCGAGATCCTGGCCGTCATCCGTCCGCCCAAGGTCGACATCGTCACCGAGGTCCCGACCGACATCCGCGAGGTCATCAAGGCCATCGCGAAATCGGCCGGCGCCAACGTCGTCGTCGGACCCGAGGTGGTCGGCACGGTCGACGTCCGCTTCCAGGACGTCCCCTGGCGCGAGGCGTTGAACGTCACGGCGAAGAGCCTCGGGTTCGTCGTCGTCGAGGAAGGTCACGGGGTCCTGCGCGTCGTGGCGCCGCAGAAGCTCGAGGACCAGCTCGAGACGCGGACGTACCAGCTGCGCTACCTGCGCCCGAAGAGCCTGTACAAGCCGGTCATCAAGTCGGAGTTCATCCAACAGACGCAGGCCAAGGCCGGCGGCGGTGCGTCCGCCGGGGCTGCCAGCGACCCGACGAAGGGCTTCAGCGCCTTGATGGCGCTCAAGAAGGCCCTCAGTTCGAAGGGCGACCTCGACTACATCGACACCGCGAACGTCGTCATCATCCGCGACACCCAGCAGGTGCAAGACTCGATCCGCACGATGCTGACGCGGCTCGACGTCGAGCCCTCGCAGGTCTTCTGCGACGTCAAGTTCGTCTCCACCCTGAACGGGGACCTGCTCAACCTGGGCGTCGACTATGGCCCGGATGGGGCGCAGGTGACCGCGGTGGGCGGCCAGATCCCGATCACGCTGCCCTTCAACCAGGGCTCCGGCGGCTGGGACGACTGGATCATCGCCAGCCCGAACGGCGAGGGTCCGTTCGTCGACCCGACGCTGAACGGCGGGGCGACCTTCGTGCCCGACACGATCTTCGGCTCCCTGTCGTTCCAGAAGTTCCAGGGCACCCTGCGACTCCTGCAGCGCGACACGTCCACCGAGGTCATCCAGGCTCCGAAGATCATCGCGCTCGACGGCCAAGAGGCGACGATCTTCGTGGGCGAGACGATCCGCTATGCCGAAGCCAAGTCCGAGCAGGGCCAGGCCGGCGGTCTGCAGCTCACGATCGGTGAAGCCGGCGGTTCGCCGGTCGAGATCGGCTTCCAGCTCCTGATGCGCCCGAACGTCGTGCCCGGCACGGACCGCATCATGATGGAAGTGATCCCGAAGGAGACGAGCCTCTCGGGCCAGTCGTCCAACTCGGCGATCGCTCCGCAGGGCTTCGACATCTTCACGATTGGCGCCTCGGGTCTCGAAGGTTCGATCGCGCTGCCGCGCACGCGCTCCTCGACGATCGTGACCACGATGATGCTCGACGCGGGCCAGACCGCGGTCATCGGCGGACTCACGAGCGACCAGGACGTCAAGATCCACAGCAAGATCCCGTTCCTGGGCGACATCCCGGTGCTGGGCTTCCTGTTCAGTCACGACTCGAACTCGCGCGAGCGCCGGAGCCTGATCGTCTTCGTCACGCCGACGATCGTGCACACCCGCGAGGACCAGGAGGTCCTGCTCCAGCAGGAGCTGTCGCGCCGCCGCGTCGGCCTGAAGGAGCAGATGGACTCCCTGCTGAACCCCGTCACGGCGCCCGCGACTCCGCCCGCCGGGGAGTGAACGCGGACGATTCCACGAGCGGGCCGCCCCGGCGTCGAGCCGGGGCGGCCCGCTCCGTTCGTGGGGAGTTCGCGTTTCGCTCCGTGAACTCAAGATCGCGCCTCCGGAGTCTCGACAGGGACTTCGCGGAGCGGTGACTCGCGGCGCCCGCATCCTCCCAGGAACATCGATGACGTCGGACACGAACGGAACTGCACAGCGGCAGGCCCCGCGCCTCTCGATCACGCAGATGCTGAGCGTGATCCGCGTGGAGTTCCATCGCGCACGGACGCAGCGCTATCCGCTGTGCTGCCTCATGATCGCGGTCGACGGTCTCGAGGCGGTCGCGACGCGGGATGGATGGCAGGCGAAGGCCGCGTCGATGTCGGCCGCGTACGACCTCCTCAAGCGGATCGCCCGGGAACACGGCTTCATCGGGATGGCGGTCCAGTCCGGCGACCGGATCATGGCGGTGTTCCCGAACACGGCCACGGATCGCATGGGGCAGCTCGGGAACCTCCTGCTCGAGGCCGGACGCGCGCAATCGACCACTTCCGTGAGCGGCCAGGCGCTGCTCTTCTCGCTGGGGGCCTCGCACAACCTGCTCGCGGAGACGAACTCCTCGTTCGAGGGCCTCGTGGAGAGCGCCGGCCGTGCGCTGCACCTGGCCACCCAGGGCGGCGGCGACCGCTACGTCATGTGGCGCGAAGCCGAGAGCGAGATCGAGGCCCTGCGCGTCGATCTCGCGGCCGCGACGAAGACCTTCCGGGCGGAACAACAGACCCTCGAGGACGAAGCCGGCGATGCCGGCGGCCTCCAGCGCGCCGAGCTGGTCGACAAGATCCAGCGCATCTTCGCCAGCGTCGGTCGCACGCCCGAGATCGAGGCTCTGGAAGGCCAGATCATCGAGCTCGCCGTGGCCGAGCTCTACGAGGAGCGCCGCAAGGCCGTCGCCGCGCAGATGCGCGAGCACGCGCGACAGGTCGACATGCTCGAGCGTCGCATCGCGAAGCTGACGAGCGTGATCGGCGTGACCGAAGAGGAACTCGCCCGCGTCATGGCGATGAAGACGATCGACCCCGGCGTGGCGTCGATCTTCAAGACGGTGCAAGGGCTGCGCGGCGACGACGCTCAGGCACAGGCCAAGAAGGCGATGATGTCGACCATCTTCGAGCAGAACCTCGCCTTCCAGAAGAACAAGGACACCCTGGCCGTCGCGGTCGGGTGAACCAACGAGAGTCCCCGGTGGCGCGACGTGCGCCGCCCAGGGTGGGAGCCTAGGCAAGCCAACGAGAGAAACGACCCGGAGAGAACGATGACCAAGAACAGCACGGCCGACATCGGCGAAACGACGGGCGGCAACGCCTCCACCAAGACGTCCGGATCCACGGCGACGACGAAGAAGGACGGCGGCGTGCTGTACCTGGGCGTCGACCTCGGGACCTCGCGCACGTCGATCGCGGCCAGCAACGGCCAGCGCGTCACGATCAGCTCGCACGTCGGATACCCGAAGGACGTCGTCGCGCGCAAGTTGCTCGGCAAGGACATCCTGTTCGGCGACGAAGCCCTGCAGCATCGCCTGTCGTGCCGCTTCTACCGCCCGCTGGCCTCCGGCGTGCTCAAGGCGACGAGCAACACGCAGACGAACGACGTCGAAGGCAACATGAAGGCTGCCGCCGACCTGATTCGCGAGATCATCCGCCTGGCGAAGCCGCGCAGCGACGAGCTGGTGTACGCCGTCATCGGCGTCCCGGCCGAAGCCGCGATCCACCACAAGGACGCGATCATCAAGGCCGCGCGCGAGTCCGTGGACAGCGTCATGCTGTGCTCGGAGCCGTTCTCGGTCGCGTACGGACTCGACATGCTCGACGACGTGCTCGTCATCGACATCGGCGCCGGCACGACGGACCTGTGCCGGATGCACGGCACGATGCCCGAGGAATCCGACCAGCTCACGAACACCTACGCGGGCGACTACGTCGACAACCGCCTCGCGGAGCTCATCCAGAAGCGCTATCCGCAAGCGCAGTTCACGACGCAGATGGTCAAGGAGATCAAGGAGAAGCACTCCAACATCTCCGACACCATGCCGGCCGTCGTCGTCGAGCTGCCGGTCAACGGCAAGCCCACCTCGTTCGACGTCACGGAGGAGATCCGCACGGCCTGCCGTTCGATCGTCCCGCACATGGTCGACGGTCTCGCGAAGCTCATCGCGACGTTCGACCCGGAGTTCCAGCAGCGCCTGAAGAACCGGGTCCTGCTCGCCGGCGGCGGCAGCATGATCAAGGGCCTCGACACGGCGATCGAGAATGAGATGCGTGAGCGCCTCGGTACCGGCAAGGTCTTCCGCATCGAGGAGCCGGTGTACGGCGGCTCGAACGGCGCGCTCAAGATCGCGCACGACATGCCCGGCGAGTACTGGGAGAAGCTGAAGTGACGCACGCCGGGCCGCCCTCGCGGCCCGGTACCAGGAACCCGCGCGGCGCAGACCGCGCCCTGCGGCCCTCGGCGCACCGGGGGTCACGCAGGATCGGGGGGCAACGGCTCCCCGCAGTCCGTATCGCGCGCGACACCAGGAAACGGTGTCCGCAAGGGGAGCCAGGCCCTCGCCAAGGGGGCCTGGCTCCCCTGCATTCCGGAGCCTCGGCCGCGAGGAAGTCCTACGGCCCGGCGGCCGGTCGGACCGATAGACGCGGGGCGCGCACGATCTCTCACCGGATCAGTCCCTGCGCACCCAGAGCGAGTTCGAGATGGCGGAGACCCGACGCAACGAAGCCCAAGACCCTTCCGGAATCCCGGCGGGGGCGAACCTGGACGCCGGCCACGGCCCGGCCAGGAATCGCCCGGCCGTAGGAGCCCGGGAGGCGAACGCGCCGCCCCCCGGGGATTCCGGCTGGCAGGCGGGCGCCGGCGCCACCGACTTCCTCGGGCTGGAGCCCGACCTGCGGGCCGGCTCGGACGCCGGATCCAGCACCGCGCCGACCGAATCGTGGCTCTTCGACATCGAGCAGTCCGACATGGACTTCTCCCCGACGGCTGCCGCGACGGCCACGGCCGATTCCGCGGCCTTCGAGCCCGCGTCGGCGGAGCCGGAGTACGCCGCGGATCCCACGGCCACGTCGGACGAGGATCTGGAGCCGGAACTCGAGTTGGTTCCGCCGTCCCCGGCCCGGAGCCCGCGCAAGCGCGCGCTGGTCGCCGTGACGCTGCTCGCCCTGGCCACGGCCGGCGGCTGGTACGCCTGGCAGCGCTTCGCGGCGCGCCCCGCTCCCACGATGCAGGTCGCCACGGCGAATCCGGTGCCCGCGCCCGCCAAGCCGGCGAAGAAGCCGGTCGCCCCCCCGACGGTCGCGAAGCCCGCGGACGCCACGCCGTCCGCACCGGCCGCCGGACCCGCGGCAGTCGCGCCGCCCGTCCTCGAACCGGCGGTGGAGACCCGGGTCGCCGCCGCGACCGCGACGCCTCCCGAAAACCTGCCCACGGTTGCCGAACCCACGCCCGTGGAGCCGACCGTCGCGCTCGCCCCGGCGGAGCCGGTGACCCCGGTTCTCCCGGCGCCGACCGTCGAGCCCCTCGCCACGACGACCACCAGCGCGCCCCTCGCGCGCAGCGCGAACCTGCCGGCCAAGGCGCCCGAGCTGCCCACCGGGGATCCGGGTCCGGGCGGCGGTCGTCATGCGACCGACCGCGACCTGGCCGGCATGTGGCTCGAGCCGACCATCCCGACCGACGCCATTCGTGGCGCGGCGCGCCTGCGCACTCTGAACGTCGGCCTCGTCCGCGCCGAACTCGTGAACGGCGAGTTCATCGAGGGACGCCTGCACGCGGTGGGGGAGTCGCGGATCTGGATCGACGTCAAGCTGGGCCGGATGTCCTTCGACGCCTCCGACGTCCGCGACCTGGTGCAGATCGTGGGTGCGCAGGGTCAGCCCCTGCCGCTCGGCTCCCAAGCGCTCGCCGGCCTGCCGCGTGTCGAAGTCCTGCTCCCTGGCGGTTCGCTGATGGGCCGCGTCCTCGACCGGGATGGAGATCGAGTCACGTTCGTGACCGAGGACGGCATGCGCCTGCGCGTGGAGGCGATCGACGTGCGGCCCGCTCCGAACGGCCGTTCGCGCCTCGTGGGCCCGGCCGCGGCCCGCAAGCCCTGATCCGGGCCTCGGGACCCGAGTTTCGGAGCGGATTCCGGGCTTCCGCATCGACTCGGAGGTCCGGATCCGCGATCATGCGCCTCGTGCGAGCGGTGTCCGCTCGCGCCCGCGGCCATTCCGGCCGCCGGAACGAGATCCACCACCTGGGCGCTGTCTGCGCCTGGGAGGCGAGCCACCTCGGACGCCCGCTCCTTCGGGACGGGTGTGCGCTGACGGGCTCCTCTTTACGAACCCATTCGACGCGACCGTCCCGCGCTCTCTGCGCGGGCCTACCCCGCGCCTCGGACCACGGCCCCCGGCCCGCGCCTTCGCGCGAGTCGCTGACCCGCGCCCTGTCCCCGCTTCTTGTGTCCCCGTCTCGACGGCCAAGTCGGCTCGCTCTGGCGAGCCGCGCCGGCCGGTTCCGACGGAGATCCGAGAGCGTGCGGCCGGCGCAGCGCCGTCCTTCGGGCGCGACCCCTTCTTTCCATGACGGCTGAGATCCACTCTGGTGCGCACGGCGCGCCGGAATCGTTCGATTCTTTCTTTCCCAGTTCCGAATTCCCTCACGAGTCTGCGCGCGATGCCGCGGACTCGTCCGCGAGTTCCTTCGAGTTCCACGGTGAACTCCCGGCCCGTGGTCCGCGCTCCGCGCGCGGCGACGACGAGGATCCGGACCGCGCCTCGGGCGCGGACGACTCCGAGCCCGCCGAGGGCGATGTCCCGGCCGAGGATTCGCCCGAGGGCGAGCCCGGTGCCGAGGGCGTGAGCCTCGACGCCGCTGGCGCGGCGCGCAAGCGGCGTCGGCGCGGATCGCGCGGCGGACGCCGCCGGCGCGGTCGCCGCGAGGGGACCGAGGAAGCCGGTGCGGAGACCGCTCTCATCGCCGTGCCGGTCGAGCCTCCGCTCCCGGGCGAGGACGAGTCCTTCGACACGGCTCCCCTGGAACCGGGTGCCGAGGCGGACCCGGAAGGCGCTCCGGCCGCGGACGGGACCTCGCTCGAGGGCCCGCGCCGCCGGCGCTCGCGCCGCGGCCGCGGAGGCCGTGGTCGCGGGGAGAAGCCCGCTCTCGACGCGGCACGTCCCGCCACGGCTCGTACGGCGTCGGCCGACGCGACCGCTCCCCGAGCCAGTGCGCCCCCGCGGGTGCGCGCTCCGCGCGGCAGCGTGCCGCGCGAGATCGACGCACTCGACGACGAGGCCGAACTGGCACTCGACGCGGTGCCGGATGTCGACGTCGAGGCTCCCACGCTCGACCTGGAGGATGCCGACCTCGGCGGCCTGAACGACGACGGCACGAAACGTCGCCGGCGCGGCAACCGCGGCGGTCGCCGCCGCAAGAAGCGCGGTACCGTGGAAGCGTCGTCGCGCCCCGCTCCCACGCCGGTCGAGATCGAGGCGATCCCGGGTGAGGACGACGACCTCCCGCGCGTCGAGGTCCTCGAGGCTCCCGCTCAGGTCGCGGACGCCGAGGAATCCACGGGCGAGCGCGGTGCTTCCCGTCGGCGTCGCCGAGGCCGCGGACGCGGCGTGCGCGAAGGCGCCGAACTCGATCCCGCTTCGGATCCCGACGCTCCGCGCGTCGTGCCCGAATCGGAGCGCCGTTCGCTCATCCTGGTGAACGCCACCGATCCCGAGGAGCAGCGGGTCGCCGTCCTGGAGGACGGCAAGATCACCGACTTCCTGATGACGGTGAAGGACCAGGACACGCTGGTCAACGACATCTACCGCGGGCGCGTGGTGAACCTGGAGCCGGCGATCGGCGCGGCGTTCATCGACTTCGGTCAGGGACGCAACGGCTTCCTGCACACGTCCGACGTGCTGACGGCGTACGGCGAGAAGGACTTCGATCTCGACAAGCTGCTCTCGACCCAGATCGATCCCGAGGAGTGGGACGAGAACTCCAGCCAGCCTTCCGTGTCCGCCGAGCTCGACGAGGGCGACGACGAGGAGGGCGAGGCGCCGCAGCGCGGCCGCAAGGGCAAGGACGGGAAGGGCGCTCGCGGCAAGCGGCGTTTCGAGGCCCGTCCGCGCCTGCCGATCACGGACCTCCTCAAGAAGGGCCAGACGGTCGTCGTCCAGGTCACGAAGGACGCGATCGGCGACAAGGGCCCGACGCTCACCACGTACATCTCGATCCCGGGTCGCTACCTCGTGCTCATGCCCTCGATGTCGCGGACCGGCGTGTCGCGCAAGATCGAGGACGAGAAGGAGCGCAAGCGCCTCAAGCGCATCCTGCAGACGCTCGAAGTCCCGAAGGGGATGGGCGTGATCGTCCGCACGGCGGGCGTGGGGCACAGCAAGAACGAGATCAAGCGCGACCTCGACTACCTGGTCAGCCTGTGGACCGCGTTCGGCAAGAAGCTGCACCAGGGCCACGGCCCGGCGGCGCTCTACCGCGAGTCGGACGTCGCGATCAAGACGATGCGCGACCTCTACTCGACGAACACGAAGGCCGTGATCGTCGATGATCCCGAGGTCCAGCGTCAGATCGTCGAGTTCACCGAGAAGCTGATGCCCGAGGACGTGGCGCGCGTGCAGCTGCACGACGCCACGAAGCCGCTGTTCCAGGCCTACAACGTGGAGCCGGACTTCGAGCGCATCTTCCAGCGGCGCATCGAGCTGGCCTCGGGCGGGTCCATCGTGTTCGACCAGGCCGAGGCGCTCGTCGCCATCGACGTGAACTCGGGTCGCACGCGCTCGGACGGCTTCGACTTCGAGGACATCGCCCTCAAGACGAACCTCGAGGCGGCGCCCGAGATCGCGCGGCAGATGCGCCTGCGCGACCTGGGCGGGATCATCGTCGTCGACTTCATCGACATGATGAAGATGAGCAACATCCGGCTCGTCGAGAAGGCCTTCAAGGAAGCGCTGGAGAGCGACCGCGCGCGCAGCAAGATCGGCCGCATCAGCCAGTTCGGCCTGCTCGAGATGACGCGCCAGCGGCTCGGGCCGGGCATGGACAAGAAGGTGTTCCACCACTGTCCGCGCTGCCGTGGCACGGGGCGGATCCGCACTGTGAACTCGCGTGCGGCGGCGATCCTGCGCCGCTTGTCCTCGGCGTTGACGCACAAGGGGTTCCAGACGGTCGAGGTGCGCGCGCATCCCGAGGTCGTGGCCTACCTGAAGAGCGATTGCTCGGACCACCTGCGGGCCCTCGAGTACCGCCTCCAGAAGGACGTGCGCCTCATCGAGGCCGCGGACCAGCCGGAGGACAGCGTGCTGCGCTACCTGCGGGTCGACGGTCGCGAAGTGCGGCCGGGCGGCCGGCGGAAGCGGTAGCGCGGGGAGCCGGGAGGTGACGTGACGGCGGTGGGGGCCGGTCGCCCCCCCTGCCGGCTGGGCCCCCCTTGTCCGCTACCGGATCGACCGCTGCGCGCGCATTTCCGCCCGCACGGTCTCGCGCACGCGCTGGATCGTCTCGGGCGCCGTGCGGCGCAGGCCCCAGGCCAGCCCGACGCGCTCGAAGCTCCACACGATCCACTTCGTCGGATCGAACTGGTACCAGCGCACGCCGTTCCGATAGTCGAGTTGGAAGCGGTGGTGGAAGTTGTGGTAGCCCTCGCCCATCGTGACGATCGCCGTCACGAAGCTGTCGCGCGCGGAGATCGCCTGCGAGTAGGGACGCGAACCGATCCAGTGGGCGACCGAGTTCACGGCGCCGGTCGCGTGCCACTGCAGCACGAGCCGCAGGAAGCAGGCCACGAGGATCGCACCGACGGGATCGCCCCACAGGAGTCCGAGCAGACCCGGCACGACGAAGGAGACCAGGATCGCCAGGGCGATGTAGTGGCGGTGCTGGAACGCGACCAGCCGGTCTTGCAGCAGGTCGTCGACTCCCCGCGGGACCGACTTCGTCGGATCCTGGAAGAAGACCCAACCGATGTGGGCCCACCAGAAGCCGAGCGTGATGTTGTACGGGTCCGCGTCCTGGTCGGTCCGCGCGTGGTGGCGGCGGTGGTCCGCCGACCAGCGGATCGCGGAGTTCTGCACCGCGGCGGCGCCGAAGAGCAGGTAGAAGACGCGCACGAGCACGTTCGCGCGGTACGTGGGGTGGGCGAAGTGACGGTGGTAGCCGCCGGTGATGGCAAACCCACACAGGGCGTACCACAGGACTCCGAGTCCGATCGTCCACGGCGAGGCCTGCACGAAGACGAGCCACGCCACGGCCCCGAGCGCGAGCAGGTGCGAGGCCGCGATGAACAGGATGTTCGTCCAGTCCGGACGCCGGGCCTTCGGCTCCGGCCCCGCGCTTTCAGGGACAGCTTGGACGGAAGGACCGCTCGGCGCTGCCTGCGCGACGCTCGGTTCGGACAGCAGACGACTCAAGGAGGTCGGGGTCGGCCCTTCGTGGCGCTCCGATGCGCTCGGGCGCCGAGTCGGCGTCGAAGTGCTCGGCGTGGCGGACGCGGACCGGGTCTCAACGGATTGCGTGTGTTGGTCGCTCAAATCGGCGCCCTTTCCGGCGGGGGCTCCACGAGGGGTTCGCCCGGCTTCGGCGGTGGAATCAGGATGCCCGACTTCTTCGACTGGGACTTCTCCCGTCGACGGGCCTCTTTCCGTTCCCGTTCCTCGCGCTGCCGGCGTTTGCGTTCGCGCTTTTCGAAGGTGTCCACCATGCCAGGGCCTCCACGGGCTCACGCCAACGACCCGGGCCTTCGTGCGGAACCCTGCAGGAAGAGTCGGAGCCCTCCTCGTGGTCACGAGGAAAGCCAGAGACGCCTATCGTCGCAGCGAACGACGTTCTCTTCAAGTCTGGCGCAGCGGTCCGCGGACCCCGGTACGGTCTGGAGTGCCTGTGTCGTGCCCGCGCGGTCGCCCCGACCGGGACCGCTCTTCCCGGCTCTCGGCCTGCGGAATCGTCGAGCCCCGCGCGCGCCGCGCTCCCGCCCGGCAGCCGGGCGACCGCGGCCTCGAGCCCCGGGGAGCCCGGACGCGCCCCCACCCGGGCCGGGGAGGGGGCTTGTGCGAGGCCGGCCTTCCCGCCGGCGCTCCCGCCCGCTAGACTCCTCGCCCCCGATCCCGGCCGCTCCAGCGGGCGGGACCAACCCGAGCCCACCTCCGAGGGCTCCCCGTGGGAGGGATTCCACCACGGACAGCAGGAGACAAGAAACCGTGTACGCAGTCGTCCGCGACCGCAATCAGCAGACCCGGGTGCAGAAGGGTGACATCATCCTCTGCGACCTGAACGACAAGCTCAGCGCAGGTGACAAGATCACCTTCGACGAGGTCCTCATCGTCGGCAACGAAGGCTCGGTGAAGATCGGCAAGCCGACCGTCGCCGGCGCCAAGGTCACCGCCGAGGTGATCGGGCACGAGAAGGGCGTGAAGGTCATCGCCTTCCGCTTCAAGCGCCGGAAGAACGTGCGCAAGAAGCGCGGCTTCCGCGCTCAATACACCCGCGTCCGCATCACCGAAATCATCGGCTGAGGAACAACCCACATGGCCCACAAGAAGGGCGGCGGTTCCACCAAGAACGGCCGCGACAGCAACCCCCAGTTCCGTGGCATCAAGCGCTACGGCGGTGAGAGCGTGAGCGCTGGCACGATCCTCGTGCGTCAGTGCGGCACGGTCTTCCACCCCGGCCGGAACGTCGGCCTGGGCAGCGACTACACGCTGTTCGCGCTCGTTCCCGGCACCGTCCGCTACCAGCCGAACCGCAAGGTCCACATCGATCCCGCCGTCACCGGCTGATCGACCTCGGGGACCCACCGCGGCCCGCGGCGCACGCTCCGGCGCGCGCGCGGGCCGTTTTCACGAGTCGAGAAGGTCCGGTCGAAATCATGTTCAAGGACGAGGTCGAGATCGAAGTGCGCGCCGGCCGGGGCGGCAACGGCGCCGTCTCCATGCGCCGCGAGAAATCCGTGCCGCTGGGCGGCCCCGACGGGGGAGATGGCGGCCACGGAGGCAGCGTGATCTTCGTCGCCTCCTCGCAGTTGAACTCCCTGCTGCCGCTCGCCGGCCACTACCACTACTCCGCGCCCGACGGACGGCCCGGCGAAGGCCAGCTCTGCTCGGGCAGGAGCGGCGAGGACCTCGTCATCGAAGTGCCGATCGGCACGCAGGTCTTCGACAAGAAGTGGGGCAACCTGCTGCGCGACCTCTCGCGCGAGGGCATGCGCCTCCAGATCGCGCGCGGGGGCCGGGGTGGCCAGGGCAACGCGCGCTTCGCGACGGCCGTGCGCCAGACGCCGCGCTTCGCCCAGAACGGGACGAGCGGCGAGACGCGCGCTCTGCGGCTCGAGCTGAAGCTCTTCGCCGAGGCCGGTCTGGTCGGCCTGCCCAACGCGGGCAAGTCGACGTTCCTCGCCTCCGTCACGGCCGCGACACCCAAGATCGCCGACTATCCGTTCACCACGCTCTCGCCGCAGGTCGGCATCGCGCGGCTCGCGGAGAACGACACGCTCGTCCTGGCGGATCTTCCCGGTCTCATCGAAGGGGCCGCTGAAGGTCACGGACTCGGACACCGCTTCCTGCGGCACGTCGAGCGCTGCCGCGTGCTGCTCCACCTCGTCGACGTGTCCGACGACGCGCTCGAGGATCCGGACACTTCGCGCCGCGTGATCGAGGGCGAGCTCGAGCGCTACTCCGCCGAGCTGGCCCAGCGCCCCCGGCTCCTCGTGGCGACCAAGTGCGAGACCCCCGAGGCCCACGAGCGCGCGGACGCGCTTGAGCGCTCCGCCGGCCGGAAGGTCTGGCGCATCTCCGCCGTCCAGCGTCGCGGACTCCCCGAGCTCCTGCGGGGGGCGTGGAACGTCGTGCACGGCGCCGGCGAAGTCGCGTCCAAGCTCCCCGTCTGAGG
The DNA here is from genome assembly GCA_026692665.1 of Planctomycetota bacterium. Lineage (GTDB taxonomy): Bacteria > Planctomycetota > UBA1135 > UBA1135 > JAEUHZ01. Next base: position 28,212 of record JAPLOF010000036.1, read on the forward strand.
AGCTGCGCCTCCGGGCGCGGATTCCCCGCGCGGTTTCCCGTGCTCGGGGCCCCCTGGGGAGGCCACCGCACGTTCCAGGTTCGCCGAATCCGCCGGTCGGCGGCGGTGGCTCAAGCGGGGACTCGCCACGGGTCGAGAAGACGGCGGAGACCCGACCGTGCATTCCCAGAACCGACCCGACGACGAGTTCAGCTTCCGCGACCTCGCGTCCAGCTTCGGCGGGGCGCCGGCCCAGCCCGAGGCCTCGCCCCGCGGCCACGCCGGGCATGCCGCCGACGCGTCGCCCTTCGCGCCCGCGAGCTTCACCGCCCGCGGCCCCACGCCCTCGGCGCCACCGCCTCCGCCGCCCTCCGCCGCGCCGCGCGCCGCCCAGCGCGGCCCCGCGCGCATCTCCATCGAGGAGGCGGTCAAGGACCTGCTGGCGGTCACGAGCTACTCCTCGCCGCGCCACCAGCTCGAAGCCTGGCTGGCCGTCATGTGCAAGATCGGAGCCTCGGACCTGATCCTGCGCGCCGGCGGACGGCCCTCGCACCGGACCGACGGCAAGATCGGCTTCCTGCCCGGGCGCGTGCCCGACTCCGGCCCGCTGGTCGACGTGCTCGAGGGGATCCTGGGCAAGCTCCGGATGGACGACTGGCGCGTGCGCGGCTCCGCCGACGCCTCGCTGCACCTCGACGGCCTCGGCCGATTCCGCCTGAACGCCTACCGCCAGATGGGCGAGCCGGCGGTCGTCATCCGGCGCATCAACGAGAACGCGCCCAACCTCGACGATCTCGACCTGCCGACCGAGACGCTCAAGAAGCTGGCGATGCGCAAGCGCGGCCTGATCCTCGTGACCGGCATCGCCGGCTCGGGCAAGTCGACGACGCTCGCCGGGATGATCCAGTCCATGAACGAGAGCGTCGAGCGCCACGTGGTGACGCTCGAAGACCCGGTCGAGCTGCTCTTCAAGGAGCAGTTCTGCGTGATCAGCCAGCGCGAGGTCGGCACCGACTGCACCTCGTTCCAGGACGGGCTGCGCCACGCGCTGCGCCAGAGCCCGGACGTGATCCTCATCGGGGAGATGCGCGACGCCGAGACCGTGATCGCGGCGCTCGACGCGACCGAGACCGGCCACCTCGTCATGTCCACGCTGCACACGGTCAACGCACCGCAGACCGTGGAGCGCATCCTGTCGTTCTTCCGTCCCGAGCAGCACCAGCAGGTGCGCCTGCGCCTGGCGGAGAACCTGGCCGCGGTTCTCAGCCAGCGCCTGATCCCGCGGTCGGGCGGCAAGGGCATGATCCCGGCGTTCGAGCTCATGCAGACGACGCCGCACATCCGCGAGCTGCTCATGGAGGGCAAGACGAGCGAGATGTCGCGGGTCATCGAGCAGGGCACGGAGCGCGGCCTCGTGTCCTTCAACATGTGCCTCCGGAAGCTGGTCCAGGACCGCAAGGTGGAGCTGAACGACGCCCTCGCGGCGAGCGACCGGCCCGAGGAACTCATCCTGGCCCTGCGCGGGATCACGGGCAGCTCCGCTCGCGTGGACAACAACGCCGCCCACCAGAAGGCCCCGCCGGGGCAAGACGGGCTGCGGATCGCTCGTTCCTGACCGCGCGACGGAATCCGGGAAGATGTCCCGTCCGGCCGCGTCTTGACCTCGGAGATCCCCTGCGACTTGGACCGGCGGCGCGCAGGCGGCTATCCTTCGAAGAGGGGACAGCATGAACATCGGGCAGATCAAGATCGTGTCTTGGACCACCGCGGCACTGCTGACGGTGGGCCTCGGAGCCTACGTCTGGTCGTTCGTGAGCACGCTCGAGCAGCGTCGCGCGCTGCCCGACGCCGACACGGTCCGCAAGCAGCTCTCCGTGGAGGCCGCCCCCGTCAAGAACGACGGGCAGGTCAAGTACGAGGACGTGCGCCGACTGTTCCACGACATGAACTGGACCGGCGCGATGCAGGTCGTCGCCAAGCCGGAGGAGATCGTCCCGGAGAACCGCGTCCCCGAGGTCGTGCCGGTGCGCGATCTCGTACGGGTCCTGTGGGTCCAGGTCGATCTCGGTGATCGGGCCGGCAGCTCCGTCTTCCTGAAGTACAAGCCGAAAGCCCAAGTCGAGAACAAGGGGCTCGGCGGTTTCCTCCTGCGCGAGGGCGACGCGCTCGCGCGCCCGCACGAGGGGATGAAGATCGATTCGATCACGACGGACGGCGTGACCTTCTCGTTCGCCGATGCGGCCCGGTCGAAGGAGACGCTGTTCCCGGCCGAGTTCGACGCGCGCGCGCAGATCGTCCAGGTCGGTCCCGACGGCATCGCGATGCCGCCCGCGACGGGCGCCATCCCGCGGCGGCAGGGGACCGCGTTCGTTCCGGGCAAGACGACGCCGCTCGGGACGAACCGCTACCTGCTCGGGACCGAGGACCTGCAGATGGCCTCGGACAACTACCTGGACATCCTCTCCAACGACGTCCAACTGCGGCAGCACCGCGACCCGCGGACGGGGCGCTACGACGGCGTCGAGATCAACGACGTCACCCCGGGTTCCTTCGCGGAGCGCCACGGCGCGACGAAGGGCGACGTGGTCAAGAGCATCAACGGCCACGCGGTGAACAGCACGCAGGAAGCGATCAACTTCGTGAAGATGAACAAGGACAAGTACTCGTCCTGGGAAGTCGTGATCGAGAACAAGGGCAAGACCCGCACGGTCACGTACGACTCGCCCGGGAACTGATCCGTCCGCGCTCTTCGACTTCGCCGCGCGCCGCGTAGGATGACCCTGCGCGGCGCGCGGGCATTTCAGCCCCCGGGCGCGCGCCACGACCTGCGCGGCGCCCGCCGCGCCACGCATGGAACTCGCGCTCACCGCCGATCTCGGGAACACACGCCTCAAGCTGTGCGCGTGGAACCTCGCCGACGGCACCGTCGTCGCGCGCCAGGCGCTCGACGCGCACGAGGGCCTGGGCCGCTCGGCGGGTGCATTCGCCCGTCAGCACGCGCCGTTCCGCGCCGCCGCGTTGAGCTCCGTCGCCCTGCGCGAGCGCGAGGACGAGGTGAGCGCGGCTCTCGAGCGCGCGTGCGGCGGTCTTTTCCTGCTGGCGCCCGACTGCGGCCTCGCCATCGAGACGCGCGAACCCGCGCGCGTCGGACGCGATCGCCTGTACGCCGCGCGCGGCGCGCTGGAATCGGGGCTCAGCCGCGGCGGGGGCTGGATCGTCCTCGACGCGGGCACGGCCCTCACCGTGGACGCTGTCGATGCGCGCGACGGCGGTCGCTTCCTGGGCGGCGCCATCGCGCCCGGCCCGGCGCTGCTCGCGCGCGCGCTCGCCGAGCACACCGCGCGGCTCCCGCTCGTCGAGCCCGCGGCGCGCGCACCGGCCCTCGGGCGCGACACGGAGTCCGCCGTGCGCGCCGGGATCGTCGTGGGTTTCCGCGGCGCGGCGCGCGAGCTCGCGCTGCGCGTCGCGGAAGAAGCCGGCTGGCCGGCGCCGCGCATCGCGATCACGGGCGGTGCCCGCGGGCTGCTCCTCGACCCGGCCCTCTTCACGCCACCCGACTTCGCCGCCGTGCACGAGGACGAGGATCTCGTGCACCGGGGCCTGCTCGCCAGCCTGCGGGCTGCGCTCGCGACGTGAGCCGGGATGCGAGTCCGATCGCCGACGTGCAGGCACGCGAGCTGACGCCGCGCGGCGTGGGGGCGGTGTCGATCGTCGAGTACTCCGGGCCCGGCGCGCTCGCGCACGTCCTCGGACTCGGAGGTCCCGCGGGACTCGGCGTCGGGGACGTCCGCCTGGCGCGCCTCTGCTTCGCGCACGGTCTCGCCGACGAGGCGCTCGTCGTGTGCCGCGCGCTCGACCGCGTCGAGGTCCATCTCCACGGGAGCCCGACTCTCGTGCGTGCGGCCTGCGTGGTTGGAAGCTCCGGGGGCCGCGAGCCGCGGTCTCTCGAGCATCGGGCCCGAAGGCTGCTCGAGAACGCGCCGTGCGAAGCGGCCGCGCGCATCCTCCTCGATCAGTGCGAAGGCGCTCTACGCGCGGAGCTCGAGCGGCTCTCGAGACGCGACGAGCGCGAGGCCCGCGCGCTGGCGGCGGAACTCGCGCAGCGCGGCCGCCGCGCGCGCTGGGCGCTCGAGCCCGCGCGCGTCGTGCTCGCTGGCCCGGTGAACGCCGGCAAATCCACGCTCTTCAACGTCCTCGCCGGCGCGGCGCGCGCCCTGGTCGCGGACGAGCCGGGGACCACGCGCGACGTGATCGAGGCCGACGTCCTGCTGGGGGCGTGGCCGGCCCGGGTGCTCGACACCGCGGGCGAGCGTGAGCTCGCGCACGAAACGCCGTCCCGCGCGATCGAAGCCGAGGGGCAACGCCGTGCCCGGCTCGCACGGTCGAACGCGGACCTCGTGCTGTGGCTCGTCCCGCTCGGAGAGGAGGCGGGAACCGTCCCGCAAGGTGCCGTGCTCGTGCGGACCCAGGCCGACCGCGCCGCGGCCGCACCGCCGGACGCGATCGCCGCGCTCGCGGATCCGGACGGTGCACGCCGGCGGGTGGGGGAGGTCCTCCGCGCGCACTTCGGTCTGCCTTTCGATCCGTGGCAGTCCGGCGCGGGCGTCCCGTTCGAGCGCGGACAGGTCGAGGCGCTGGAGGCCTGTGCGCACGGCGGAGCGGACGCACGCGACCTGTCGCGAACCTGGATGGCCGAGCGCTAGCCTCCGGCTCCTGCACGGCCTCGTCGCGGGCCTGCGCGGCCGGGGGAGCCGGCCTCGCGCTCCCGCCGGCGCACGGGCCGCCCGCCGCGAATTGCTTCGAGACGGCGATTCGCCTACCCTCGCTGCCTGGGATGAGTGAGGTTCGTCACCTGGTTTCGATCGACGACCTGTCCCTGCCGGAGGTCCGCGCGCTGTTCCAGCACGCCGTGCGCTTCGCGGAGGACCTGCGCGCGCATTCCTCCATCTGCCGCGGTCGGATCTCGGCGAGCCTCTTCTACGAGGCCAGCACGCGCACGCGGCTCTCCTTCGAGTCGGCCATGCTGCGCCTGGGCGGCGGCGTCCTGACCGCGGCCGACATGCGCAACACGAGCGCGTCCAAGGGCGAGTCGCTGGCCGACACGGTCCGCGTCGTGAGCGGCGGCTATGCCGACGTGATCGTGTTGCGCCACCCGAGCGAAGGGGCGGCCCGGCTCGCGGCGCAGTACTCGGCCGTGCCGGTCGTGAACGCCGGCGACGGCAGCCACGAACACCCGACGCAGACCCTCTGCGACCTCTACAACCTGTGGGTCGAGCGCGGCCGCATCGAGGGGCTGGACGTCGTCCTGGCCGGCGATCTGCGCTACAGCCGCACGATCCACAGCTTCGCCTACGCGCTGGCGCGATTCGGCGCCAACGTGGTGTGCGTTCCCCAGCCCGGGTTCGAGCTGCCCGACTACGTGGTCCAGCGTCTGCGCGAGGAGTTCGGGGTCGAGCCCCAGCGCGCCGACGCGTCGCGCCTGGGCGACCTGGCCGCGCGCAGCGACGCCGTCTACCTCACGCCGCAGAAGCCGCACCAGCTGTCCCTCTTCACGGACGCCCGCGGATTCTCGATCGAGCGCGTGGACGCCGTGTACATGACGCGGCCCCAGACGGAGCGGCATCCCGAGGGCGAGCGCACGCTCGAGAACTACCTGCAACTCGGCAAGCGCACGCTGTCCGCGGAATCCCTGCGCGACGCGGTCGTCATGCACCCGCTGCCGCGCCGCGACGAGATCGCGCAGGACCTCGACGCGGATCCGCGCAGCATCTACTTCAAGCAGGCCGCGCGCGGCGTCCCGATCCGGATGGCGATCCTGGGTTGGCTGACGGGCGCCCTCGATCTGGCGACGACCCAGCGCGCTCCCGAGTACCGCGCCCATCCGGTCACCGTGGGGCCGAACCCGTGCCCGAACGCGACCTGCATCTCGCGCACCGAAGCGCGCCATGTCACGCCCATGTACCGGCTCGCGTCCCGGCTGCCTCTGCGCGCCCACTGCGCCTACTGCTCCCAGGAGCTCGTGTTCGGCGTCGTGGGCTGCTCGACGACGCACGTCTACCACGAGCGCGAATCGGTCGAGGTCCGCAAGGTCCGGAGCGACCACCTGGTCTTCCTGCGCGACGGCACGGAAGCCCTGCGCCTCGGGTTCAACCCGAGCATCCGCGGGGCGGCCAGCGCTCCCGGGGCCGCCCTGGACCGCTGACGGTCCTCCGCGTCGGGGCCTTCCAGCCCAGCGGCCAGCGGCCTGCCGCTCCCCGGACACGACCGCGGTCCTGCCGTCGGGTCCGGGCTCCTCGCCCCGGGCAGGCTCTCCCGTTCCCCAGCCCCCAGGCCGACCGGCGCCGTCTCGGTCGGGCCCGGGCGACTGTGCGCTTTCGCACGGCGTTGCTCCAGAGGGGCCCGTTCCCGCGCGTCGCAACCGCGCACCCGCCGCGGGGTAGAGCGCGCCCAGGCCGTCTGCGTGCCCTCGCCGACGGGCCCCCCCCCGGGCACCTGGTCCCGGCACAGCGTTTGATTCCCCCGATCGGCATGCTGCGTTTCCCTTCCTCCCCCCTTCGCTTCCCGCGCCTCGGTCGCGGACCCCTCCGTGGCACCCGGGACTCGTCGCGCTCCAGGCAGCGCGCCGCGGCCCGTCGGTCGACACGGAAATCGGGAAGCGGAGCGGAGACGACCGGGCCGCGCTTGCTACTCTCCGCCACCCCCCCTTGCCCCGCGCGCTGCGCGGTCCGGACCCCACCCCGCGCGGGCGGTTCGACCGTGGTCTTCGGCGCGCATCGACGTTCGTGAACGCCGACCCCATGAACCAGTTGAGCACTCGACAAGTCGCCTATCCTCGCTCCCAACTCCTTGCGGGCGCGGGCCTCGTCCCCGCGGGTTTGGGCTTGGCCCTCACCCTGCTCGGCTTGGGCGGATGCGGTGGCGGAAATCTGAGCCGCCAGTCCGTCACGGGCTATTCGGTCGGATCGCTGCAGGCGAACCCGTCGGCGGCCGCGCTCTCCAAGAAGTTCGTCGTGGACGCGAACTTCGGCGGGCAGCAGACCTCGATCAAGCTGCGTGAGGTGTACTGGGGCCGCCTGGTCGACATCGTCGACGACTCCGGCGTCCCCCAGGCCGTCGACGTCGTCGTCGGCCAGGCGTTGGGCAACAACAACGCCTACGAGTTCACGACGAATCCGATCACCGAGAAGACCACGGTCCGCATCAAGTACGGGGTCGGCACGTCCCAGTACGCCGCGGCCTACGCGGTGCTGCTCGACGACGCGAACCTGACGCGCGTCGCCGACGTGGGCCTGAACCCGGTCGTCACGATCCCGTTCATCCCGCGCAATGCGGCCATCGTGCTCAAGTTCGACGACCTGCTCGACGCGTCGAAGATCGACGGCCTGACCATCCGACTGCGCACGGGGAACCCGCCCGAGACCCCGTTCCTGGGTCGCATCGTGCCGGACTTGAACCACGGCGACCTGGCCGAGTTCGACGGTGTGCCCGGTCTCGAGTTCTACACGACCCGCGTCGTGATCGACTCCACGATCTCGTCCTTCGACGCCGAGAGCACGGGCCTGCCGGTCAACTCGCTCGGCTTCCCGGGCAGCCTTTCGTTGGGCCAGGCGAACCTGCAGGTGCGCATCCCGACGAAGACGGACGCGGAGTCGAACCAGACCCGGGTCCTCACCAACATGACCAACCACAAGCTGGCCGCTTCGGCCAGCGGGACCGTGGATGGCGAGTCCCTCACGGTCGACATCGTGCGCACACTGCGCACCGGGGGCACGGGCGACGCGACGGGGGATCCGAACAACGGCTTCCTTCCCGACGACGAGCCCCCGAGCATCCTCGGCCGCCAGCCGGTCGTCTTCTCCGCGATCGAGCCCGTGATCGGCACGGATCTGTTCCTCACGGACCTGCAGTTCGCGTTCACGCCCTGCGCGCTGCGACTGCGCGCGGGTGACGTCCTGCAGCAGGCCGTGAACAATTGCACCATCTTCGCCGTGGTGGTGTGTCCGCCGGGCCAGACCTGCGGTCCGGACACGGCGGCCGCCGGCAGCATCTCGAACGGGATCCTGAGCGACGTCTACTTCCGCTACGTGCGCTCCGCCAGCAACGCGAACGACCCGTGCTCGCTGGCGACGTTCGTCCAGAACCAGGTCGCGACGCTCGGTGTGAGCTACACGCCGGTCCTGCACCCGGGCGCGGAGCCGTGCTTCCTGACCTTCTCGACCGTCGGCGCGCCGCCGAACCGGAACGTCGCGCCGGATTCGACGGTTTCCGTCCGCTTCTCGGAGCCGATGGACCCGGCGTCGATCACGGCCTTCGACTCGTTCACGCTGACGCGTTACGACCGCGGCTACACAGACCTGCCGTCCGATCCCATCGACACGAATCCGCAGACGCTGCCGACGGTCGCGCCGCTGTACCGCAACTTCGTCGTCGGGCGGGTTTCGGCCAGTCCGGACCTGCGCGAGTTCAAGTTCCGCCCGGCGCTGCCCTTCAACCACGCCGTGGGCGTCAGCGAGGCCGTGTACCTCACGCTGCGCACGCCGACCGCGACCACGCCGGGCGTCCGCGACCTCGCCGGCAACGGTCTGGCCGTGACGTTCGACACGCCGGACACGGCCGCCTCGGACGGCATCGTGGGCTTCGAAATCGATGCGACCGCCGCCCCGCAACGCACGGACGGGTTCGTGTTCCGCTTCGACAGCAACGACATGGTGCCGGGCACGGAGTCGGCCCCGGGCGCCTCCGACCCGGACAACGACGGCTTCGGCACGCCCGAGTTCCGCGGCGAGTTCCTGATCGATGGAGCCAACGAACTCCTCCGCCCGCGCCCCGTCACGCGCTTCCAGGTCGCGGCCGACCGCACCCAGGCGATCCCCTCGCTCATGGTGCCCTTCGCGCAGGGCGTCCAGACCCCGATCTCGCGCTACGGCAGCAAGCTGCAGACGATCTGGCGCTACTGCGACGTCGGGTTCTCCCTGCTCGACGAGCAGTTCTACAACGTCGACATCGAGCACCTGTACTGGGCCCCCGCCGGCGGCTCCGTCGTCGCGGACACGATCCCGCGGATGGAGATCAGCCTGACCACGGGCCTGCGCATTCCGGACGAGATCCTGAACGCGGCGCTCTTGCCGGTGTGGCCGGACTCGGGCCTCGTGACGACGTTCTCCTCGAACATCCTCAGCGCCGCCGAGGACCCGCTGCGCACGGTGCACCCGGGCAACTTTGGACAGCCGGGCTACATCGTCCAGCCGATCGACGCGGTGGTGACCTCGACCGGGACCACGGTCATGCCGTGGCCGCTGAACCGCAACATCGCCGCGGACAAGCGCACCTACTACACCTGGCGCAACACGTCGGTGCTCGCGAAGGGTGCTCCGAGCGGTGCCGGCGTCGAACTCCAGATCATCGCGGGTCCGGCTCCGGGCAACGTGCCGGTCTTCACCGCGAACAACGTCCCGAGCATCGGCCTGCCGCTGCTCATGGAGTTCCGCTGCTATCCCAACAACGCGATCACGGGCGCGAACTCGTTCGACGTCTCGATCGCGGTGGCCAACTCCTCGCGCCCGAACTTCCGCGCCTTCTCGACGGGTGGCTTCAGCTCGAGCAACCCGACGCTCCCGACCGTGCGCGATCCGGACCTCCAGGACATCGCGCTCGGCGGCTTCAACCCGGGCTCGACGCCGACTGCGGGCGCAGCGACCCTGCCGGTGGACAACACCTTCTACATCGGTGCGACGGACATGGTCATCCGGGTGAGCCGCGTCTTCTCGACGTGGTTCGATTCGGGCAGCGCCGGCGTGCGCTACCAGGAACCGATCATCGAGCCGGCGGAAGCCGCGCAACCGGCGGGAACCCAGATCCAACTCGCGTTCCGGGGCGCCAACCTGGTCACGAGCGCGAGCCTGCGCTGGAACGCGGATGCCCTGAATCCCTACGGCGAAATCGCCACCGGGACGCAGCCCACGTTCTTCCAGAACATCAACACCTGGCGCTCGACGATGGCCCAGATCAGCAGCCCGGACGGAGTGCAGCCCGGCGCGCGGTTCTTCCAGATGCGTCTGACCTTCATCTCGAACGCGTCCACGAACCTCGCTCCCACTCTCTCGGCCCTGGGCATCGCCTGGCGCGACTGACAAGAAATCCGCGTGAGAACCGGTGGCGACCTGTCGCCGGTTCGGAAACGCAAGCACCGGACTGACCCCGGTCCGCGTCGCTCGGTCGCGGGCGGATCCGCCCCGCGACCCGACGCGCTCTCCCCCTCCTGCTGCTTCGCTCGGAACACTCTCCACCTGGATCGAAGGAACGCCATGACCCAAACCCGTGTCTCGTTCGTGTCGCGCGAGAAGTCCGCCCTCGCGGTCGTTCTGGCGGCGACGCTCGCCGCATGCAGCGGCGGCGGTGGGGGCAGTTCGGGGAGCAGCTCCTCGTTCCGCCTGGTCGAGTCGAACCTGAATGCGAACCAGGAGTGGCGCATCAACCGCGCCATGACGTTCCAGTTCACGCAGCCCGTGGACCTCAACTCCGTGAACCTGAACACGATCAGCGTCACGCGGGTGGGGGGGGCGCCGGCCGCGGGATCCTTCTCGCTCCTGGATGCCTACACGGTCAGCTTCCAGCCGACCTGCCCGACGCAGGACAACTTCACCGATGCCGGCCTGCAGCCGGGTGGTCTGCGCTACATCGTCGACCTCGTCGCCAGTTCGACGGGTGGGGCCACGGTGCGTTCCACGAGCGGCAACTCGCTCGCCGTCGGCCTGACCACGGAGATCGTGACGCCCAATTCGACCGACCTGGCCGTCCTCTTCGACGACGTGCAGACGGGACCGCCCTCGCCGCTGATCTGGGACGGGACCGGCTCGTTGCCGCAGTCCGGTGTGACCTACATCGAGGAAGGCGGCAGCCCGGATTCCCGCTTCGTGTTCAAGCGTCGCGAGGACGGGAGCGCGAACAACGCCCTGGGAGCCGAGGTCGCGGTCGTCGACTACACAGCACCGCTGAACCTCTACAGCGTCACCGCGAGCTCGGTCGCGGTCGTGGTCGAGCTCGACCAGCCGGTCGATCCCTCGGCCTCGAACATCAACCCGACGGCGGTCAAGCTCCAGTACTGCTCGCGACTCGACGGCCTGTGCGGCTCGAACCCCGCGGACTGGATCGACCTGCCGCACACGGTCGAACTGGAGGCGAACTGCGTGGGCGGCGGAGCCGCGGTGCGTGTCACGCCCGTCGGCATCCTGCCTCTCGGCCGCGTCGTGCGCGTCGCGCTGGCCGCGAGCTTCCGCGACCTCGTCGGCAACGGGAATCTCCTCGACCTTCCGGTCGGTTCCTTCCTGGTCGAGGACGGGATCGATGAGGGCTCCGGCCTGCCGAACCCCGTCCAGGACGAGTTCCTGGAGACCTTCAGCATCGCCGGACAGGACCCCGCCTCCTCGCAGGACGCCGCCGCGCTGCTCGACGCTCCGCTGGCGCTGTGGGGGGACGACGGCACGCTCGCCGCAGGCTTCGAGTTCGGCGGCACGGGCGGCCCGGGCGGCAACTTCGATTGGCGCGTCACCCAGCTGCCGGGCGGTGGAACGACCATCCTGAACACGGCCTTCTCCGTGATCCAGAACGATGCCCAGACCGCGACCCAGACCATCGTCAGCGGTCAGGTGGACGTGCGGAACCTGATCATCGATCAGGGCGGCATCCTGGATATCCGCGGACCGTTCCCGTGCGTGATCCGCGCTTCAGGGAACGTCACCATCAACGGCAAGCTCCTCGTGCGCGGGGTCAGCAACCGCGGCGTCTCGACCTTCAACTCCACGAACCTCCCCGAGTCCGGCGGCGCCGGCAACGGCGGCGGCGGGCGCGGCGGCACCGGGAACATCCTGACGACCCAGTCGAGCCCGATCGGCGAGACCGGCGTCGGCGCCTTCGACCAGGCCAACGGCGGCGGCGCTGGTGGCGAGACCGGCTACAACTCGAGCACGGATGTGAACTTCCGTCGCGGTGCCGGCGGTGGTGGCGGATCCCTCGGCGCCCCGATGATCCTCTTCACGCCGACGACGCCGTTCAACGTGAACGGCTGCCCGGATCAGCGGTTCCTGGGGCTCGACTCCGAGGACGGCAGCCTGGGATCCCTGCAGGCCAGCGGCGCGATCAGCGGTCCGGGACAGCGCCCGCGCGGCGGCACCAAGGGCCCGCGACCGTTCCTGGACGCGAACCCGGACAACGACTTCTTCGGCCTGATGCGCGTCGGCAGCGCGATCGTGCGCGGCGAACTCGGACGCGCCTGGGCCGGCGCCGGCGGCGGCGGAGGAGGCAACTGCGTCCAGGCCGCCTCGTTCCCGAACCCGATGTGGTCGGCGGCCAGCGACGAGAAGGGCTCCGGCGGCGGCGGGGGCGGCGGCTCCCTGACGATCCTGTGCCTGGGCGATGTCGTCTTCGGCGCGAACGGCCGGATCGACGCCGGTGGCGGCACGGGCGGCGGCGGCGAGAACACCAGCGGCGTGAACCGCGTCGGCGCCGGGTCCGGCGGCGGATCGGGCGGTCACGTGATCATCCAGGTCGGCAAGACGATCGACTTCCGCCTGACGCGCACGAACCAGGCCCTGGAGCGCGACAAGGGCGGCATCTGGACCAAGGGTGGCCAGGGCGGCGAGGGCCGCGACGGCAACGGCGGCGCCGGCCCCAACGGCGTGGAGACGGGCGTGACCGCGGACCGGTTGCCGCGTGACCACTACGTGACTGCCAACGGCGGCATCGCGACCCCGGCCCCGTGCGCCGTGGCCGCCACGGGCAATGCCGCGTTGGGCCCGACGGCTGGCGTCAGCGCTGGCGAGGGCATCGCCGGCTGCGGTGGCGACGGAGGTCCGGGCATCATCCAACTGCACGCTCCGACCCTGGCGGACATCCTGGTGCCGACGTTTGCCGGCGAGAACCTCACGGCCTGCCTGAAGCCCAACCCGATCGGTTCCACGATCCGATTCGGCGCGACCGCGCTCGAATGCACGAGCAACGTGAACACGCCGGCCCAATGGAATCAGCTTCTGCCGGGCTTCGGTCGGATCTCGAAGGCCCAGTCCAAGTGGATCGCGTTGGGTTCCACCAGCGTCTCTCCCACAACGGTCACCCCGGAGACGACGGAGTTCCTGTTCGGCGGCGTCGACGGCTCGGGCCGTGTGCTCAAGACGGGCTCGGGCTCGACCGCGACCCAGGCGGTCCTGCCCTCGATCCTCGGCGGCACGGGTTCCCAGGTGATCGTGACCGCTCCGAGCACGCCCTACATCACGTCCGACAAGCGGACCGTGGTGCTGGACGGCACGACCCTCGCGGACGACATCTACCTCAGCAACCCCTCCCTCCTGCGCTTCTTCGACGTGCGCTTCGATGTCGGGGCCTCGACGTCCCGCTTTGACGTGGCTTCGGCGACGTACGAGGGTGGGCTCCTGCGGGTGACCGTGGCCACCAGCGGCCTGCCGCTGGCCTCGATCCCGACCGACGGAACGGCCTCCCTGTCCATCCGCCCGCGCTTCTTCCGCGTGAAGACGACCGGGGCGCTGGACTCCCTGCCGGATCCGGCCACGGTGAAGTTCGAGTTCCAGGCCACGTCCGCGAACACGAACGGCCAGCCCGACGAAGCCGCGGCGACGCCGTTCGTGACCGACATCAACCAGCTGAACACGAATCCGAACAACGCGCAGCTGCGGTTCTTCCGCTTCCGCGTGACGTTCGACCTCGGGCTCACGGACCTGTCGGCCACCACGCCGATCCCGTCCATCGACTACCTGCGGGTGCCGTTCCGCTTCTGATCCGGATCGCCGTCCAGCCCGCGGGAGCTTGCTTCCCGCGCGCTCTCCGGCCGTCGCGCGGGGCTCGCTCGGGAACGAGCGAGCCCCGTGCGTAGGACCCGACGATCCGCGCGGCCCCGCCTGGCGCTCGCCCGAGGATCCGCGCGCCGCGAGCCCCTCGCGGGGCGCATGGCGGAGTCCGGGAATCCGAGCCTCTCCTCCGGCGCGCTTCTGCGCGGCCAGTCGATGTGCTCGAATGCCGGCGATGCGGCCGATGTGGCATCTCCTCGGCTTCGGTCTGGCGCTCGCCGCCTGTCGTCCACCGACCGAGCCCACGACGCGCGTGCTCGTGCACCGTCTGACGCGCCCGGAAGACGCGCGCGCCGTGCGCCTGAACGAGGACCTCGTCTTCCACTTCTCCGCGGAAGTCGACCGGACCTCCGTCACGCAGGACTCGGTGCGCATCACCGACGCGGAGGGCCAACCGGCGCGCGGCCGGCTCGAGGTCGAGGGATCGCGCGTGCGCTTCGTGCCGGCGACGGTCCTCGCGCCCGACCTCTCCGATGGCGGCTACGTTCCGGGCACGAGCTACCAGGTCGAGATCGCCGGTTTCCCGCGCCCCGATTGCCTGCGCGGCGTCGACGGCGCGCCGCTCGCGAGCACCTACCGCTGGAGCTTCCGCGCCGTCGAGGTCGCCGGGCACGAAGGGCCGTTCTTCGAGGATCGCGATCCGTATCGCATCCGGCCCTTGCGCCTCTTCCCCGCGCCGCAGGGTGGACCCGAGCTGCGCTACGAGTTGGGCCCCCTCGACGCGATCTACCTGCGCTGCGAGGAGCCGCTCGATCCGGCCTCGCTGGTCGACGGCGCGTTCGGCCTCCGGCCCCGGCAAGGGGCCGAGGTGCGGTTGCGCCCGCGCCTCCTGGAGAACGAAGCCGACGCCGCGCTGCGCCCCCGGCCGGCGCGCGCGCGCTCGTCGACCCCGCCCGCGGCCTGGCAGCGCGAACCGCGCGCCGCGCTCGTGGAGCTGACGCCGGTGACACGCCTCTCCAGCGGGCCGTGGCGCCTCGTCTTCCACCCCGAGGTGCGCACGACGGAGGTGCACCTCGTCGCGTTCCTGCCGGGCTGGCCGGCACTGCCGGTCGCCGTTCCGCGCGTGCGCCCGGGGGCGCCGCGCGATCTGGGCGGGCATCCGCTGTGGGAACCCGCGCTCGTACTCGTGACGTTTCCGGTGATCGAACGCGGGCGCGACGACGGCCGCGGCGTGTGGCTCGAGGAGTTCGTCGACACGCGCCTGCGCTCCACGCTGGCGGTGCCGGGCTGCGACGGGACCGCGGCCTGGAGCGAGACCGGCCGCGTCGAAGTGCGCTTCCTGAAAGCCGCCGGCGACGGCCGTCAGGGCGACGTCGAGCTCAGCGGCTCGCCGACCTTCCGCGACCTGCAGAGCGTGCGTGCGTTCCTGCCGCCCGCGACGACCTGCCGCCTGTCCTCGGATCCTGGACCGGTCGTCGTGCGCGCGCAGGGATCGCTGCGGATCGCGGGCCGGCTCGAGCGCGCGACGAGCGGGCGTTCGACGTTCCAGTTCCCGCACGAGAAGCTCTCCGTCTGGCTCGACCGCGCGCTCGCGGCTCCGAGCGACGCCGCGGCGCGCGACATGGACTGGACGGTTCTCGTGGCCGGTGGCGACCTGATCGTCGAGGGCGAGATCGACGTGTCGACGCCGCTCCTGCTCGTGGCCGGTGGCCGGATCCGGGTCACGGGCTCGGTCCGTGGTGGTCACCCCACGCAGGTGTTCCGCCTCGGCGAGGGGGGTGGGCCGGGCCTCACGGCCTCCAACGTCGAGGACCTCGAGCTCGACCCGCCGGACGTGAACCCGCTGCGCGTGCCGCTGCGGTTCGGAGTGCTCTCGGGACCGCTGCCGCCCCGGGGCACGGTCGTCGAATGGCTGGAAGCCGAGGCGCGCGGGTCCGTCGAACGGAAGGGCGTCACGAACGGCCGCTGGAGCGTGCGCTACCTGCCCGAGCTGGCGCGGGCGCCGCTCGCCCCCGAGGACCTCCAACCCGTGGATTCGCCCGAGCTGCTCGAGAAGCCGGGCTCGATCCAGATCCTGATCGAGCTCACCGTGGAGCCCGGAGGTCGGTGGCGCCCGCCGTTCGTCGATTCGGTCCGACTGGCCTGGCAGGAATCCGAGAGGGGAGAGCGTTGATGTTCCTGGACTGGCCGCGCGAGTCGTGGGCCGTGCTGTGGGGGACCCTGGGGTTGTTCGTGGGGTCCTTCCTGAACGTCGCGATCCATCGGCTGCCCCTCGAGGACGAGACGGTTTCGAAGCCGGCGCGCTCGCGCTGCCCGAGTTGCAAGACCACGCTCACCTGGCGCGAGAACGTGCCGCTCCTGTCGTGGGCGCTCCAGCGCGGCCGCTGTCGGACCTGCGGATGGCGGATCCCCTGGCGCTACCCGCTCGTCGAGGCCACGAATGCGGGCCTGTGGGCGCTCGTCGGCTGGCTCGCGCTGCCGGGGCAACTGGAGCCGAGCGACTTCGGGCTGGCCGTCTGCTGGTCCGTGGTGCTGTCCGGGCTGCTCGTGGCGACGGCGGTCGACTTCGACCGCTTCGAGATCCCGGACGAGATCTCCATCGGGGGCATCGTGGCCGCTCCGATCGCCGCGCTGCTCCTGCCCGAGCTCCACGCGCACACCTGGGTCGCGCAGTGGATGGCCGGACCGGGCGCGCCCGTGGGGCCGTCGGCGGCCCTCCTCGGCTCGCTGGCGGGCATGCTCGTGGGCGGGGGGATCCTGTGGCTGATCGGGATCGTCGGGTCCAAGGTCTACGGTCGCGACGCGATGGGGTTCGGAGACGTGAAGCTCCTCGCGGCGGGCGGTGGGTTCGTCGGTCCGGGGGGAGCGCTGTTCGCGCTCGTCCTCGGCTCTCTCGTCGCCTCCGTGGTCGGGCTCGCGAACATGCTGCGGTTCTTCGTGCTCCTGCGCGGGCGGGCGCGCGCGCGCCGGCGGGACGCGTCGATCGCTCGGCACCTGAACATCGCGCGGATCGCCGGGCGCTACCTGCCTTTCGGCCCGTACCTCGCGCTGGGGATTGGAATCGCCCTCTTGGCTTGGAATCATGTCGAGACGTGGATCCCATGACGTCTTGCGCGCCGTCGCGCAGCAGGTCGACGTCGGGCGGGATTCCACGCCGTGGCGGCATGTCTCCATCCGCGCCCGTGGGGCGTGGTCCGATTTCGAGGGGGTTCGATCCGATGTTCCAGCACAGACTCGAGTGGCTCGCACGAGCCATTCCGCTCGTCCTCTTGGTCCCGTTCTTCAGCGGCTGCGTGACGAGTCAATCGCACCAGCGCGCTCTCGACGAGAAGGACAACACGATCCGTGAGCTGCGCGACGAACGCGCGCAGTTGAAGGCGCAGTTGCAGGGACTCGCCGCGAGCCGCGACGACGCCCTGGGGCAGCTCGCGGAAGCGGGCTCGCGCCCCGAATCGGCCGCCAGCGAACCCGCGGCGCCGGTTGCCGCCGCGACGTTCCCCGAGCTCGACTCGGTCGGCGTCAGCTACGGCGTGCGCGACGGACACATGGTGCTCTCGATCCCGGCCTCGATCACGTTCGCGTCGGGCAAGGCCGAGCTCTCGGACGACGGCCGCAAGGCGCTCAAGAAGGTCGCGTCGACACTCCAGCGCGAGTACCCCGAAGCGCACTTCTCGGTCGAGGGTCACACCGACGCCGATCCGATCAAGAAGTCGGGCTTCGCTTCGAACCGGGACCTGTCCGTGGCGCGCGCCATGGCCGTGCTGCGGTTCCTCGTCGAGGACTGCGGCGTCGCGGACGATCGCTGCATCGTCGCCGGTCACGGTCAGTACGACCCCGTGGCCTCGAACAAGAAGGACGCGGACAAGGCCAAGAATCGCCGCGTCGAGATCGTCGTCCTGGGCACGGCGTCCGCGCCGCGCTCCAGCAGCCACCGCGCCCACGAGTAGGAGCGCGGCCCTTTCGGCCGGCGGTTGGTCCGGGGGCGGCGGCTCGACGAGCCGCCGTCCTGGTTCCCACCCGCGCCGCGCTCCGGCCGGCGCGATGTTCTCCCGGGGTGGTCTCCCGCGCGCCACCCGCTAAGATCCGACGTCCCTCGCCCTGCGATCCCGCGGTCGAGGGACGCGTTCTGTCCGGATCCCCACTCCAGGCCACCCCATGACGTTCGCCGCTTCGAAGATCCGCAACATCGCCTTCGTCGGTCACCCCTCGGCCGGCAAGACGACCCTCATCGACGCCATCGCCCACCACATGGGCGTGACGCCGCGCAAGGGGTCGGTGGCCGAGAAGACCAGCCTGTGCGACACCGAGCCCGAGGAGCAGGACAAGCAGCACTCGCTCCACATGGCCGTGGTGTCCACGGTCTGGCACGACGAGCAGTGGACGTTCCTCGACTCGCCCGGCTACCCGGACTTCTACGCCGAGGCGACCGGCGCGCTGTACGGCGCGGACCTCGTGGTCGGAGTCGTGAGTTGCGCGAGCGGAGTCACCTTCAACCTGCGCCAGAAGATGGAGGCGGCTCGACGGCTCGGCCGCGGCCGCGCGATCCTGGTCACGCACCTCGATGATCCGAACGCCGACTTCGACGAGCTCGTCGAGGAGCTGCGCAAGGCCTTCGGAACGACGTGCGTGCCGTACCACCTGCCCGACCAGTCGGGGCCCGGGTTCAAGCGCGTGCGCCGCACCATCGCGGATCCCGAGAGCCCCTGGCGCCAGGACCTCATGGACGAGGTGATGGATGCGTGCGAGGACGAGGAGCTGATGAACCGCTACCTCGAGGCGCAGGAAATCGACGATCCGGCGCTCAAGAAGCTCCTCCCGCACTCGCTCGTCGCCGGTTCGATCGTCCCGATCCTGATCTGCAATCCGGTCACGGGTGTCGGCATCTCCGACGTCGTCGAGTTCTTCGAGCACTACGCGCCCGGCGCGGACGAGATCCACTTCCAGGCCGTGGACGGTTCCGAGGTCAAGCCCGATCCGAGCGGCGAGCTGGCCGGCGTCGTGTTCAACGTGAAGAGCGACAGCCACGTGGGCAAGGTGTGCATCGCACGCATCCATCGCGGCACGCTGTCGGCGCAGGCCGCGATCGTGGGACCGAACTCGCCCGATAAGGGCGAGAAGATCGGCGGACTGTTCCGCATCGTCGGCAAGAAGCGCGAACCGATCGACAGCGCGGGTCCGGGCGAAATCGTGGCCTTCACGAAAGTGGAAGGCGTCGGTTTCGGAGCCGCCTTCACCTTGCCCGGCAAGAAGGCCGCGCATGTCGCGATGCCCCCGATGCCCGAGCCGATGGTCGCGGCCGCGGTCCAGCCCAAGACTCGCGCGGACGAGCAGAAGATCGGCGAGGCGTTGCACAAGATGGAGGCCGAGGACCCGACGTTTCGCGTCGTCCACGATCCTCTGACGCACGAGATGGTCGCGCGCGGCATGAGCGATCTGCACCTGCAGATCGTCGAGTCGCGGCTGAAGCGCCGGTACGGAGTCGAGATCACGACGCACCTGCCGCGCATCGCCTACAAGGAGACGGTTCAGCGCCCGAGCGAGGGGCACCACCGCCACAAGAAGCAGTCCGGCGGCCGGGGTCAGTTCGGGGAGTGCTACCTGCGCGTGAAGCCGCTGCCGCCCGGGACGGGGTTCGTGTTCACCGACATGGTGGTCGGCGGCACGATCCCGCGGAACTTCATCCCCGCGGTCGAAAAGGGCGTCCGCGAGATCGTCGGGACCGGCGTGATGACGAACAGCGAGGTCGTCGACGTCGAAGTCGAGCTCTACGACGGCAAGTACCACGACGTGGATTCGGACGAGGCGAGCTTCAAGATCGCCGGAGCGCGCGCCTTCCGGGACGGTTTCACGAAGGCGACGCCCGTGTTGCTGGAGCCGATCATGGAGCTCACGATCCACGTGCCGACGCACGCGGCCGGCATGATCTTCTCGGACCTGACGAGTCACCGCCGTGGTCACGTCGTGGACCAGGACAACACGGACGGCGGGCAGATCACGATCATCAAGGCGCATGCGCCGCTCTCGGCGGTGCTGACCTACCACCGCGACCTGAAGTCGCAGTCGGCGGGGGAGGGCTCGTACACGATGAAGCTCTCGCACTACGCGCAGGTGCCCATGAACGAGCAGCAGAAGGTGCTCGCGCAGTACGGCAAGAAGCACGACGACGAGTGATCCCCCGTCTGTTGGCGGCGGTACGGAGCCAGGCTCGACTCCGCCGTTCTCAGCCGCGCACGCGGAGCGCGCTCGGCTGAGAAC
>JAPLOF010000037.1 GCA_026692665.1 Planctomycetota bacterium
AACGGCGGAGTTGTGCCTGGCTCCGTACCCCCGCCCACCGCAACCGCCCGCACGCTCAACCCGGTTTTCCGGCCTCCTTGCGCTCCCGCTCGCGCTTCTCCACGGCGCGCGCCAGCTCCTCGATCGCGCGCATCGAGGCCAGCGCGGCTCGCACACGCTCGCCCAGGCGTGACTCCTCCTGCCCGGCTTCGGCCAGCTTCTCGCGGCAGCGCTCGAGCACGCCGGCGGCGCCTTCGAGGTCCGCGCGCGTCACGAGCTCCTGCGCCCAGAGGTCGAACGCGCGGATGCGATCCAGCGGGTCGTCCCCCTGGTCCGCGACGCGCGTCCACACGCGCAGCGCGTCATCGGAACGGCCGCTGTCCGCGAGGACGCGCCCCGACCACAGGGAGGCGTCGTCGCGCTGCCCCGGCAGCGCGGCGGCATCGGAGATCACGGCCTCGTAGGCGCCGAGTGCTTCGGGCAACCGCTTGGCGCGCCGCTCCAGGTGCCCCAACTCGAGCGCCGCGCGCACGCGCCAGGCGGTGTTCGCGCCACGGTCTCGCGCGACCGCGAGCTCGGCGCGGGCAGACTCCAGGTCGCCGGCCTGGCGCACGAGCTCGGCCCGCCGGAACGCCGACTCCGCGCAGGCGGCCGCATCGGCCGGGAAGTACTCGCGGACCGCGCGGTACGCCGCGGCGGCGCGCAGTCGCGCGTCCTTGCGGGGTCCTTCGTCCATCCCGCGCAGGGTGCGGCGCAACTCGTCGGCGAACTCGATTTGCGCGCGAGCCGACTCGAGCTTCGTCACCGCCGGCGGCGCCTCGCGCTCGAGGCGCGGGGCCTCGGAGCGGGCGTTCGGTCGACTCGCGCCCGTTCCGGCGAGGATCGGCAACACGCACAACAACTGCATCCACATGGTGACTAGCCTCCGGCGCGCCGCGGCGCGCTCGCATCGGACCTCTTCCGGGTTCCCGTCCGGGCGCACGCTGCGCCGGTGACCGACCCGGGTTCCAACGGGTGGCCGTCGTGGACGGGCCACCCGAGTTCGCCGTCGAGCGCGAAGCGCTGCAGCAGGACGCGCGTGAGCCTGCGCCTGGCGCGGAACACGCGGTGCTTCGGCACCCGGACGCGCCCCGTCTCGCACACGCGATCGGCTCCCGCGCCGGAACGCGGCGGACCGAAGTAGCAGGCCGACAACGCGCTGCGATCGTCCGCGTCCAGGCACGAGATCGCCGCGTCCAAGTGGTCGTACGCGGCCGTCCGCTCGACGACGACGCCGGACAGGTCGATCCAGGCGTCGGGGGGCGAATCGCCCGGGATCTCCTCGCGACCTTCGAGGCCGTCCAACAGGGCCTCGTCGGTGTCCGCGCGCGGCAGCCGGCTCTCGCGCCGACGGCGATCCCGCAGCACGTTCAGCGCGATCCGCAGGATCCACGGCCGAAGCCGCGCGGGGTCCACGAGGTGCAGCCGGAAACGCGCCGCGCGCAGCAGCGTCTCCTGCGCCGTGTCCTCGATCTCCGCGTCGTCGCGCAGGAAGCGGCCCAGGTAGCCGACGACCAGGGGTCGCAGGTCGCACAGACCGTTCCAGCTCGTCGCATCTCGGTGAAGGGCTTGCACAGGGGTCCTCGTCTCTCGGGGCTCAGGCGAGGAGGAGACGCGCGATCGACGGTCCACACGGTTTCCACGGCGTTCTCAGAGCGAGCGAGAACGCGCCGCCCGAGGACGGGAGCGGTGAGTCGCCGGGTTGGTTCGGGCCGGCCGACGAAGCCGCGCAACCGACGAATGCCGAGCGGACGGGCCGGCCGCGTGCCTCTGGATCGCGTGGAGGCCGGGCGCTCGTCGCCGCAGTGCACGCGCCGCGAACCCCCGACGAACCGATCCGGCGGTTCACGGACCGCGGCGAATCCGACTCCGCGGCGTGCGCCAAAGCGCGCGCTCCGCACCCGGCCGGTCCCGGGGTCCGCGCACGCCCTCCAGCGCGCCGCGGTGGAGAACGTCCGCGCGGCCGTCAGCCCGCGATGAGTACGCGCCGGAGTTCGGCGGCCCGCGCGTCACCCGCGAGCTGCGCGACGAGGTCGAGGGCGAACTCCATCGCCGTCCCCGCGCCCTGGCTCGTGGTCACTGCGCGGTCGCGGACGACGGATTCGTCCTCGAC
The DNA here is from genome assembly GCA_026692665.1 of Planctomycetota bacterium. Lineage (GTDB taxonomy): Bacteria > Planctomycetota > UBA1135 > UBA1135 > JAEUHZ01. Next base: position 2,132 of record JAPLOF010000037.1, read on the forward strand.
GACGGTGACGTCCGTGAGCGAGGAGCGCACCGACGGGAACGCGGTCGCCCGACGCCCCTGCAGGATGCCGGCCGCGTGCAGGACGAGCGGGGCGGCACAGATCGCGGCGACGTGGCGTCCCTCGGACTCCAGACGGCGCGCGAGGTCGAGCACGCGCGGATCCGAGGCCAGGTTCCTGGTCCCCGGCTGGCCGCCCGGCAGGACGAGGGCCGTGAAGGACCGGGGATCGATCGCCGACCAGTCCGCGTCCGCGAGCATCGTGATGCCGTGCGCGCCGCGGACCGGTCCCGGCCGCAGGGAGACGACCGTCACGTCGAGGTCCGCACGACGCAGGACGTCGACGATGGTCGCGAACTCGATCTCCTCGAAGCCTTCGGCGAGGGGCACGAGGATCCTGTGCGCACTCCGCATGGAGTGGATCGTGCGCCGCGGGGACGTCGAGCGCAAGGCGAGCTCCGGCGATAGGCTCGTGGACATGGCACCTGTCCTCGCGCTGATCGCCCTCCTCGCCGCACAGACCCCGGCCACGCCTGCTGCCCGCGGAAACGCCCTGGCGGCCGAGCCCCCGCGCATCGACGTCGCCGCACTGCTCGAACCGATCCGCGCGCGGAACGACATGCCGGGCATGGTCGCCGCGATCGTCGATCGCGATGGTGCCGTCGCGATCGGTGCGTGCGGTGTGCGCGAACGCGGCAGGGCGGAGCGGATGACGAGCGCGGACCGCATGCACCTGGGCTCGTGCACGAAGTCCATGACCGCGACCCTGTGCGCGAAGCTCGTCGAGAAGGGCGCGCTGAAGTGGACGACGACCGTCGGCGGCAGTTTCGCGGACTGGGGAGACGCCGTGGACGCGGGGTGGAAGGCCGTGACGCTGGAGCAGCTCCTGACCCATCGCGGCGGTGTGCCGGGCGACGTCGAGCCGGCGCTCTGGGCACGCCTGTACACCTCGAAGGACGGTCCGCGCGCGCAGCGCGAGCAGCTCGCGCGCGGGATCTTCGCGATCGCGCCGGCCCACGCACCGGCTACGAAGTTCGAGTACTCCAACGCCGGAATCGCGATCGCCGGCCTGATGGCCGAGCGCGCCGCGGAGAAGGACTTCGAGGCGCTGCTGCACGACGAGCTCTTCGCGCCGCTCGCGATGGTGCGCTCCGGATTCGGCCCGCCGGGATCGGAGGGTGGGCTCGACGAGCCGCGCGGCCACCGCGCCGACGGCACGCCCGTCGGCCTAGGCCCCGAATCCGACAATCCGGCGGCGATCGCGCCGGCCGGGCGTGTCCACGCGTCCCTGGGCGACTGGGCGCAGTACGCGGCGCTCCACCTGCGCGGGGAGAAGGAAGGCGGCCTCGACATCACGGCCGGGACCTTCGCGCGCCTGCACACGCCGCCCAAGGATGGGCTCGACCCCTACGCGATGGGCTGGATGGCGCTCGATCGTGCGTGGGGAGGGCGCGTCTTGACGCACTCGGGTTCGAACACGCTGTGGTACTGCGTCGCGTGGCTCGCACCCGAGAAGGGCTTCGGCGTCCTCGTCGCGACGAACCAGGGCGGCGACGCGGCGGCCAAGGCCTGCGACGAGGCTTCGGGGGCGCTGATCCAGGCCTGGACGAAGCGCGCGGGAGCAGGGAAGTGACGGAAGCGCGCAAGGTGCTCGTGTCGGCGTGCCTCTTGGGCCGCGAATGCCGCTACGACGCGCGCGCGAACACCGACCGCCTGCTCGAGCGCGACCTGGAGGCGCACGGGCTCGAGGCCGTCGCGTTCTGCCCCGAGGAACACGGCGGACTGGGCACCCCCCGACCGCCGGCGTGGATCGAGCGCGAATCCGCAGCCGCGGTGCTCGACGGGCGCGATCGCGTCGTGACGGATTCCGGCGCGGACGTCACTGCGCAGTTCGTGCGCGGGGCGGAAGGAGCGCTCGCGGCCTGCCGCACGCACGGCATCGAGCGAGCCTTCCTGAAGGCCCGCTCGCCCTCGTGCGGTTCGTGCCACACGCACGTCGCGAACACGCTCGTCGAAGGGCGCGGCATCACGGCGGAGCTCCTCCACCGCCATGGCATCGAGGTGACGTCGGTCGAAGGACGGCGCGAGTAGGCGCGGATCAGCGCGGATTCGTCGCCCACACCTCGAGCCCCGGGCTGAACGCCCGGTCGTCCAGCTCGAGCAGCCCGACGATCGCTCGCGCGATGTCCTCGCTGACGAGCTTCGACGGATTCGGCGCCTTGCGCGCCGGTCGGCCGGCATGGACGCCGAAGTCGTTCTGGACCTCGCTCGGATCGACCTGCATGACGCGCACGTTCGAGCCGCGCAGCTCGGCGCGCCAGCATTCGGTCAAAGCGCTCAGCGCGAACTTCGAGGCGCAATAAGCCGATCCCCCCGCGAAACCGCGGCGCGCGGCCGTCGACCCGATGTTCACGATCGAGCCGCGCTGCGCCGCGACGAACAGGCGCGCGCACTCGCGGCCCACGAGGAATGCGCCGAGAGTGTTCGTCTCCCACGTCCTCCGGAAGTCGTCGGCCGTCGATTCGAGGAGCGGCGCGAAGGTCCCGGAGCCGGCGTTGTTCACGAGGACGTCGAGCCCGCCCAGGCTCGCGTTCACCTGCTCGACGAGGCGCTTCACGTCGCCTTCGCGTGACACGTCGCACGCGAACGGGACCGCGCCGATCGCGGCCGCCGCCTCGCGCACGCGCCCTTCGGTCCGACCGCAGATCGCGACCTTCGCTCCGCGCTGGACGCACAGCGCCGCCGTCGCGCGACCGATCCCTGTTCCGCCACCCGTCACCAGCACCCGTGCGTTCTTCAGTTCCATGCGCCAGAGGCTACGCGATGGGTCACCGCGCGCGCAGGGAGGCTGCGCGGCCGCACGGTCGATCGCCCGGTCGATGGCCGGATTCCCGGCCGCGGATGCACCTCGGCTTCGGGAGAGGGCGAGGTCCGGATCCGTCTGGGCACTGCGTCGAAGTGCGCATATCGGCCACCTCGAGCCCGCGCCAGAATCCGGACGTGGAGAAGAAGACCATGAAGACCAGGAAAGAGAAGTTGCTGACCGCGGCCGACCTGATGCAGAAGAAGGTCGTGTGCATCGACGCGGGTGCCTCCGTCGAGGAGGCGGTCGGCGCGCTGGAAGACGCCGGCATCGGCGGCGCCCCCGTCCTGGATGCGCGCGGCAAGCTGATCGGCGTGATCTCGCTGCGAGACCTCGCTCCGCGCGCACGCTTCACCGAACGCGAGGCCTCGCGCGGGAAGGACTGGGGCGACGAGGACCTGCAGATCGGCGAGGGAATCGAGGAGGACATCTCCATGGCCGACGACTACTCGCCCGGGAGCTCGGCCCCCGAACAGGTCCGCGACTACATGAGCTCCGGCGTGGTCAGCGTGCCCCCGGATCTCCCGATCCGCGACGTGGCCGCGCGACTGGTCAAGGAGAAGATCCACCGCGTCTTCGTGGTCGACGGGAACAAGCTCCTCGGCGTCATCTCCACCTTCGATCTCGCGCGCGCGGTCGCCGAGGATCTCGTCTGATCGAAGGCGGGAGCGTCGGTCCTCAACCTTCGATCGCGGCGTCCACGGCGGTCGCCCCCAGCACGCGCACGATCTCGGCGGGATCGAGCGCGATCAGGAAGCCGCGCCGCCCGCCGTTCAGGTAGACGCGCGGCAGGAGCAGGATCGTGCGCTCGAGGTACACGGGCATCTTGCGTTTCGTCCCGAACGGGCTCGTGCCTCCGACCTGGTATCCGGAGTGCTTGTCGGCGACGTCCGGCGCGCAGGGTTGGACGCTGCGCGCACCGATCTGCCGCGCCAGGTTCTTCGTGCTCACCTGCCGATCCCCGTGCATCAGCACGATCAGGGGCTCCCGCGCGTCGTCCTCCATGACGAGGGTCTTGATCACGGCGTGCTCTTCGACGCCGAGCTCACGCGAGGAGACCGCGGTCCCGCCCTTCTCCTCGTAGCGGTAGGGATGCTCCGTGTACTGCACGCCGTGGGCGCGGAGGACTCGCTCGGCCTGCGTCACCATCGCGGCATGTCCCGTTGCGACGGCGCCCGACTACGGCAGCCAGGTGACTTCGAGGCCATTCGAGAGGTTGAACGTGGATGCCGTGCAGAACGCGGCGGCATTGCGGTACCAGGCCTGATACAGGCGCACCGCGCCGCCCGAGGGCACGTTGCTCTGCAACGAGAGGAGCGGAGAGCCAGGAGCTCCGAACCCCCACGTCGAAGAACCCGCCGGCGCCACGCGCGTCCCGAGGCGCACGATCGAGCCGGCGACGCAGCGCAAGCCGTCGCCGAACGTCGCCCCCATGCCGCCGCTCTGCTGCGAGGACCCCTGCAGGAACAGGACGACCGTGTGCGGCGGCAGCTCGCGCACGAGCAACGCGAGCGTGTCGTTCGCCACGAGCGCCCGGCCTTCTCCGGACAAGATCGCCCCGGATCCCGCCGAGTTCGGACAGCCGGCATTCCAGGCGCCGACGTTCTGACATGGGCACGCGGCGCTGGTGCCGTCGCCCGAGCAGAATGGCCGCCCGGTCGTGCAGTTGCTGACGAACACGTCGCTCGCGGCGTTGAAGTCCGCCACGACCATGTCGTCGCCCGCGTACGCGAATGCCACGCGGTCCCCGCTCGCCGTCGGAGCCGCGGAGAAGACGTCGTCGAGCGGTTGCGCGAACCCGCCCGCGAGGACGTATCTCTCCGTCGTCGCGGCCAGCCTGTCGCGCCGGAACACGTCGCGCCGGTCGTTCGTGTCTCCGGCGACGATGTCCGCCGCGGAACTCGCGAACACCGCGAAACGCCCGTCCTGCGAGATCGAGGGAGCCCAGGAGTCCCCGGCGCTCTCGCCGCCGACGTTCGGGATGCTCACGCGCTCGATCGTGCCGTTCGAGCGGTCGAGCACGAAGGAATCCGTGGTGCCGTTCGTGTCGCCGGCGACCAGGCCGGCCGCGGAGCTCGCGAATCCGACGAAGCGACCATCGCGCGTCATCGAGCCGAGCTCGGTCTGCCCGTTGGGCGATCCCCCGCCGGGAGCCTGAACGAGCAGCGTGGTCGTGCCCGCCGCCCGGTCGCGCAGGAACACGTCCGCGCCGCTGTTCGCGTCGCCCGCGGCGAGCGTCGAGGCCAGGCTCCCGAACACGACGAAGCGACCGTCGGGCGTGGCGAACGAGAGCAACGTCGAGGAACCGGACATGTCGTCCCCCTCGGCGCCGGCGCTCGACACGCTGACGCGCTCGGTCACGCCGCTCACGCGATCCCGCAGGAACACGTCGCGCGTCGCGTTCGTGTCGCCGGGCACGAGGTTTCCCGCCCAGCTCACGAACAGCACGAAGTGCGCGCCATCCGCGAGGGTCGGCGCGAACGAGGGTCCGTCGCCCGGCGCGCCGCCCGTGCCGAAGCTCACGCGCTCGATCGTGCCGCTCCACCGATCGCGCAGGTACACGTCGAGCGCGCCGTTCGTGTCGCCGGGGTCGAACGTGGACGCGGCGGTGTTGAACGCCACGTAACGCCCGTCGTCGGAGATCGCGGGATAGGAACAGGCCGCGTCCGACTCCACGCCGCCTGGGCCTACGCTCGCGCGCTCGATGGTCCCCGCGAGGAGATCGCGCACGAACACGTCCCCGACCGAGTTCGTGTCCCCGGGCACGAGGTTCGTCGACGTCGACACGAAGACGACGAAGCGCCCGTCGGGGGTGATGGCCGGCTGCGTGGAGAACCCGTCCCCTTCGCCACCATTCGCGTCGACGCTGATGCGTTCCACGGTGCAGACCTGCGCCGCCGCGGGAACCGCGGGCGCGATCAGGACGACGAGGATCGTGCTCCAGCGCACGATCCAGATCCTACGGCCTGCGCCCCACCACGACGACGTGGAAGCCCAGGAGCGAGAGTCCGGGGACCGCGCACACCACCCGGTCGATGGCCAGGAATCCGCGCGTGATCCAGGCGTTGCCGGGGATGTACTTCAGGACGCCGAGGTGGTCGGGAAAGCCGGCGAACACGTAGGCCAGGAACCCGTACTTCTTCACGGTCGCGACCTGGAAGCCGGCTTTCTCGCACAGCTCCACGATGCCCTTCCGCGTGAAGCCCTGATCGCCCACGTCGAAGTGCGGGCTCTTCTTGTAGAGCACCCACCGCGCCAGGCGGATGAAGGGGTTGTCGTTGCACGGCTCGCTCATGACGAGCACGCCGCCGCTCCTGAGCGTGCGCTTGCAGTTGGCCAGGAAGCCGACATGGTCGCGCGTGTGGTGCAGGCTGCCCTTGCAGAACACGACGTCGAACGCGCCGTCCTGGAACGGCAGCTTCTCGGCGTCGCCGGTGACGAGCCGCGCACCGGGCACGTACTGCTCGCTCACGAGGAGCATGTCGTGGCTGATGTCGAGGCCCACTGCACCGGGGAGCTTCTCGGAGAGCTCCGCCAGGAAGAACCCCGTGCCGCATCCGATGTCGAGCACGGCGCGCGAGTCCTTGGGCGCGTGCGCGATCATCTCCGCGTGCCAGTCCTGCTGGAACAGCCGCGAGAACTCGAAGCCGTAGCGATACGCGTAGCGCGGCGCGAGCGCCTTGTGCAGGTCGATCTGGGCCTGTGCGTTCGAGGTCGACATGCGCGGCGGGCGGAGAAGTCTAGCGCGGCCCCGGCGCCGACAGCGCGGTACGATTGTCCCGGGAATCATGTTCCGACGTACGTGGCGAGAAATGTTGGCATCGGCCTCTGCGGCGAGCGGCATCGCGGCCTGCGCGGTGCTCGCCCTGGCCTGGGCCGACGTCCTGCCCGGCGGTTGGTGGCTGCGTGGACTCGCCGAGCCGCACGCGATCCGCGAGGCGCGCGAGCGGTCCCTGCACTTCGCCGCCCGGTTGCGCGAGTTCGCGCACGAGGAACCGGACGCGCTCCGGCATTCCGTCGTCTTCCTGGGATCCTCCACCGTCGAGCGCTGCCCGCTCGCGACGGCTTTCCCGGGTTGCCGCGCCGTGAACCGCGGAGTCGGCTGGGCGCGGGCTCGCGAGCTCGCGAGCCACGTCGACGCGCTGCTCGCGGACCCCGAGCCGAGCGCGATCGTGCTCTACGCCGGCGGTCCGGATCGCGTGGCGGCCCCGCTCGCGGTGGAGGACGTCCTGGGAGCGATCGAGGCCCTGGCCCGGGCGGTGCGTGAGCGTGCTCCGCGGACGCCCGTGCTGCTGCTCGGCCTCCTGCCCTCGACCCGGTCGCTGGGCCCCGAGGCCGACGCCCTCCTGCGGATCGATCGGGGCATCGCGCGGATCGCGGCCGAGAACGGCTTCGAGCACGTGGATTTCCGCGGCTCGGGGCTCACCGGGCCGGATGGCGCGCTCGTGGAATCGCTTTCCACGGACGGCCTGCACCTGACCCCCGCCGGCTACGCGATCTTCACCCAGCGCCTGCGCGCGGCGCCCGAGCCGTTCGCGAGCCTGCTGGCCGGCTGATCGCTGTCCAGACGCGTCGCCCGCCCGGCCGAAGGAAGTTCCTCCAGCCGCGAGTCCGTCGCCCCACGGCGTCCCGCTCGGCACAATCGCGGACAAGGGACCCCCCATCACGTGTTCAAGAGCGTCGGCAGCACCTGGATCCTGAACGTGCTGCAGATCGCGTCCGTGCTGGCGCTGTCGCCGTACGTGATCGGGAAGCTCGGCGACGGCCCGAACGGGCTGTGGGTCACCATCGTCTCGTTCACCGGGCTCTTGGGCCTCCTGATCCTCGGCATCCCGATGGCGTCCGTGCGTTTCGTCGCCGAGGCGATCGCCAAGCAGGACCAGGGCCGCAAGGACGCGGCGGTCTCGACGTGCCTCGCGATCTGCCTCCTGCTCGGCCTGGGAGCGCTGATCGTCGGCGCGGGGCTGTGGTGGGCGTTCGATGCGCGGTACCTGACGGGCGAGCTCGCCTCGGGCATCGACGCCCGCACGATCGACGGAGCGCGCCTCGCGTTCGCGGTCGTCGTCCTCCAGGTGGCGCTCGGCTTCGCGCTGAGGCTGCCCCACGGGATCCTCGACGCACACGGAGACTTCCTCGCGCGCAACGCGGTCATGGCGGGCGAGATCGCGTTCCGGTTCGCGCTGACGCTGGCCGTATTGCACTGGAGCCCGACCCTGCCGGCGTTGGCTGGAGTCTTGATCGCCTCGTCGCTGGCGGAGTTCGCGGCGGCGTACTTCGTGCTGAAGCGACGGCATCCCGACGTGCGCTTCTCGCTGGCGGCCTACGACAAGAAGCTCGTGCGCGGGATCCTGGCGTTCAGCACGTGGGCGCTGCTCCTGAACGTCGGCGCGCTGCTCGCGTTCCGCATCGACGCGCTGGTCATCGGGGCGTACCTGCCGGCCGAGGCTGCGACGCAGTTCGACATCGGCAACAAGTTCTTCGATCCGCTCACGAGCCTGGTGGTCGCCGTCAGCGCCGTCGTCCTGCCGATGGCGACGCGCTTGCACGCCACCGGACAGGCGCACGAGCTGCGGGCGGTTTTCTTGAAGTGGTCGAAGATCTGCCTTTCTCTGGTCCTGATGATCGGCCTGTATCTCCTCGTCCTCGGGCCGTCCTTCCTCGGCGCGTGGGTCGGCGAGCGCTTCGTCGAACCGTCGGGGCGCGTCCTCCAGGTGCTCATGCTGTCGTTCCTCGCGTGGCTGCCCGTGCGCGGCGTCGCGATCGCGATCCTGTTCGGCCTGGGCAAGCCGCGGGCCGCCGCGCTGGCGTTCCTCTTGATGGGCGCGGTGAACCTGGGCGTCAGCTTGTCGCTCGTCGGACCGCTCGGCATCCTCGGCGTCGCCTTGGGCACCGCGGTCCCGAACGTCGTCTTCGCGCTCTACGTGCTCGTCCTGGCGTGCCGCGAACTGGGCGTTCCGCTGCGTGAGTACGGATCCTACGTGGTGGGTCGCGCCGCCGCTGGAGCGCTGGTTCCACTCGGATTCCTGCTCCTCGTGCGCTTCGGACTCGATCCGCGCGACATGCCGATGCTGCTCGTGTCGGGCGTCGCGATGGTCGTCGTGTTCGCGCTGACGTGGATCCTGTTCGTGTACCGCGACGATCCGCACGTCGACGTGCGCGGGCTGCTCGGGCGCGTCGGGCTCAACGGCTCGGGAGGTTCGCGTTGAGCGTGCTGGGCTGGATCGCGGGCGGCGCGGCGGCGGCCGCACTGTCCGGAGTCCTGGCCGAGCTCGCCGCGCGAGCCTGGCTCGCGCGCAGCGGCCGGTACTACGTCTGGGCGCCGGGCGCGCGGATGCGTCTCGAGATCGACGCGGCGGCGCTGCCGACCCTGGAGCCGATCGCCGAGCACGCGATCAACTCCGACGGCGAGCGCGGTGGCGAGGCGCCGCCGGACGAGGGCACGTACCGCGTGCTGGTCGTCGGCGGCAGCGCGGCCGAGTGTTACTACCTGGACCAGAAGAGCCAGTGGCCGCACGTGCTACAGGAAACGCTCTCGGCGCCTGAGAACCTGGCGCGCCTCGGCGCGCGACGAGTGCACGTCGGGAACATCGCGCGCTCGCTCGTCACGTGCCGTCACGTGGACCGCATCCTCGAGAAGACGCTCGACCGCTACTCGAAGCTCGACGCGATCGTGTTCCTCGTCGGCGCGAGCGATGTGGTCACGTGGATGGAGCAGGGCACGCCCGCGAAGATCGACGACTCCCCCATCCCGGCGAGCCAGGTGTTCGCGCAACACCCCGAACCGCCGTTCACATGGGACGCGCAGGGTGCCGCGCTGCGTCGGATCGCTTCCTCCGCCAAGCGCCGGCTGTTGAAGCCCATGGACGTACGCGAACGCGCCGGCAAGCGCCTGGCCGAAGTGCGCGCCATGCGCGCCGCCGCGACGAAGCTCGTCACGACGCCCCCCGATGCGGCGCCGATGCTCGACAACTTCGAGAAGTGGTTCGAGCGCTGCCTCGTGCGCGCGCGAGCCAAGGCGCCGCTGGTGCTGGCGGTGCGCCAGCCCTGGCTCGAGAAGCAGTTCACGCCCGAGGAGGAACGCTGGCTCTGGAGCTACGCCGTCGGCCGCCCCTACCACCAGAAGTGCACGACGTACTTCTCGCACGAAGCCGCGTGGTCGCTCCTGCGCGCCGTCGACCGCCGCGCCGACGAGGTCGCACAACGCCTCCGCATCCCGCAAGTCGACCTGATGCCACTGCTCCCCCCCGACTTCGTCACCTGGTACGACGAGCAACACCACACGCCGCACGGCTGCCGACTCGTGGGCGAGGCCGTCGCCTGGGCACTCGTGCGCGCCTCCGATCCGTCGCGCAAGGGCGCCTAACCCGGCGAACTCCTCCGAACGGTGCCTGGCTAACTTGCGGCGTGTTCGATTGCGGGGAAACGGCCGCGGGCGGCTTTCCCCGAAAACGAACTCGCGGGAAGTTAGCCAGGCACCGGTCGCAGGGGTTCGTGTGGATTATCGGGGTCGGTGTGCGGCCAGGAAGGCGTGCGAGATCAGGCCGAGCGCGACGATGTGGACGAGTTGAACGGCGTGCAGGCCGAGGCCGGTCGCCAGCGCGAGGTCGTGCGAGACGCCGAGCGTGCCGAAGCCGAGTACCCAGCCGAGTTCGAGCGTGCCGAAGTTGGCGAAGGCGCTGACGGGGATCAGGCTCGTCAGGATCGCGAGGCTCGAGCCGAACGTGGCTTCGGCGAGCGTCGTCGACGCGGGGAGGCCCAACGCGCGCGCCAGCACGGCGCAGAAGAGGAAGATCACGAACCAGATCGGGATCGAGACGAGCGCGGCGCGCAGCAGGCGACCTTCGCCGCCGGCTTCGCGCAGGGCGCCGGCGATCCCGTCGATGCGGGTCGCGACGCGCGCACCGAGCGCCGTGCGTGCGATCCCCAGGAAGCGGATCGTGGCGCTGGCGAAGCGCGCCAGCAGGTCGCTGCGCAGCGTGAGCCAGAAGAGGACGACCGCGACGACGGCCAGGCCGCCTCCCAGCGGCACGAACCAATCGATCGCGGGAAACGCCGCGGAAGCCGCGATGACGAAGCACGCGATCGAGAAGCCCGCGGCGAGCACCGCCAGGTCGAGCAGCCGCGACACGACCAGCGAGGCGATGCCTGCATGAGCCGGCACGCCGCAGGCGCGGTTCGCGTAGACGACGAACGTGGCCTCGCCGAGCTTCGCCGGCAGCACGAACGCGGCCAGCGTGTGCGCGCCGCACACGGCCAGGAAGGGGGCCGGCTGCACGCGGACGTTCTTCGGCAGGAGCAGCGCGAACCGCCAGGCGCGCAGCACGTACAGCACGAAGTGGAGCCCGAACGCCGGCAGCCACGTGGCGAGGGTCAGGCGCCCGAGCGCGTCCGCGACCTCGCGCGGCTCCAGCCCGCTCCACCACAGCGCGAGGGCGGTCAGACCTCCGGCCACGGCGATCGAAAGCGCGACGCGGACGGAGGTGCTCATCGTGTGGGACGTGGCGAAGAGGGGCGTGCCCGACGGTGCGCGCGATGCGCTCCACCAGCCACGCGCCGATCGTCCCGATCCGTCACTCGAACTTCACGTGCGTTCCGCCGGAATCCTCGGCCAGCCACTCCAGGATGTTGAACTGCCCGCCCACCGCGACCGTGTTGATGACGATGCGGCGGTTCTCGTTCCAGGACGCGACGTGCTCGCGGATCAGCAGCGGTTCGACCACCTCGCCCATCGACGGCTCGCCGTCGCTCATGACGAAGATCGTGTCGACCTCCGGGTCGGTGAACGCCTCCTTGAGCGAGTCGTAGAGGTTCGTGCCGCCGCCCGCAGTGAGTTTCTCGACGTAGGCCAGCGCCTCGGCGCGATGCTTGTCGTCGCACGCCACGAGCGCGCCGTCCGTCCAGCGCTCGACCCCCGACGAGAAGACCATGACGTTGAAGAACGCGCCCGGATCCAGGTTCTCCAGGCACTTCTTCAGCTCGGCCCGCGCGACCTCCATGCGCGTCCAGCCCGTCTTGCCCTTGTAGTCGTTCGTCAGCTTCTCCTCCATCGACCCCGACACGTCGACGATGAAGATCACGCGCCGGCTGACGATCTTGATGCCGAAGAACTCGCTCTTCACGCGCGTAGTCTGACGCAGCCGGTACTCCTCCTCGCCCGAGCGGACCTTCTCGAGGTCGACGTCGGAGAGCAGCTGGAACTTGTCCTTGCTGTTCCCCCACCAGGCCGTCCAGGACTTCGCGTCCTCCTGGAAGGGCTGACCGGTCAGGCGCCACAGGGCCTGCGCGAACTCGCTCAGAAGGCGCCCCTCCTCCTTGGGCATCCGCCCCACGATGGCGGTCACGGACTCCTTCGTGCGCATCTTCTCCAGCGCTTCCAGCGCCGCCAGACGCGTCGACCAGTTCGTGTCCTCGAGCGCGGCCACCAACCGCTCCAGGTGTGTCTGGTCCGACGTCTGGCCCAGCTGCGTGAGCGCCAGGTTCCGGACCTCCGGATCCTCGCTCTTCGTCAGCGCGATGAGCTCCTCGACCCAGGTCTTGTCGCCGACGCGAATGCGCGCGACGGCTTCGATCGCCGCGCGCCGCACGTCCTTGTCCTTGCTCTTCTCGAAGAGCTTGGTGAGCGCCGTCCCGGCCTCGAGCGCCCGGCGTTCCCCGAGGATCCTGGCCGCACCCGCGACGACCTCGGGTTCCTTGTCGGACAGCATCTTCAACAGAGCCTTGTCCACACGTTCATCCTGCAAGGATCGAACGGCGTACATCTGGAACAACTTCTCGTGCGCCTTCCCCTTGCCCAGTTCGTTGAGGAGGTCCTTGTTCACCGCCGGGTCGTTGAACGCGGTCAGGATCTCCGCCAGCCCGCGCCGCAGCTCGACGGGGATGTCGACGCGCAACGCGCGCTTGATGAAGTCCGGCGCGGCCTTCGTCCCGTCGATCTTCGCGACGATGCGCGCCGCCACCACGCGGTTCTCGGGCTGTTCGCCGTCGTTCTTCACCACGGCCCAGGCCAGCTCGAGCGTCTTCTTGTCGCCCCGCTCCGCGAGCTCGTGAAGCGCGCTCTTGCGGATCTTGGCGTAGCCCTCGCGGGTCACGGCCTCTACGAGCTCGTCGATCGTGAGCTTCGGCACCAGCGCCTCGAACGCGGAGAGGCGCATGGAGTTCAGGATCACGCCCGCGCGCGGCTTGGCCTCCTCCTCGTCCTTGTCCTTGTCGCCCTTCTTGGCCTTCTTGACCTTCGGCTTCTGCTTGTCGTCGCCGTCCTCGTCCTTCTTGGGCTTCCAGATCTGGCGGTACCAGGCCTGGTCCGCCTCGGTGGCGAGCCCGATGTGCGCCTTCAGCGCGCGTTCGCGCACCGCGTCGTCGGCCGGCGACTTGACGATCAGCTCGAGCCAGTGCTTGCCGCTGACGGAGCACGATCCGAGCGACTCGACGGCCGCCGCGCGCAGTTCGGCCTCGGGCGAAGCGGTCGCCTCGTCCATCAGGCGTTGCATCGCCTTCTGCTCGCACTCCGCGACGCCGTCGAAGAGCCGCAGCGCGCGCACGACCTCGCGCTTCATGAACACCGTCTGGAAGTCGTCGTAGGCCCCGAGCAGCGCCTCGAGCGCGCGCGGCGTGCGCAGGCCCCCGAGCTCGCTCACGACCTCTTCCTTCGTCCGGTCCCCGTCGGCCTTGATCTTGGCGACGAGCTCGGCCGTCTTGTCCGCGGTTCCCTGGGCGTCCTGAGCCGCCGGGACCCCGGTGAGCACGGCCCCGAGCACCAGGGCGAGGGCGGCGAGGCCTGGGAACGCGGAGCGGAGGGTCGTCTTCGACGCGGTTTGCGGAGAGGTCGGCAAGGCAGTTGCTGTCGCTGGGGCGGGAACGAAACGGGAAACGAGCCATGAGATCGGAAACCTCTTCCATCGGACTGTCAACTTCGAACGCGCTCGGACCGATAGGGCTCTTCCCGCCCCTGTCCCCGCGATTCGGCGGGGACCGGCACCCCGTGCCCGCCTACCTGATCCCGACCCCCTCCCGGCCCGACTCCGTGAACCCGCTCGCGAATCCGACCCCGCTGCTCTCCGCCGACCGCGCCCGCACCCTGCTGCGGCGGCTGCGCGACCTCAACTTGGTCGCCGGACCGGTGGCGCTGTCGCGCGAGGCCTTCGTGACGATCGCGGGCTGCCTGTCGCTCGACGGACCGGCCGAAGCGGGCGTGCGCTACCTGCTGCGCTTCGTGGACGGCACCGAACGGACGCTGGAGATCGGCTGGAACGGCTCGGGGCTCGTGATGAGCATCCTCGGGCCAGGAGCGGCGGACGCGCGGACGCTGCGGGCGCCGATCGGCTGCGACGCCGACGGTCGGGCATGCGTGCCGGCGATCGGCGCGCGCGTGCGGCCGGACACGACGGACCGGCGCGAGCTCGAACACTTCCTGCGCCGCGTGGTGCGGGCGGTCGCGCGCTGAACCCTCGCGGTCCGCGCGCACCGGCGTCACGATGCGCCGCGTGCAGGACCGACACCAACTCTTCGGCGCCGTCCTCGGGACGATCCAAGCCGAGCTGGACTGGGAGCGCCTGGGCCGCGCCTACTGCGAGGGCGACGGCACCGACTTCTTCGACGACGAGCTGCGCGAGCGCTGGCTGGACGTCGGGCTGCAGATTGCAGAAACGCTAGCCGAAGCGCTGAACGGATCGCTCGGCCGGAGCGCCTACATCGGCGCCGCGCTGGCCGAGGTGCCGACGATGCTGGTCGAGTCGATCGTGCTGGGGCGCGAGGTCGTGTGGATCAACCTGCGCGGTGACGAGATCGACGAGCTGGCGCGGGTGATGCGGCTGGCGGCCGAGAAGTTCGGGATTGCGCTGCCGATGCCCTCGAGCGCGCCCGTCGAGAGCCTGCCGCGCGCCTCGTTCGACCACGTGTGGATGGTGAGCGTGCTGACGGACCCGGATCACTTCCCGGCGCTGCACGACGAACTGTACGAACGCCGCGGGACGCCGCTCGCGACTGGCCGCGGGGAGCTGGCGGAGGATCGCGAGCGCGCAGAGCGGCTGGCGGGCTCCGTGCTGGATCTCGCGGCGGAGAAAGCGCTGGTGGCGACGACCGACGAGGAGTTGGCGATCGTGCGACAGCTCCTCGCGGCGCGCGGGCTCGCGCTTGTCACGCTCGATCGCGGACGAATCTCCGCGATCGTCGGGGACAACGTGCGGATCGGCCGGCTCGCCGCGGTCGGCGGCGGCAGCTGAACGGCGGGCCGGCGACGCGGCCACCTCCGGGCGGCACTCGCCACGGACCCCACGCTCGCTGGAGCCACATCGATCTGTACCCGGATCTTGATTGAGCGCAGCCTGTCGATGACCATCGGCATCGATCGTTGCCCCCCACTCGGAGCGGAGACGCGCGCACGCTCGTCGTCGCTCCATCCCCCCGGAGCACCTGCCATGCTCGATCGCGCATCGTCGTCGCGCCGTTCCTTCCTCGCCGCGTCCGCAGCGGCGGCGAGCCTCCTCGCGCTGCAGTCGTGCTCCGTCTTCGGCGGCAAGAGGCGCACGTCAGGCCGGTTGCGGCACGCGGGCATCGGCGTCGGCGGCATGGGCGAGCACGACCTGGGCGCGATCGCCTCGCACCCCGACGTCGACGTCGTCGCGCTGTGCGACGTGGACGCCGGAAATCTGCGGAAAGCGGCCGAGAAGTTCCCCAAGGCGCGGCTCTACCGCGACTGGCGCGAGCTCATGGAGCACGAGGACGACTTCGACTCCGTCCACGTCACGATCCCCGACCACATGCACGCGGTCGTGATGATCGCGGCCCTCGAACGCGGGAAGCATGTCTACGGCCAGAAGCCGCTCACGCGCACGATTCACGAGGCACGCGCCGTCCGGAAGGCCGCGCGTCGCGCTCGCACCGTGACGCAGATGGGCATCCAAAACCGGTCCCAGCCCAAGCTGCGCGCGGCCCACACGCTGTTCCAGCAGGACCACATCGGCCGCGTCCACACCGTCCACGTCTGGACCGACCGGCCGCACGGCTGGTGGCCCCAGGGTGTCGGCCGTCCGGCCGCCATCGATCCGGTGCCCGTCGATCTCGACTGGAATCTGTGGCTCGGCGTGGCGCCCGAGCGGCCGTACGCGAAGGGCGCGTACCACCCGTTCGCGTGGCGCGGTTGGAAGGACTTCGGCTCGGGCGCGCAGGGCGACATGGGTTGTCACTTGATGGACCCGGCCATGTGGTTCCTCGAGCTCGGTGCGCCGCTCACGGTGCGCTCGGACGGCCCCGCGCCGAACGACGAGACGTTCCCGCTGTGGTCCGAGACGCGCTACGAATTCGCGGCCACGAAGCACACCACGCGCGGACCGCTCGTGCTGCACTGGCACGACGGCGGCCGCAAGCCTCCGCGGCCCCTGCTCGACGACCTCGGCGCCGGCGAGATCGTCGACAACGGCTGCCTGTTCGTGGGCGAGAAGGGCGCCCTGCTGGCGAGTTCCGAGGCTCCGCCGCGCCTCCTGGGCGACGCGCGGTTCGCCGCGGTGCCGGTCCCCGAGGGCGACGACGTGAACCACTGGCACCAGTGGGTCGACGCGTGCCTCGACCGGGGCGAGACGACGGCGCACTTCGATTACGCCGGGCACCTGACCGAGGTCGTGCTGCTCGGCAACGTCGCGCTCCAGAGGCCGCACGAATCCCTGCGCTGGGACGCGGAAACGGCCTCGTTCCCGGAGAACCCGGACGCGGACCGGTTCCTCGGGGCGACCTACCGGCGCGGCTGGGCCTGAGGGCCTCGACGGCCCTGGCTGGACTGGGGTATCCGGGCTAGACTGGTCGATGAACTGGTCGGTTCGAGGACTCCACACATGGCCCGCAGGAAACGGATGGCGAAGCAGGTTGGCGCCTACGACGCCAAGACGCGCTTCGGGGAGCTCCTCTCCGAGGTCGAGGAGACCGGCATCTCGATCACGATCACGCGACGGGGCGTCCCCGTCGCGCAGTTGGTCCCCATGACCGGCGCCTCGAATCGGCCTCCCGCCGACCTGTTCCGCGACTTCCTCGACTTCCAGGCGGCGCACCCCTTCGACGGGGTCACGGCGAAGCAACTCATCGAAGAGGGCCGTCGGCGTTGAAGTTGGTCGTCGATGCTTCGGTGGCACTGTCCTGGGTTCTCCCGGACGAGAACGCGCAGTATCCGAACGCGGCGCTCGAGCAGGTGATCGCGGAGGGCGCCGCCGTCCCGAGCATCTGGCCGGCGGAGATCGCGAACGGGCTCCTGATGGCCGTGCGTCGCAAGCGCATCGAAGTGGACCGAGTTCCGCGGGCCCTGCTCCTCTTCGAGAGTCTGCGCATCGAAGTGGACTCACGAGGCGCACGCGAGTCCGTGCGGCACGTCTTCGATGCCGGCTGGGCGTCGGGACTGACCGCCTACGATGCTAGCTACCTCGATCTGTGCCTGCGGAGCGGACTGGTCCTCGCCACGCAGGACGATGCGCTGGCGCGCGCGGCCAAGCGAGCCGGGGCTGCAGTCTTCCAGGGCAAGGGGCCCGGCGGGCGAGCCTGATCGGGTCCCGGCCCATTCCGAGAGTCGTCGACCGGGGCCCCTCCGTCGCGAGCGATCGAAGCGGTGCCGCGCGGATCTGGCGCCGCTCGCCGCCGAGACGTCCGGCCCCGGCATGCCGTTCGGTGGTACCCGACGCGCCGTTACCCCGCGACCGCCGGGAGCTAGTCCGAACGATCCCCTCCCGGCCTGCTCGCCCCGCCCGTTGGCCGGAAGCCCCCCATGCGGGAAGATGGCGCGACCCCGTTCGTCGCTCCGCCCCCCGATCCGCGCTCTCGCCCCTTCCCGACCCATGCAGCCGACCGCCGCGCCCGCTCGCAGTTCCCAACGGACGACCCACGAGTTCCTGAACGGCGTGCGAGCGCGCGTCGGGACCGTCGTCGTCGGACAGGACGTCGTCGTCGAGCGTTTGATGATCGCGCTCTTCACCGGCGGCCACATCCTGCTCCAGGGCGTGCCCGGACTGGCGAAGACGCTGCTCGTGTCGGCGCTGTCGAAGTCGATCGACCTTTCCTTCGCGCGCATCCAGTTCACGATCGACCTCCTGCCGTCGGACATCCTGGGCTCGGAGATCCTCGACCAGCGCACGAACGAGTTCCGCGTGCGCAAGGGACCGATCTTCACGAACCTGCTGCTGGCCGACGAGATCAACCGCGCGGCGCCCAAGGTCCAGGGCGCACTGCTCGAGGCGATGCAGGAGCGCAAGGTCACGATCGGAGCGGAGACGTTCCGCCTGCCCGCGCCGTTCCTCGTGATCGCGACGCAGAACCCGGTCGAGCAGGCCGGCACGTTCGAGCTGCCCGAGGCGCAGCTCGACCGCTTCATGCTCGTGCACCGCCTCGAGTACCCCAAGCCCGCGGAAGAGCGCGAGATCCTGATGCGCAACGCGAGCCTCGGCATCCAGCGCCAGGACAAGGGCGCCATCGTGAAGACCGAGTTCGACGTGCTGAGCCAGGCGCCGGTCGGCGGTCCCGAGGATCTCGTCGCCGCGATGGAGGCCGTGAACACGGTCCACATCAGCGAGACGTTCGTCGAGCACGTCGTCGACCTCGTGAACCGTTCGCGCGTGCACCCGGCCGTCGAGCTGGGCTGCTCCCCGCGCGCCGGCATCTCGCTGGTCAAGGCGTCGCGCGCGCGCGCGTTGATCCACGGCCGCGACTACGCGGTCCCGGACGACCTGTTCGCGCTGGCCGAGGACGTGATGCTGCACCGCATGCGCCTCAAGTACGAGGCGATCGCCGAAGGCCTGACGAACCGGGCCGTGCTGCACGAGATGCTGCGCAGCCTCGGCGCCCCCGACGCGAAGGGCTGAGGCCGTCTTGGACCCGATGCAGGGATTCGTCGAGGATCTGGCGCACCTCGACGCGCGCCAGTTCACCGTCGCGGTGCGCAAGCTCGCCGACGGGCTCGCGTACGGCATCGACCGCTCGCCCTTCCTCGGCTCGGGCGTCGAGTACGTCCAGTCCCGCCCCTACCAGGACGGCGACAACGTGCGCTCGATCGACTGGCGCGTGACGGCCCGGACGGGCAAGTACCACATCAAGGAGTACGAGGCGCCGAAGTGCCTGCCCTCGTGGCTGCTCATCGACACGTCGGCGTCGATGACGATCAGCTCCACGAAGCGCAGCAAGTACGAGACGGCGCTGTTCGTCGCCGGCGGCCTCGCGCTCGCGTGCCTCGACCGCGTCAGCCCCGTCGGCGTCGTTGCGGTCGGCGAGCGCGGATTGCGCATCCAACCGAGCCTCTCGCGCGCCAAGGTCATGCAGTGGCTGCTGCAGTTGCGCAGCTTCCGCTACGACGAGGGCACGCGGCTCGGAGCGCGCGTGGCCGAGCTCGCGCCGAGCCTCGCGTCGCGTTCGCTCGTCGTCGTCCTGTCCGACCTGCACGACGAGGACGCCCTGACGGCGCTGAAGCGCCTGGCCGCGCGCCACGACGTCATCGCGCTGCAGTTCGTGGATCCGGCGGAATCCGGGCTGTCCGGCGCAGGCTTCTTCCGCGCGCGCGAGGCCGAGACGGGACGCGAGTTCGTCACGCGCGGAAAGTCCCAGTGGTCGGACCCCGAACGCGCCGCGCGCGAGCTGCCGCGCGCGGGCATCGACCACCTCGTGATCCACACGGACCGTCCGTACGTGCACGCGCTGCGAAACCTGCTGCGCGGACGCGGCTTCATCGGGAAGGGCACGCGATGAATCCTGAGCAGTGTTCCCCGAGCCGAAGGCTCTGGCTGCGGTTAGCGATCGGAGTCGCGGTCGTCCATTTCTTCGCTACGCTCGTCTTCGCTCTCCTCGCGATCGCATACGACGCACATGGGAATTGGCCCGATCGACCGTGGAGCCAACGGGCGGCAATCTGGGTGTTCGGCGCACTCTGTTTCCCGATTACGCAACTCTCGGCGCTCATGCCCACGTCGGAGCACGGCGCCGCGACGGGAGGGGGGGTGTTCCTCCTTCCCTTGAACAGCGCGATGGTCGGTGCCGTCGCTGCGAGTGCTTTCCAGATCGTTCGGCGGTCGCTGCGGCGGTCCGGACTCGCTCTCGCGTGCGTGCTCGTGATCATCGCTCGGATCGGCGCCGCCTCGACGTCCATCGAGGATCGTCGCGAGTCGACCGTCGGCATCCCCGCGCGCATCACCGACCTCGTCCTGCCCGGCAGCGAGCTCGAAGTCCTCCCGCAAGACGCGAAGACCGCCGTCGTCCTGCGCATCACGCGCGTCGCGCCGCACGGCACCGAGTTTCGCTACGACATCGAGTGGACCGGCCTCGACGTCGGCCGCCACGATCTGCGCGGGTTCCTGCGGCGCAAGGACGGCACCGACGCGTCGGGCCTCCCCGAGATCGCGGTCGACGTGCGCAGCGTGCTCGGACCCGGCATGGTCAAGCCGAACCATCCGCCCGAGGGCGACGTCCCGCGCTTCGGGGGCTATCGCGCGTGGATGATCGCGCTCGGCGTCGCCTGGGCGATCGGGTTCGCAGCCATCCTGTTCCTGTTCCGCAGGAAGCGCACGGAGGACGCCGCGGCGAGCGCGCGGCCGAAGACGCTCGCGGAGCGCCTGCGCCCGCTCGTCGAGAGCGCGATGCGCGGCACGTTGAGCACCACCGAGCGCGCGCAGCTCGAACTGGGTCTCGTCGCGTACTGGCGGCGGCGCCTGGGGCTCGAAGCGGAACGGCCCGACGAGGCGCTCGCGGCCCTGCGTCGACACGCCGAGGCCGGACCGCTGCTGAACCAACTCGACGCGTGGCTCTACAAGCCCGGCGCGAGCGCCTCGGTCGACGTCGCGGCGCTGCTCGCGCCGTACAAGGACCTGCCGCCGGACGCGATCGACATCGAGGTCGCGCTCGCGGCGGGGAGGCGCTGAAACCGTGGACCTGCTGGCCTCGTTCCGCACGCCGTCGGTGCTGTTCCTGCTGGTGATTCCGGCGATGGTGATCGCGTGGGTGTGGACGCGGCGCGGGAGTGCCGTTTCGCTGCCGCTCGACCACTCCGCGCCCGTGCCGCGCAAGTGGACGACGTTCTTCCTGCGCAGCGCGGAGACCGTGCCCGCGCTCGTGCTCGCTCTCGTGATCGTGATCCTGGCCGGACCGCAGTCGTGGGACGAGCCGCGCAGCAAGCGGGTGCTGACGAACATCCAGGTCTGCGTCGACGTGTCGGGCAGCATGATGTCCACCTTCGGCGAGGGCACGCGCTACGACGCCGCGATGCGCTCGACCGAGTCGTTCCTGGACCTGCGCAAGGGCGACGCGTTCGGCCTGACGTTCTTCGGCAACGCGACCTTGCACTGGGTCCCGCTCACGACGGACACGTCGGCGTTCCGCTGCGCCGCGCCGTTCATGAAGCCGGGGAGCCTGCCCTATTGGTTCAACGGGACTTCGATCGGCGCCGCGCTCCTCTCGTGCCGCAAGGAGCTGATCGAGCGCGAGGAGGGCGATCGCATGATCATCCTCGTCACCGACGGCTACAGCGCCGACCTCGGCGGCGGCCGCGACGAGGAGATCGCGCGCCAGCTCAAGAAGGACGGCATCGTGGTCTACACCGTCCACATCGCCGAAGGCCAGATCCCCGACGAGGTCGTGCGCATCGCGGGGCTGACCGGCGGCGAGGCCTTCAAGCCCGAGGACGAGGACGGCCTGAAGCGGGTGTACGCGCGCATCGACTCCATGCAGAAGGCGCGCATGGAGAAGACGCAGGCCGAGGCGGCGGATCACTTCGGTCCGTGGGCGCTCGGCGCGCTGTCCCTGCTCGGGCTCGGGCTCATGGCCCTGTTCGGATTGAGGACCACGCCGTGGTGACCGATCCCGATCTGGCGCCGCTCGCATTGGCGGGGATCGTCCTCGTCCTGGCCTCCCTGGCCGAGTGGATCCATGCACGGCGCGTGCGCCGAATCGCGCGGCTCGCGTTCGGGCCGACCGGGAAACCCGCGCCGTGGGCGCGGCCGGCTCCGACGGCGCGCGTCCTGGCGTTCACGGCGCTCGCGTGGAGCCTCTTGACGCTGGCTCTCGGCGAACCGCGGCGCTACGAGCTGAACGGCGCCCGTTCCCGCGTCGAGCGCGATCCGAACCACGTGCTGCTCGTGCTCGACGTGTCCCCCAGCATGCGGCTCGTCGACGCCGGCCCGGACAAGAAGCAGAGCCGCATGATGCGCGCTCGCGACCTGATGGAGTCGTTCTTCGACCGCGTGCCGATGGAGGAGAATCGCGTGACGGTCGTCGCCACGTACAACGGCGCGAAACCGGTCGTCGTCGACACCGCGGACGTCGAGGTCATCCGCCACATCCTCGGCGAGCTGCCGATGCACTGGGCGTTCCCGACGGGCAAGACGAAGCTCTTCGACGGGCTGGAGGAAGCCGCGCGCATCGCCAAGCCGTGGAATCCGGGCTCGACGGTCGTGATCCTCCTGTCCGACGGCGACACCGTGCCGGCGACCGGGATCCCGCGGATGCCGGCTTCCGTGCGGTCGGTGCTCGTCGTCGGCGTGGGCGATTCGCAGGTCGGCAAGTTCATCGACGGCCGCCAGTCGAGGCAGGACGTGCCGACGCTCAAGCAGATCGCGGCGCGCCTCGGCGGCACCTACCACGACGGCAACGCGTTCCAGATCGGGACCGGCCTCATCGCCTCGGCCATGGGGCGCGAGGAGGAGAGCGTCTTCCTGCGATTGACTCGGCGCGAGTACGCCCTGATCGCCTGTGCAGCCGGCTCCATGATCCTGGCGCTGCTGCCCCTACTCCTGCAGGCCTTCGGGACGAATTGGCGGCCGGGCGCGTCGAAACGGGCGACCTCGGCCCAGGGCGCCGGGAAAGCCCAAAAGGCTCCTGGTAACCAGCGCGTGCCCGCGGCGCTAGGATGAATGGGCCAGGAAGGTCCTGGTCGGAACGAGGACGGCTCGCATGAGGAAACTCCTGTTGTTCGGTTGGCTGCTCCTGCCCGTGGCGGCTGGCGCATACCACTTCGGCCCCGGCCAGATCGCCCTCCTCGCGGACCACGCGTCCGCCTCGGCGCGCGAAGCGGGTTCGCTGGCGAGCGAAGCGCGCGCGATCGCCGCGCGCGACGGCGACGAGGAGGCACGCGGCACGTGGGCCGCGGCGGTCGAGGCGTACGAGCGCGCGCTCCAGGAACTGCCGACCGGCCACGACGCGGAAGGCCGCGCGCTGCGCCTCGAGTTGGCGAAGGCGCGCATGTTCGTCAGCCAGCTGCCGGAAGCGCACCGCGATCTGGTCACGCTCGTGGAGGAACTCCAGTCGGAGCCCGCGGCGAACTCCAAGATGCTCTCGGAGGCGCGCGCTGCTCTGGCCAATGCGCAGTACTACCGCACCTGGCTCATGCGCCTGGAAGGCGCGCCGCGCGACGAGTGGGAGCCGGAGATCGAGGCCTCGCGACAGAACTATCGACTCGTCGCCGAATCCGCCGCGACCCAGGGCGACGCGGAAGTCGCCCGCGTGACCGAGCAGGACCTGGAAGCGGCCGTGCGCCTCGCGCGCATGGAGCTCTCCGACTTGCAGGGGCTCCCACTGCCATCGCAGTGAAAGGGTTGTGGAAGTGGCCGCGGTCGCGGCCAGAAGCCCGGCAAGAAACCCGGCAAGTCCGGTCAGAAGCCCAACAGCGGAGCCGGACTCGGCCCGTTGCCCGACGGATCCGGTTCCTGAACGGCGCCGATCCTCGTTCTCCATCACCCGCACTCGTCTTGACCGCTGACGCGCGCGCTCTCGCAGCGCGTGGCCCGGAGATTTCGTGATGACGCTCTTCCGCGCTGCCTTCGTATCCGCTCCCCTCCTCCTCGTGGCGAGCGCATCGGCGCAGACCACGACGATCGTCCGCCTGGGGTCGATGGGGTACACCCAATCGGTGTCCTTCGATGGCGGATTCGAGGAGCCGGTGATGGTGGCTCAGGACGAGCAGCCCGCGACCGAGGGCGAGGCCCCGAAGCCGTCGGCCAAGCCCAGCGCGCGGCAGGAGAAGCTGAAGAAGCTCGAGTACGACCGTCGCCCTTCGGCGGTGCTCGCGGCCTGGGCGAACCCGAAGAAGCCGGCTGCGGAGGACGCCAAGCCCGCGGGGTCGGCTCCCGAGGAGTCCGCGGGTTCCGCCGCCGTCGAAGCGCCCTCGTCCGGCGGATCGCAGGCGGGCGCCGTGGTCGTCCTGCCGCCCGCGACCGGGGGAGCCGTCACGGTGCAGGGTGTCGCGCTCACGCCCCTGACCGTCTTCAGCGGATCGTCGGCGGCCGCGAGCACGACGGCCGCCACGAGCACGGCACCGGCCACGAGCACGGCGGCGGTCGAGACGGCCGCGCCCCTCGACGAGGAGGCGCGCCTGAAGGCCGAGAAGGAGGCCGAGAAGGAAGCGCAGAAGAAGGCCGAATCCGAGGCCAAGAAGAAGAAGTCCGCCGAGGAGGCGGCGCAGAAGGCGGCCGAGGCGAAGCAGATCGAGGCGGAGATGTCCGCCTTGGCGCGCAACGTGACCCTGGGCGATTGGGCCGCGGTCAAGGCGTACTACGGGACGCTCACCGAGGACGAGCGCAAGGCCGGGTTCGAGCGGATGCTCCAGTCGCTCCAGCAGGGCCCGCAGAAGAAGCCCAACGTCCCCCAGCAAGGGCAGCCGTACCTCGAGAAGAACCGCTTCTCGCCGGCGGACGTGCTCGGGCTCGCGGACGCGCGCTGCGCGAAGCTCGAGAAGGCGGAGCTCGACAAGCTGGGCGCGATCCTGCGCCAGGCGCTCGACCAGGGGCACCAGATCGACGGCTTCCTGGCCGAGATCGCGCCGCGCGTCGGGTCGGACGGGTTCGCGCTCGATCGCCGGCAACTGGCGCTGATCCTCACCGCAGCGAACGAGCTCGTGCGCGTGGGCGATTGGCTGCCGCCGTTCGAGGAGGCCGAGAAGGCGAACGACCGCGAGGGGATGAACCTGCTCTCGCGCCACTACCTGGCGCAGTACGCGCGTGAGCTGAAGACCGAGTGGCTCGTGAAGGCCTGGCGCGTGACGCAGTCGGCGCTCGCGGCCGGCGACGTGTCCGAGGAGGCGAAGAAGGAGGCGCTCGAACGCGCGGTCGACATCGCGCCCAAGATCCAGAAGGACCTCGGCGCGGCCTGGCTCGACCAGAGCTTCACGGAGCGGCCCGAGCGCGGCATGGAGATCCTGGCCGCGATCTGCACGTCGGCGTCGCAGGCGCTGGCCGCGAAACCGATGGACGTGGAGGGTCGCACGCGGCTGCTCGAGCTGCAGACGACTGCCGCGAAGGCTCTCCTCGCGGCGGCGCCCGAGCGCGCGGACTCGTGGTCGCGCGAGCTCACGATGCTGGCGCACAACTGGCTGCGCGAAGCGCAGGTCACGTACCAATTCGACCGGTCGACGTCGCTCGGCCCGCGCATGCAGCGCGACAACTACGGCAACTTCTTCTACTGGGATCCCGACAACCAGCAGTTCCAGGGCAACACCCCGCAGACGGTGAAGATCGCGAAGATCCTCGAGATCCGTCCGGACGCGGCCTGGCTGGCGCGGGTCGAGCCGACGCTGCGCCCGAAGATCGACATGGTGTCGGCGCAGCTGCTCCTCAAGGTCAGCGAGGAGGCCAAGGCCTTCCCCTACATCGAGGGACTGGCGGCCGACTATCCGAAGCCGACGAAGGAGCTCGTGGACGAGTTCCTGCGCGTGTGGGCCAAGAACCACGACCCGAACCAGAGCCAGAGCCGCTCGAACTACGTGTACTTCTACGGCTTCGAGGAGCGCGCGAACTCGATCCCTCTGACGCGTTCGAAGCAGGAGAGGAACTTGCGCGAGTTGGGCGAGTGGCTGACGCGGCTGCGCAAGCTCCCGGTCGAGATCGACCAGCAGCTCGTGGCCAACGCCTTCTCCGCGGCCCACGGCAAGGCCGAGGTCTACCGTCTGGAGACCATCGAGCAACTGTTCGGCTCGATCGACAAGCTCGACCCGAAGACGCTCGCGGCGCTGCTCGAGCAGATGCGCGTCAACCTGGCCGAGGTCTGGAACGACCCGGCCGTCCAGAAGGACGCGAAGACCAACCGCGGCCAGCAGGACATCCGGGCCGAAGTGCTGCGCGGCTACGAGCTGGCGCGCGCGACCGTCCAACGGGCGATCGCCGCGCAGCCGAAGAGCTGGCGGCTCGTGCTGGTGCAGGGTTCGCTCGAGCACGACGAGAACGACTATCGAGCGACGCTGCAGAAGGACACCGAGTTCACGAGCCGCCGCAAGGACGCGCTCGCGACCCTGGAGCGGGCGGCAAACCTCTACGCCTCCGGCGTCGAGGAGCTCGAGCGCGACGAGGAGACGACCGAGGCCTACGTGACGTGGTTCTACGCGGCGTTGGGCGCCGTGGACCTGAAGCACGTGACCCACGAGCGCCAGCTGGCGAGCGCCGAGATCCCGAAGATCGCCGCGGCGCTGCGCGCCCTGCCCGGAGAGCGCAGCGAACGCCACGTGGCCTCGTTCGCGAACGCGATCTTCACCCGCATGGGATCGGCGGCGCCGGCCGTCAAGTACCGCTACGTGCGCGAGGGACTCGCGATCGTCGGCGACAACGATCTCGCCGCCGAGGCGAAGAAGCTCTACGACTACTACCAGGACCTCGTCACGGAGATCCAGCTCCGCGCGACGATCGACGGGACCGACCGCGTGGGCCACGGCACGCCGTTCGGCCTGCGCATCGACATCCGCCACACGGGCGCGATCGAACGCGAATCCGGGGGCTTCTCGAAGTACCTGCAGAACCAGAACGCCGGCAACTTCGGCTACAACTACGGTCGTCCGCCCGAGGACTATCGCGACAAGTTCGAGGAGGTCGCGCGCGTCGCGCTGAACGAGCACTTCGAAGTCCTCTCGGTGACGTTCAACGAGCCGAACGCGCGCTCGAAGGCGGACCCCGAGTACGGCTGGCGCGTCACGCCCTACGCGTACATCCTGCTCAAGGCGCGCGGCGCCCAGATCGACCGCGTCCCGCCGTTACGCCTCGACTTGGACTTCCTGGACACGAGCGGCTACGCGGTGCTGCCGATCGAGTCCTCGATCGTCCCCATGGACGCGCGCGATCCCATCGGCGATGCACGGCCGTTCGACAAGCTCTCGTTGACGCAGACGCTCGACGAGCGGCAGGCGAAGGACGGGAAGCTCCTGCTCGAAGTGAAGGCGAACGCGCACGGGCTCCTGCCGCCGCTCGCCGACCTGCTCGACGTGTCCCCGGCCGGCTTCGACGTCGTGAAGACCGAGGACCGCGGCCTGTCCGTCGTGAAGCTCGAGGAGGAAGGCTCCACGATCGCGGCCGAGCGCTTGTGGACCGTGCAGCTCAAGGCGAAGGAAGGCCAGGCCGCCCTGCCGAAGACGTTCACGTTCCCGACGCCGAAGGTCGAGACCGTGACTCAGGAGCGCTTCCGCTACGTCGATGCGGACCTCGCGAGCGTCGAGCCGACCGTGTCGCTCGAGCAGACCTATGGCAAGCCGAGCCGGACCTGGATCGCCTGGACGATCGGGGTCCTCGCGGCGCTGGTCGGCGGCCTCTGGCTGTTGCGCCGCACGGCGAAGCCCGTCGTCGCGAAGCCGAGCCGCTTCCAGGTGCCGGAATCACCGACGCCCTTCAACGTGATCGGCCTGCTGCGGGACATCCAGAGGAACGATGGCCTGGCGCCGGAAGCGCGCACGAGCCTCGCGAGCGACATCGACCGGCTGGAACGGCACTACTTCGGCGATCAGCGCGCGGAGGCGCCCGATTTGCACGGGGTGGCGCGGGACTGGGTGGCGCGAGCGCGCTGACTCAGGTGGTGGGTGGAGGTACGGAGCCAGGAACAACTCCGCCGTT
>JAPLOF010000038.1 GCA_026692665.1 Planctomycetota bacterium
CGGGAGTCCGCTGACGGCGCGCACGACTTCCGCCGCGCGCGGTCCCGTGAGCTCGAGAGGCGCGCTCGTCGCGCTGGTCACCTCGAAGCTCACCTTCTCGCTGAAGTGGTACATCTCGAGCGCGTCCGCCAGCGGCTTCGCGCGCTGCGCCGCGACGGAGATCCGGATCCGGTCCTCGTGGCGGAACACCTCGAAGTCGAACACCACCTTGCCCTTGCTCGAGAGCAGGAGGTTCCGTTGCGAGCGGCCCGCCGGCAACGCGCGCACGTCGTTCGCCGTGATCCGATGCAGGAAGTCGACGGCGTCGACGCCGCGCACGTCGATCGCGCCCGCGACGGTCGCGTCGAAGAGGACGCAGCCCTCCATGGCGGCCGCGTACTCGGCCGGGACGTCGCCGTAGGTGAGGACGCCCGCGGGTTCCGGGCGCAATCGGGCGCCCGCGGCGCGGTGGAGTTCGAGGAGGATCGGGTCGTTCACGCGGTCAAGGGCCCTTCACGAGGCTGCATTCGTAGCCCATGAGCGTAACCGATCCGCCGCGCGGATCGCGGCTTGACAGCGCCGACCCACCCGCGACACTCGTGCGTTCGGCCCGCAGCGCGCGCCCCTTGGAACGAGACCCCCTCCTCCCGATCCGCGTCCTCTTCGGCAGCGCCGCGCTGTCGATGCTGACGGCGTGCGGCTTCGAGCCGGAGGTACCGGCACGCACGTACGGTCTGGCCCAGGAGACGCGCGCGGCCTTCGCCAGCGACTCCGAAGCGCTCTTGAAGCTCGAAGCCGGGCTGCTCGACGTGTTCGGCCCGCCCGCGGCTCCGCGCTATGCGCGCGTCGCAGCCTGGGAGGACGCGGGGATCGACCCGAACCGCCCGGATCTCGCGACCGGCGGCGGCGGGTCGGGCGAGATCTCGGACGCGGAGCGCGCGCTGCTCCGCGCCGACAATCGCATCCACTTCGAAAGCCAGCTCGCGGCGGTCGCGCGCGGCGATTTCGACGACGTGGACGTGCCGGCGCGCCGGCCCGGGCTGCGCGTCGCCTGGCGCGCTCTCCTGGACGAGCGCGCGGCCGGTCGCCTCGATGCCGACGCGCTGCGCGCCCGCGGCCGCGAGCTCTTCGAGGGCTGGTACCCGAGCCTCGCCGATTCCAGCGCGCTGTACAGGGTGGAGTGTCTGCACTGTCACGGGGTCGAAGGCGGCGGCGACGGTCCGTCGGCGCAGTTCCTCGAACCGCGCCCGCGCGATTTCCGACACGGCGTCTTCAAGTACACCGCGCTCGCGCAGCCGGCGCGCCCGCGGCGCGAGGACCTGCTGCGGACGCTCGCCGACGGACTCAACGGCACGTCGATGCCGAGCTTCTCGCGGCTTTCGCTGGCCGAGCGGCACGGGCTGGCCGACCTGGTGCGACTCCTGTCGATCCGCGGCGAGGTGGAGCGGCGACTCGCCGCCACGTTCGCCGACGAGGGCGAGCTCGAGGACGGCGCGGTCGCGACGGAGACCGCCGACGTCTTCGAGAAGTGGACCACGGCGCGCGAGAAGGTGGTCGTCGCGGCCACCGAGGCGCCCGTATCGACGCCGGAGCTCGTCGCCCTGGGATCCGCGCTCTTCCACGACGCGACGAAGGGCAACTGCTCGAGCTGCCACGGCGAAAGTGGGGCGGGCGACGGCGCGGCGGCGTGGAAGCTCGGGCTCTCCGGACGCAAGGAGCCGGCCTATCTCGACGCGTGGGGTCGTCCGATCCTGCCGCGCGACCTGCGTCTCGGCATCTACCGCGGCGGCTCCCGGCCGATCGACCTCTACCGGCGGATCTGGTCGGGCATCCCTGGCACGCCGATGCCCGCGCTCGGGTCGGCGAAGAAACCGGATGGGACTCAGGCGGTCTCCGACACGGAGGTGTGGGCTCTGGTGCACTACGTCCGCTCGCTCGCCGTCGCGACGCCGGAGCGCTGATCGGTGCGCCACATCGCGGCCCTGCTCGTCGTCGCCCTGCTCGCGGCGGTCGTCGTCTTCTTCGCGATCTCGCCCGCTCACGGCTGGTGGCTGCCCGCTGGCGCCTCGTCGATCGCGCACCCGATCGACGCTCTGTTCGACGGCATCCTCGTCGTCATCGCGGCCGGTTTCGTGCTCGTCATGGCCTTGCTCTCGTGGGCCGTCTGGCGCGGAGCGCGCAGCCAGCCAGGGCGGGCGCGCACCACCCACGGGCACCTCGGGCTCGAACTCGCGTGGACCGCGTCGATCGGGGCGGTCCTGGTCGGCATCGCGTTCGCGCAACTGCCCACCTGGGCCGCGTTGCGCGATCCGCGCGCGATGCCCGAGGGAGGCGCGACTGCGATGGTCGTGGCGCACCAGTGGGCCTGGCGCTTCGCGCACGCCGGTGACGACGGGAAGCTCGGCACGGAGGACGATCTCGAGACCGCGTCCGAGCTCGTCGTGCCGGCGGGGGAGCCGGTGCTGCTCACGCTGCGCTCGCGCGACGTGATCCACAGCTTCTTCGTGCCCGAGCTGCGCATCAAGCAGGACGTCGTGCCTGGGCGCGCGATCTCGCTGTGGTTCACGATCGAGCGTCCGGGCACGTACGAGCTCGTCTGCGCCGAACTGTGCGGGTTCGGGCACTACGCGATGGCCGGGCGCGTGCGCGCCGTGGCACGGACGGAGTACGACGCCTGGATCGCGGAGCGTTCGCGCGCCCGGCTCACGAACGGCGCCGAGGACGCGCGATGAGCACCGGTGCACCGCGCCGCGGTTTCCTTCGCACGTGGATCTTCAGCGTCGATCACAAGGTCATCGGCCTCCAGTACCTCGTCGCGTCGGCCACGATGCTCCTCTTCGGCGGACTGCTCGCGATGGCGATCCGCTGGCAGCTCGCGTGGCCGTGGACCGAGATGCCGATCGTGGGGCAACTCGTGTTCGGCGACGTGGGCCGCGTGATCAGTCCGGCGGCCTATACGGCGCTCTTCACCATGCACGGCACGGCGATGGTGTTCTTCGCCGTCCTGCCGCTGCTCACCGGCGCGTTCGGGAACTACCTCGTGCCACTGCTCGTCGGCGCGCCGGACATGGCGTTCCCGCGCCTGAACGCCGCCAGCTTCTGGATCTTCCTCGGCGCGATGGGCCTCTTCCTGGCCGGTTTCTTCGTGGAGGGCGGCGCGGCGGAGTCGGGCTGGACCGCCTACCCGCCGCTCGCGACGTTGCCGTCGGCCGCGCCGGGAAGCGGCGCGGGACAGACGTTGTGGCTGCTCGCGATCGTCGTGCTCGGAGTCTCGTCGATCCTGAATTCCCTCAACGCGGTCGTCACCGTCGTGAAGATGCGCGCGCCGGGCATGACGTGGATGCGCTTGCCGCTGACGGTGTGGGGGCTCCTCGTCGCGGCGGCGCTCCAACTCGCCGCGCTGCCCGTGCTCACGGCCGGAGGTGTGCTCCAACTGTCCGATCGCTGGATCGGGACCGCCTTCTACACCCCGGCTGGGCTGCTCGTGAACAGCGTCGCGCCCGAGGTCGCGGGGGCGGGCGGGTCTCCGCTCCTGTGGCAGCACCTGTTCTGGTTCTACAGCCACCCGGCCGTCTACGTGATGGTGTTGCCGGCGATGGGCTTCGTGTCCGACATCCTGAGCGTCCACTCGCGCAAGCCCGTGTTCGGCTACAAGCCGATGGTCTGGGCGATGTCGTCGATCGCTGGCCTCGGACTCATGGTGTGGGGCCACCACATGTTCACGAGCGGGCTCGGCTTCGAGATGGGCCGCGCGTTCATGCTCTCGACGATGCTCATCGCGCTCCCGTCGGCGGTCAAGACGTTCAACTGGATCGCGACGATCTGGGGCGGACGCATCCGGCTCACGGCGGCGATGTGCTTCGCTCTGGGGTTCGTGGCGCTGTTCGTGATCGGCGGCCTCTCGGGCCTGTGGCTGGCCGCGACGCCGGTGGACGTCTACCTGCACGACACGTACCTCGTCGTCGCGCACTTCCACTACATCGTGTTCGGCGGCACGGTGCTGGCGGTGTTCGGCGCGCTGCACCATTGGCTCCCGAAGATGACTGGCCGTGCCCTGTCGGAGACGCTGGGACGCTGGCACTTCCTGGGCACGTTCGTGGGGCTGAACTGCGTGTTCCTGCCCATGCACCAATTGGGCATCGCGGGCATGATCCGGCGCACGGCGGATCCCAGCGTCTACCAGCTCTACGAGCACCTCGCGCCGTTGAACCGCTTCGTGACGTGGAGCGCCTTCGCGCTCGCCGCGTGGCAGCTCCTGTTCGTGGTCAACGTGCTGTGGAGCCTGCGTTCCGGTACGCGGGTCGGGCGCAACCCGTGGGAGGCCACGACGCTCGAGTGGGAGGCGCCTTCGCCGCCCGGCCACGGCAACTTCGATCGCGATCTCGTGATCGATTGCGGCCCGTACGAGTACGGCGACGCGGCCGGCGCGCGGGACTTCCGGCCCCAGGCGCGATCGCGCTCTTGAACCCGTGAGGCCCGAGCCGCGATCGGCTATCCTTCTCGCCCCGATGTCGGACTCGACCGTCAGTCCCTGGCCCCGCCGCGCAGCCTGGCTCGCGTGTCTGGCGACATTTCCGATCTTCCTGATCGGCGGCACGGTGACGACGTTGCGCGTGGGCATGGCGGTGCCCGACTGGCCGACCACGTTCGGCCAGAACATGTTCACGTACCCACTCGGCGAGATGCTCGCGAGCACGGGCGTCTTCTGGGAGCACAGCCACCGGTTGTGGGGCGCATTCGTGGGACTGTGCGTCGTCATCCTGGCCGCGACGATCTGGCGTTGCGAGCGGCGCGCGAGCGTGCGCTGGCTCGCCCTGCTGGCGCTGCTCGGCGTGGTGGGGCAGGGGATCCTGGGCGGCTTCCGGGTGACGGAGAACAGCCCCGAGCTGGCGTTCCTCCACGGATCGCTGGCGCAGGCCCTGTTCGCGCTCCTGTCCGCGATCCTCTTCCTCGAGTCGCAGGCCTGGCGCGCAGCGCGCGTGGTCCAAGCTGGTTCCAGGCTGCGCACCCTGGCCGCGATCGCGCTGCCGGCGGTCTACGTGCAAACGGTCCTCGGCGCGTGGCTCCGTCACAGCGGGATGCCTCTCGCGCAGGCGGTCCACGTCCTGTTCGCGATCGCCGCGGCCGCGATCGTCGTCCTGCTCGCGGGTGAACTGCTTCGCAGCGGCGACACGAGCCTCGCGCGCGTGGGACGTTGGTTGCGGGCACTCGTCTGGACGCAGGTCGCGCTGGGGATCCTGGCCTGGATCTCGGTCTACATCCTGACCGGACCGCACAACCCCGTTTCCATCGGCGAAGCGATCTTCGCGACGGCCCACGTCGCCTGCGGCGCGCTGCTGCTCGGCGCGTGCGTCGCGGCGCTCGTCTTCGTGCGGCGGTCCGCCGCGGTCACCGCGCCGTCCGCGGCCGGTTCCTCCGCCGCGCCGCGGCCTCTCGAGGCCGTGCGATGAGGACCAGAGTCGACACGGAACTGCGCGACGTGAGCCTGGCCGCGGACCTGGCGGACCTGTTCAAGGTCCGCATCGCGTCGTTCGTCGGACTGTCGGCCTTCGTCGGCGGCATCCTCGCTCCCGGCGCCCGAGCCTGGCCCGCTTTCGAGGCCAGCCTGTGGATCACGCTGTCCGCCGGAGCCGCGAGCGCCTTCAACCAGGTGCTGGAGCGCGAGACCGACCGCCGGATGGAGCGCACGCGGAACCGTCCGATCCCCGCGGGCCGGATCGCGCCGCGCGACGCGCTGCTCGTCGCGGCGCTGATGGCCGCGGTCGCGGTGGGGATGCTGGCCTGGCGTTTCTCGCTGCTCTCGGCCTTGCTCGCGCTCGCGACGCTCTTCGCGTACGTGGCGGTCTACACGCCGCTCAAGCGCGCGAGCACCCTGAACACCGTCGTGGGCGCGGTGCCGGGCGCCGCGCCGCCTCTCCTGGGCTACGTCGCGATCGCGGGACATCCCGCGGGCTGGGCCTGGGCGCTCTTCGCCGTGATCTTCGTGTGGCAGTTCCCGCACTTCATGGCCATCGCGTGGCTCTACCGCGAGGACTACGCGCGCGCCGGGCTGCGCATGCTGCCTTCCGAGCCGGGCGCGGAAGGTCTCGCCGGGCGCACGGCCCTCGTGTACGCGAGCCTGCTCCTGCCGGTGACGATCGTCCCGGGCCTGTGGGGCGAAGCGGGGCTCGTGTTCACCATCGGCGCGATCGTGCTGGGGCTCGGATACCTGGCCGCGTCCGCGCGCTTCGCGTGGAAGCAGGAGCGCGCGACCGCGCGGCAACTGCTCCTGGTGTCGCTCGTCTACCTGCCGCTCGTGCTGCTACTGGCCGCCCTCGATCCCACCTCGGGCGCCTACGCGGCCTTCCGCTGAAGCCATGGCGACCGTCCCGCTGCCGTACGACGCCGCGATCGACGCGCCGCTCGACGGTCACGTCGCGACCGCCTGGGACAGCGGTCCGCCGGTCGAGACCGGGCGCTTCGGCACGTGGGTCTTCCTGGCGAGCGAAGCGTTCTTCTTCGGCGGGCTGCTGGCGGCGTACTTCGTGCTGCGCGGTTCGTCGAAAGCGTGGGTCGAGCCGCTGTCCTTCGGACTGGGTTTCACGCTGACCGGGCTGCTCGTGGCGAGCTCGGTGTGCGCCAGCATCTCGGTGCGTCGGCTGCGTGCCGGAGCGCGCCGCTCGGGCTCGAACTGGATGCTCTGCGCGTCGTTCCTGGCGCTGGCTTTCCTCGGTGTGCAGGCCTTCGAATGGCGCGAGCTCGCGCAGGAGGGCTTCACTCCGCGGGGGTCGCTCGCCGGCGCCTGCTTCTACATTCTGACGGGCGCGCACGGCCTGCACGTGCTCGCTGGAGTCGTTTGGCTCGCAGGATCGGGCGTCGTCCTCCGTTCGGGCGCGGCTCGCACGCTCCACGCGGAGCTGGCCGCGCTGTACCAGCACTTCGTCGACGGGATCTGGCTGGTCCTCTTCACGCTCCTCTACCTCCTCTGATCCATGAAGCACAACGTCCCTGAAACCGCGGCGCCGCCTTTCCAGCGTTTGCTGCTGATGGGGTTCCTCGGTCTCGCGATCACCCTGGCCCTGATGCTCGCGCTGCGCCCGAAGTCGCCGGGGACCGGGAGCGGGACGCGCAGCGTCCTGGCCGCGGAGTCCGATTCGGCCGAGTCGTTCGCGACCGTCAAGCCGTTTCGACTGACCGAGCGGAGCGGGGCGGAGGTCTCGCTCGACACGCTCAAGGGCCGCCCCTGGGTCGCGAGCTTCATCTTCACGCGCTGCAGCGGGCCGTGCCCGCGCGTGAGCGGCAGCATGAAGAAGGTCCAGGCGCTGCTCGCCGGCACCGACGTGCGCCTCGTCACGTTCAGCGTCGATCCCCTGCACGACACGCCGGAAATCCTCCGCGAGTACGCGCTGCGGTTCGAAGCCGATCCGGAGCGTTGGCTCTTCTTGACCGGCACCCTGGAGGCCATGCGCGACGTCAGCTTCCAGAGCTTCCAGCTGCCGTTCGAACGCGACGAGGCTCAGCCCGTGGGGCAGCTCGTGACGCACAAGACGCTCCTCACGGTGATCGATCGCGAGGGCGTCATCCGGGGCTACTACGACGGCGAAAGCGACGAAGGCGTGGCTCAAGCCGCCGCGCGCGCGCAGTTCCTGAGTCGCGCGCCGTGAGCGATCCGTCGTTCCCCGTCCAGCCCTTCGTGAACGCGCTCCTCAACGGGAGCTCGGCCACGCTGCTCCTCGCCGGCCTCGTCGCGATCAAGGCGGGCCGGCGCGATCTGCACGCCTTCCTCATGCGGGCCGCGACCCTCACCTCGGTCGCGTTCCTGGCCAGCTACGTGCACTACCACTTCGGAACGGAGCGCGAGATCGGGCCGACGCCCTTCCGCGTGGAAGGTTGGCTCAAGACGGCCTACCTCGTGATGCTCGCGAGCCACGTGATCCTCGCGATCGTGAACCTGCCCATGGTCCTCCGCGTGCTCTGGCTCGCGCACAAGGAACGCTGGGAAGCCCACAAGAAGCTGGCCAAGGTCACGTTTCCCGTCTGGCTCTACGTGTCGGTCACCGGGGTGCTGGTGTATCTCTGTCTCTACGTGTGGAACCCGCCCGCATGATCGCCGTCGCCCTGTTCCTCGTCGCATCCGCATCGGGCACCCTCGCGGGCGCGCAGGAGCCGCGCCCCGGCTACGCCGGGATCGCGGATGCCGATCGCCTGGCAGGCATCGGAAACGTCGAGGAGGCGCGCGTCCGCGTCGAGATCGCGATCGCG
The DNA here is from genome assembly GCA_026692665.1 of Planctomycetota bacterium. Taxonomy (GTDB): domain Bacteria; phylum Planctomycetota; class UBA1135; order UBA1135; genus JAEUHZ01. The sequence goes on from JAPLOF010000038.1 coordinate 8,221, forward strand.
GAATTGCTGGCCGCCCATCCGGAAGCGGTGGACGCGGAGGACGACCGAGCCCTGCGGAGCGCGGGCGCTCTGGCCTATCGGCTGCGCTCCATGGAACCCGCGCGGCTCGCGTGGGATGCGGTGCGCCGCTACCGCGAGAAGACGCTCGAGGCGAACAGTCTCGAGTTGCAGAACGCGCGCGGCAACGTGTCGTGGATCGGCGAACAGATGGGGCTCGTGAGCCAGGCGCGTGCCCTCGAGGAGCAGATCCTCGCGGCGCTGGAGACGTCGCTTCCGCCCGAGCACGACGCGCTGCAGATGGCGCGGGCGAATCTCGCGGACACGCTCCTCCAGCAGGGCGAACCCGCGCGAGCCCTGGCGCTGTTCCAGAAGGTCGTCGAAGTCCGTCGCGCGAAGTTCCCCGCCGGTCATCCCCAGCGTCTGCGCGCGGAGCTCGATCTGGCCTCCGGTCTCGTGGGCACGGACGATCTCGCGGGCGCGAGTCGCCTGCTCGCCAGCGTGCTCCAGGAGGCGCCCGGCGACGCGTCCACGATCCGGATGCGCGCCGCGGCCGGCCTGGTCTGGATCGACGGCGCCACCACTCCGCCCGAGATCTCGCCGCGCGCCGTGCGGACTCTCGCCACGGAGCTGAAGGCGGCCCGCGCCGAGATCGCGAGGTTCGCCTGGCGCGAAGCGGAGGCGCGTGCGGGGGAGATCGCCCCGTTCTTCGACCTTCTCCTCTCGGCGGCGCAGGGGCTGGGGTGCACGGCGGCCGTCGACGAGTCGGTCGCGCTCTCCCTGGAAGGACTCGCGCCGGTCGGCCGGAGCCGGCCCTCCGCGGTGTACCACCGCTTCGAGCGCACGCGGATCGAAGGCCGCGGGCCCGACCGGCGCGTCGTCGCCGACGAGCGCCTCGGCGCGGCCGTGTTTCCCGACGAGCGGACCGCGCGCTGGATCGATCTCGGTCCCTTGGCCGCTGCTCGCGCGCTCGTCCAGGCCTGGGACTCCGCGGCGCGTTCGGGCGATGCGCGCCCGGAAGCCGCACTCGTCTCGGAGACGCTCTTCGCTCCGGTGGCGAAGGCGCTCGGCGACCCCGAGCTGCTGCGCATCGTCCCCGACGACGTGATCTGGGCCGTGCCGCTGCATGCGCTCGACCTGCGGACGAAGGCGGGACGCCCGGTCACCGTCGAAGCCGTCCTGCCGGCACCGGCGGCCAGCGACCCTGCTCCGGCCGGAGCTTGGAGCGTCCTCGGCGATCCCGCTCCGACCAGTGAGTCGGCGAGCCAGTCGGCGCTCGCCACCGGTCCCATCGAGGGGGGCGCGGCATCCGCGTTCGTCTCGTCGTTGCGTCCGTCCACGAGCGAGTCGACGCTCGCCTGGGCACGCCGCCTGGGCGTCGAACCGGTGCGCGGGGACGCCGCCAGCGTCGCGCGCTTCGGGGCGCTCTCGAGTTCTGCCGCCGGGGTCGTCCTCGCGGCGCCGATCTGGAGCGCGCCCGACGACGTGCCGTGCCTCTCCGCGCCGCGTCCGATCGTCTCCTCGACTCCGCTCGCCGCCGCCATGGCTCGGGAGGACGTCTTCGGCGGCAGCCCCTCGGCGGACCTGTGCGGATTCCTGTTCGCCGACTTCGCCGGCGTCCCGGGCGAGAACGAGCGCCTGCCCGCGGCGCCGCGCGCCGCCGACCTGCGCGAGTCGCATGCCTCGATCGCGCGCCGGCTCGTCGTCGCGGCCCCGCCGCCGCGCGCGGACGTCGTCCTGCGCGCGCGCGACATCGCGGCGCTCGCGCGCGCGCTGGTCGCGTCCGGATTCGCGGACCTGTGCTTCGCGACGCAGACCATCCGCGACGTCGAGCGCGTCACGCTGCCGGCGGAGTTGAAGGCCGCGATCCCGCGCGCGACGAGTGCCCCGGAGAACTCCGTGCCCGGTCCCTGGATCCGGGTGCGCGCGATCCGCTGACGCGCGGTTGCGCCGAACCGCAGCCTGCGGTGAAGATAGGGGACGAGATGCGCCGAGCGATCCTCCTGGCCGCGACCTGGTTCGCGCTTTCGCCGCGCGGATCCACATGACCGATGTGCCGGGAGGCGGTCGCCTCCCAAGACCCGAGCTTCGCGCGCGGATGGAACGGCAGCGTCCTCCTGCTGCTCGCCCTCGTGCCGGTCTGCCTCGGTGTCCTGGCCTTCGCCACCTGGCGCGCGTCGCGGCGGACGCCGGGCGCTGTCGCGATCGAGGGCCGCCCGCGCTGGCCCACGCCCTGACCGACTCGGGTCCTCCGCTCCCGAGCCCGCGGTTCTGGAAACGCCGCGGCGACACGCGCCTCGGGGGCTTCACGGTCGGCCCGTGCCCCGAGAGCGTTCTGCTCGGCTCGGAGTGCCTGCGCGATTTCGAAGGGAATTCCCGCGACCTCCGCCGAACCCGAGCGTCCTCGGGGCGGAGGGCGCGATGGTCTCACGATCGGGTTTCGGCGGCGCGGACATGGACATGCCTGGCGGAGGGAAGCGCAGCGGCCGCGCTGGTGCGCGCGGCGCAGGTCTGGCGCTGTTGGCGGCCGGCCTCGGGGTGCTCGGCGCGTGTCTCGCCGCGTTCGCCGCAGCCGAGCCACCGCCTGCGGCTCCGGGCGAGACCGTTCTGTGGGCGGCCGATCGCGACGCGTCGCGGGTCTACGGGCTCGACGCGGATCTCTACCTGACGCGCCGGCTGCCCGTGGATTGGCCGCTCGACGTGGAGCCGGCGGGCGACGGGGGACTGTGGGTCCTGCGCGCCGAGACGGGTTCCGCGGCTTCGACGCAGCGGCTCGATCGTTTCGACGCGGCGGGAGCGCTCGTGACGGAACTGTGGATCGAGCGCGCGGCCGATCTCGACGTGCTGGCGGGCGGCGAGCAGGCGCTCGTCGTCGAGGTTCGGGCCGGTGCCCTCCCGCGGCTCGTGCGCGTGCGAACCGAAGGCAGCCTGTTCCCGTTGATCGAGCGCGACGGCCTCGCGTGCGTCAGCGGCGAGCGCGAGTCCGCGGTCCTCGGCACGAGGAGCGGGGAGGTGCTGCGTGTGCACGCGATCACGGGAGGCGTGCTGGCGAGCGCGAACCTCGGCGGACACCTGGCCGATCTGGCGGCCGGGCCCGCGCCGGGAATGGTCTGGGCTCTCGACGATTCCGGCCCTGGGCGCATCCTGCTGCTCGCGGCCGATCTGACCGTGCGCTGGAGCGCGCCGCTTCCACGGCCCGCGCGGCACCTGGCACCCGTCCGCGGAGAGGAGCGTGTCTGGGTCGCGAACACGGAGGAGCCCTGCGTCGTCCGCTTCGGGCCGGGCGGAGCGGTCGAGCTCGATCGCTGCGGTCTGCCCCTGCCCGGGCTGGATCGCGCGCTGGCCTGGCGCGGCGGCGTTCTCGTGACCGCCGTGGGGGCGATCCTCCGGCTGGACCAGGGCGGGAATCTGCGACCGGGGCAAGGCGGCTTCGACTTCGTCTCCGACCTGGCGCCGACGGCTCGCTAGACGATGCCGTCGTCCGTGGGAGCCCGGGGCGGAATTCAGCGCGGAGCGAGCCCGCGTGCGACCACGAGCGACGCGGCGATGATCGTCTTCGCGTCCTGGAGTCCCGCTTCGAGGATGCGCGGCGCGCTCATCCGCTCGAGCACGAACTCCTCGTCCTCGTCCGCGGCCCGGGCGTCATCCCCGACGTGCACGAGACCGCGGGCCAGGAACACCGAGAGCAGTTCGCTGCAGAAGCCGGGCGCCGCGTAGAACTCCGAGAGGAGCTCCCACGAGCTGGCGCGATGCCGGGTCTCCTCCTCGAGCTCGCGCATCGCCGCCGTCAGGCGGTCCTCGCCGCGCTCGATGCGTCCGGCGGGGATCTCCAGCATCCAGTCGCCGCAGGCGTGGCGGTACTGGCGCACGAGGAGCAGGTCTCCGTTCTCGTCCAAGGCCGCGACGGCCACGGCGCCGGGATGATCGACGATTTCGATGTCCTGACGGAGGCCCGAGGGCAGGACCAGTTCCTCACGGATCACGTCGAAGATGCGGCCCGGGTGGACGGTGCGGCTCGAGAGCACGCGAACGTCGGGATGGTGTCGGATCGGCATGTCAGACCGGTCTCGTGGCGGGAGAGCCGTGGGCGGGAATGGCCATGTCCCAGAGGGCCCCTGGTGCGCCATGCACATGGCGCACCGGATCCGCTTCGGCGCGCGCGGCGGTCACCGCGACCAGCCGTCGTTCTCCTCGGGACCGTCCTTCTTCGCGCGCCGCTGGCGCCCAGCCGCGACCTCGGGGTCCAGGCTGCGTTCGATTCCGGCCATGAAGGCTTGAGCGGAGATCGCCAGGTCCTCGCGCCGGTTCTCCATCGCGATCTGGACGAACGCCCGCAACGCGCGTTGCGTCTTCGGCCATTCGCGGACGACGGGCAGGTCCTTGCGCGCCTTCGCCTCGGCCTGCGCCTTCAGTTCCGCGACCTTCTCCTGCAACTCGCGGATCTGGTCTTCCTCCGAGCGGCGGTTCTGTGGGCGCTTCGTCACGAGTGAGTCCATTGCAATGGGTAGCGGTGGAGTTCGGGGTTCTCGCCGAGCTTTCGAGAGGAATCGCCCGCGAGGAAGCATGCGCGGGAATCGTGCCTGTGCCCGTTCGAGAACCGGCTTGGGCTGGAACTCGCGAATTGGCCCGTCGATCGAGCCACGCAGAGCGCGATTGGCGCGGACAGTAGCACCGGGGGGCGGGGGGGCAAGTCCAGGATGCCCAAAAAAATCCCCGGCCCGGAAGGCCCGGCGAGGGTTCCCACGGCCCATCCTCGACCCGCGGCGCGGGATGGCGATATCCTCCGCGGCCCGAAACAGCGGGAAAACCGATGCACGCCGATATCGACCGGATCCTCTTCAGCGAAGCCGAGATCGTCTCGGGCATCGACCGCGTGGCCGGCGAGGTCACGCGCGCCTATTCGGGCCGCGACTTCACGGTCGTCTCGGTCCTCAAGGGCTCGTGCGTCTTCGCGTCGGACCTGATCCGGCGCATTCCGATTCCGCTGGAACTCGCATTCCTGGCCGCTTCGAGCTACGGCGACGGCACGGAGTCGGGTGCTCTCGAGATCAACTTCTTCCCCACGGGGAACGAGATCGAAGGCCGCAACCTGCTGCTCGTCGACGACATCCTCGACACGGGGCGCACACTCCACGGACTCAAGGCCGAGCTGGCGCGCCGCGGCGCGGCCGAAGTGCGCTCGTGCGTGTTCCTCGACAAGCCCTCGCGCCGCGCGGTTCCGCTGCAGGCGGACTTCCGGGTCTTCGAGGTCCAGAACCTGTTCGTGGTCGGATACGGCCTCGACTACGCCGGCCGCTACCGGAATCTGCCCTACGTCGCCTCCCTGCGCGAGGAGATCTACTCCTCGCCGCCGACTGCGCGCAAGGCCTGATCTCCAGGGGGCGCGTGCTTCCACCGATCCATCCCGTGCTGCACATCCCGATACCGCCCGAGCGCGCCGGCATGGAACTCGACGAGTTCCTGTGCCTCTCGTTCCCGCTCCTGCCCAAGGGATTCCTGCGGCGGCAGGTGCGCGACGGAAAGGTGCTCCTCGACGGCAACAAGACCATTCCCGGACACCGGCTGCGCGAGAACGAGGTGCTGATCGTCGACTTCGAGGAGGAGGACGAAATGCCCGACGTGCAGGTGCCGCGCGTCGAGATCGACGTGCTGTACGAGGACGAGCACGTGTTGGCCGTCGACAAGCCGGCCGGTCTGGCCGCCGAACCGGAGCGCTGGGCGCGCGACAATGCCTGCCTCTCCGGCGCGCTCCTCGACCTGGCCCTCGGGCGCGCGGGCCTCGAACGGCCCGAGGACGGCACGACGATCGAACACCTGGAGGGGCTCCCGTTCCGACCCCGGCTCGTCCACCGTCTCGACAAGGACACCACCGGAGTCGTGGTCGTGGCGAAGTCGATCGAAGCCGAACGCGGGCTGCGCGCCGCCTTCGATGCCGGCCTGGTGCAGAAGACGTACCTGGCTCTCGTCGAGGGCGAGCACCGCCTGCCCGACGGCGAGTCCGAGGTCATCGATCTCGCCATCGGCCCTGACGAGCGCAAGAGCGGGCGCATGCGCGTCGATCGTCAGCACGGCAAGCCGTCGCAGACCAGGATCCGTGTGGAGCAGCGCTTCAAGGGCTACACGCTGCTCGCCTGCGAGCCGCTGAGCGGGCGCACGCACCAGATCCGCGTGCACCTGCGCGAGATCGGCTTCCCGCTCGCCGTGGATCCCTACTATGGTCGGCGCAACTCCTTGTCGCTCTCGGACATCAAGCGCGACTACCGGAAGAAGCCCGGCCACATCGAGACTCCTCTCATCGACCGTCTCACACTCCACGCGCGGGAGATCGAGTTCCCGCGCGTCGAGGGCATTGGACGCATCCGCGTCGAATCGCCGATCCCGAAGGACCTCGCTCGCGCGCTGAAGCAGCTCGCCAAGTTCCGCGCGCCATGAGGATCAAGAGCAAACCGCAGGACTTCCGCGTCTACGAGCTGCTCGTGGACGGCTACGTCGGCGACAAGGGCAAGTACCGCGTCTATCGCGTGACGAAGAAGAAGCTCACGTCGCTCGAAGCCGCGAGCGAGCTCGCGCTGGCGACCGGGGTGAGGTCTTCCGACATCGGCATGGCCGGCATGAAGGACCGTCAGGGCGTCACGACTCAGTTCATGAGCGTCCGTGGCGGGAAGCCCGTCCGCTTCCAGTCGCCGTCGCTGAAAGTCGAGATGGCCGGTTTCGCGATGCACGCGCTTTCGAGTCGCGACAGCATCGGCAACGGCTTCGAGATCGCCCTGCGCGGCGTGGAGCCCGCGGAGCGCGCCGAGATCGAGCGCGAAGCGGTCTACGTCCGGGATCTGGGCGTCCCCAACTACTTCGGCGAGCAGCGGTTCGGCAACCTCCGCCACGGTCAGGGCTGGGTCGCCAAGGAGCTCGCGCTCGGACGCGCGGAATCGGCGCTCCAGCACCTGCTCGCCTCGCCCTCCGAGAACGACAACCCCCACATGCGTTCGTTCAAGCGCGGCCTCGCGAGCGCGTGGGGCGATTGGAAACGCTGCCGCGACGTCGCGGGCGCCTATGGGGCGCACCACTCGATCTTCGAGCACCTCGCGCGGGAGCCGGACGACTTCGCGGGCGCGTTCCGCTACGTGAAGACGGAAGTCCGCCTCATCCACCTGTACGCGTTCCAGTCGCACATCTGGAATCGCGCGGTGGCCCGTTTCATCGGCGAGAGCGCGCGCCCGAAGGATCGCCTGGTCGTGCCGTCGCTCGAGGGACCGCTCTCGTTCACGCGCGCGCCGCTCGCCGTGCCCGAGGCCTGGAAGGGGAACTTCCGCATGCCCGGCGAAGGCCTCGAGGACGTCGAGCACGACGACCAGCGACGTTGGCTCACGGCCGCGCTCGCCGCCGAGGGCCTGGCTCCCGAGGACTTCCGCATCCACGGGGTGCCCGGGTTCGCGATCAAGGGCGAGGATCGCCAGCTCCTCGTGCATCCGCGCCGCCTCGAGATCGCCCCGGATCGGCGATCGGACGGCGTGCTCCACGTGAGCTTCGACTTGCCGCGCGGCAGCTATGCGACGCTGGTCCTGGCGCGCCTCGCTCCGACTCGGGAAGCCGAGACTCCCGACGACGCGGCGCGGCGCCTCGCGCGGCGCGAGGCCGAACAGGGCGACTTCCGGCGCGACGAGGAGCGCCGCCCGGAAGGGGGGCGCTACGCCGGCCCGCCGGCGCGGCGCGGCGGTCCGGCCGCCTTCGATCGTCCGGCGCAGGGGCCTTCGGACTCACGCGGACGGGGAGCAGGCGGAACCCGGGCGCACGGGCCGAAGGCCCGCGGCACCGATGCGGCGAAACCCGCCGCGCGGCAGCGTGATGACCGCGGCCCGGACCGGGGCAGGAGAACACGATGAAGTCGATCGAACGCAGCGAGGCCGTCGGGGTGATCGGCGGATCGGGCCTGTACGACCTGCCCGGCCTGACGGAGGTTCGCGAGGTCCCGCTCACGACGCCGTTCGGCGCGCCGAGCGATTCGTACGTCACCGGACGGCTCGGCGGCGTTCCCGTCGTGTTCCTCCCGCGCCACGGACGCGGGCACCGCATCTCGCCCAGCGAGATCAACTTCCGCGCGAACATCTGGGGCCTGAAGAAGCTCGGCGTGACGCGCATCGTGTCGATCTCGGCCGTCGGGTCCATGCGCGAGGACGTGCATCCCGGCGACTTCGTCGTCATCGACCAGTTCTTCGACCGCACACGGCATCGCGCCGACACGTTCTTCACGGACGGCGTCGTGGCGCACGTCATGTTCGCGGACCCCGTTTGTCCGGACCTGCGTCAGCTCCTGCTCGCGACCGGACGCGAACTCGGCCTCACGATGCACGACGGCGGAACCTACCTGAACATGGAGGGGCCCCAGTTCAGCACCCGCGCCGAGTCGCGGATCTACAGGACCTGGGGTGTCGATGTCATCGGCATGACGAACCTCCAGGAGGCGAAGCTCGCTCGCGAGGCCGAGATCTGCTACGCCACCGTGGCGATGGCGACGGACTACGACTGCTGGCACGAGACCCACGACGACGTCACCGTCGAGTCGATCCTGAAGGTCATGGCGGCCAACATCGGGAACGCGAAGAAGCTGCTCGCGGCGGCGCTGCCCCGCGTTCCCGTCCAGGGAACTTGCCCCGACGGGCGAGCGCTGGCCACCGCGATCATGACCGCCAAGGAACGGATCCCGGCCGAAGCGCGGTTGCGCCTCGGGCTGCTGATCGACAAGTACACGAGCTGAGGCGCATGCGCATCCTTCCGGTCGCCGTCGTCGCCGTCTCGATGTGCGCCTGCCGCACGGAGATGTCCAACGCGGAACTCGTCGAGTTGAGCGCGGCCGCCGCGGCGGCGCCCAAGATCCAGCCCGCCGCGCACCGCGGGCCGCCCGTGGCTCCCGGCGCGACCGGAACGGCCCGGTTCGCGTCGAAGATCCATGCGGCGTTCTCGGCCGAGGCCGCGTTCGAGGTCACGACGTTCGCCGACCGCTGGTACCGGGCGCCGGGCAACGAGGGCTTCGAAGCGACGCTGACCGAGCTCGAGCGGCGCCTGCGCGCGGCTGGTTTCGGCGCGCAGGACGGACTCGAGTTGCGCGTGATCGAGACGCCGATGCGCTCGCCCGCCTGGACTCCGCGCAGCGCGCGGCTCGCGCTCGTGCGCGACGGAGTGGAGGAGGTCCTCCATGAGTTCTCCGCGACGGGCGATCGGGATCGGACGATGCTGCCCACCGGTGCTCCCTCGGCCGACGTCGGGGGCCGCCTGGTGACGCGCGTCGAGGACTGCGCGCCGGGAACCGTGCTCCTCTTGGACTCTGGTCTCCGGCCGGACGTCCTGCGCGCGGCGGCCGCGAAGGGTGCCGTGCTCGCGATCGCGAGCGATCTCGCCGCCTACAACGTCGATCCGACCGGCCGCGATCGTCATCGCGACGCGATCGGCTTTCGATCGGTCCGCGCGCCGGTCCCGCTCGCGGTCGCGCAGGTCTCGCCGCGCGCGGCGGAGACTCTGCGCGCCGCCGCGGGGAAAGCGAACACCGTCGTGCGCTTCACGGCCGTCGTCGAGACCGCCGAGCGTCCGTTGCGCACGCTCGTCGCGACCGTCGTCGGTCGCCGTGAACCGCAATCGGCGGTCCCGATCGTGGCCCACGTGCAGGAGCCGGGGGCCTGCGACAACGCCAGCGGGGTGGGCACGGTCCTCGAATGCGCGCTCGCGTTCGCGCGTCTTCTCGGGAACGGGTCGCTGACTGCGCCCGCGCGGTCCGTCGCGTTCGTGTTCGGGGACGAGATGGAGCAGAGCCGCGTGTGGCTCGAGCACTCCGGCCGGACCGCGGTCGCGGCGATCGCGGCCGACATGGTCGGCGAGAGCCGCGTCGAGACGGGCGCCGAGCCGCTCCTCGAGCGTGCGCCGGATCCGGGCGCGCTCGAGCCCCTGCCGCCCGACGTGCACACGGCCTGGGGCGCGGGCAGCGTCTCGGAGAGCGACCTCCGCCCGGACGGGCTCGCCGTCGTGCTGCGCGAGGCGCTCGCCGACGTCGCGCTCGTCGCGGGCCCGTGGCAGACCGCCGAGCACCCCTTCGAGGGCGGCAGCGATCACGTGGTGTTCCTGGACGCCGGGATCCCGTCGGCGCTGCTCTGGCACTTCCCCGATTGGTCGTATCACACCAGCGCGGATCGCCTCGAGCTCGTCGATCCAGCCGAGATGCGGCGCTCGGGAGCGGTCCTCCTCGCGGCTGCCCTGGCGGTCGCCGACGCGCAACCGGCCGACCTCGACCGGCACCTGCGCAGCGCCAAGCTCGAGATCGACATGCGCGTCGGTGCGGCCAAGGCCGCATCGGACGAGAAACTCGCGGATCAATGGCGCGTCCACGGGGACGCGGTGCGGCAGTGGCTGCGCGAACTGTGCCTCGGCACGGGCGCGCGGATCGAGAAGGCTCCGGAGAAGAAAGCAGGAGGCGGATCATGAGCGATGGGAATACGGAGATGTCGGCCGAGAACCGAGTGGATCGCCGCTCCCTGCTCGGAGGCGCGCTGGCCGCCGGTGCTGCGCTCAGCGCCTGCCAGAGCGGGGCGCGCGCGGAGACTCCCGCCGCGTCGAATGCGGCGCCGGCGATCGTGACCAACCGGAAGGGCCGCGCTGTCCTGGTGGGCAGCAACAACGGCCTCGCGGGCATGAAGCTGCACTACGCGAAGCTCCTCGAAGGCGCCGATCCGCTCGACGTCGCGATCGAGGTGGTGAAGGTCGTCGAAGCCGATCCGAACGACGACTCGGTCGGCCTCGGCGGACTGCCCAACGAGGACGGGGTCGTGCAACTCGACGCCGCCTGCATGTACGGGCCGCGGCACAAGTCGGGCGGCGTGGCTTGCATCGAGAACATCCTGCACCCGAGCGAGGTCGCGCGGCTCGTCCTCGAGCGCACGGATCACTGCCTCCTCGTGGGCAAGGACGCCTACCGTTTCGCGCGCTCGCACGGTCACGAGCACGTCGAGCTCCTCACCGAGGCCTCGCGCAAGAAGTGGATGGAGTGGAAGGAGAACCACTCGACCGACGACGACCGCTTGCCGCCGCCGCCCAAAGTTCCCTGGCAGGGCGCGCTGCCGCGTGCGCCGCGCGACGCCCGCGTCGCCGCCCTCTCCGACCGGATGCGCACGCGGCAGTGGGGGACGATCCACTGCTCGGCGATGGCCAAGGACGGCGCGATCGCCTGCACGACGACGACCTCGGGGCTCTCCTGGAAGATCCCGGGCCGCGTCGGCGATTCACCGATCGTCGGCGCCGGCCTCTACTGCGACCAGGAAGCCGGCAGCGCGGGCGCGACGGGACGCGGCGAGGCCAACATCCTGTCGAACGGCGCGTTCGCGATCGTCGAGCTGATGCGCCAGGGCGCGAAGCCGCTCGACGCCGCGATGGAAGTGCTGCGCCGCGTGACGCGGCAGACCGAGCGTCAGGCGCGCTACCAGCCCGAGATGCTCGACGCCCGCGGCAAGCCCTCGTTCAACCTGACGTTCTACGTGCTGGGCCTCGACGGCACGGTGGCTGGCGCCTGCCTGCTCGCGCCGCGCGCGGATGCGCAGGATCGGCCCAAGTTCGCCGTCTCGACACCCGAGGACGGGCCGCACCTGCGGGACCTCGAGCCCCTGCACGGCTGACGCGGCGAGCGTCCGCTACCGCATCGCGGCGTCGAACTCGGTCTCCGAGATCGAGCCGTCGCCGTCGGTGTCGAGCGTCGCCAGCACCGCCGCCGGCCGCACCGCGCTGCGCAGCGGGCGTTGGAGTTCCTCCAGGTCCATGAGCTCGATCCCGCCGCTGCGGTCGTAGTCCAGCCGGCGGAACACCGTGATCGGCCCGGCCGTGCGGCGAGGCCCGATCGTCGACGCGGCGCGCGCGTCCCGCGGCGCCGTGCGGTCGAAGAGCTCGTCGAGCGTGAGCGTCTTCCTGCTCGCGGATGTCGGCCGGGTCTCGGGGAAGAGGAGGCCGGAGAGCTCGTCCAGTTCCGCGCCGTCGATGCCCGAGCTGCGGTCCTTGTCCAGCGTCGCGACGACCACCAGGGCGGAGGGATCCGCGATGTTGGCTTCCTGGAGTGCTCGCCCGACCTCCGACTCGACGAGCATGCCGTCCAGGTCCGAGTCGTAGGCGAGCAGGAGCGCCTTGGCGTCCTTCTTCACGGGCCGCGGAGCGTCGGGCTTCGAGCGCGGGGGCGTGAAGACCCCGCCGCGGCTCACGACCATCCGGTAGCGCGCGCCGAACTCCGTGGCATCGATGCCGCCGTCCCGATCGGTGTCGAACAGCGCGAAGTTCGCCCGATCCAGGCTCAGGCTCTTCTCGGCCTCCGTGAATCGGATCCAGCCGTCTCCGTCCCAGTCGGCCGTCTGGAAGTAGAACTCCGACAGGTCGTCCTCGGCACGCTGGGCCGGCGGTTCGCCACGGCCACGGCCCTGCGGCAGCGCAGCCAGGACGGTCGCGGGCAAGGCCAGGAGGGCGAGGACCAGGGGGATCGAGCGCTTCTTCACGGGTAGAGGATCGGCAGAAGTGCCTGCGGGTCAGGAGTTCCCGCGGGCCGCGGCCATCAGACGCTCCGCCACGCGGTCCACGTCGGCGTCCGACAGGAACGGATGGACCGGCAGGCACGCGACCTCGCGCGCCAGGGTCTCGGCGTTCGGGAAGTCGCCCGGGCCGTACCCCCAGGGGCGCGCGGCCTCCTGCAGGTGCACGGGACTCGGGTAGTGGACGGCGACCGCGATCTTCCAGGGCTTCAGAGCCTCGATGACCGCGTCGCGGCCGACAGGACCGCGGAGGCGCACGGTGTATTGGTGGTAGACGTGGACGGTGTTCGGCCGACGTGCCAGCGGCACGACTTCCGCGCAGCCTTTGAAGGCGGCGTCGTAGCGCGCGGCGATCGCGCGGCGGCGCTCGTTCCAGGCCGCGAGGAAGGGGAGCTTCACGTTGAGCACGGCGGCCTGGATGCCCTGCAGGCGCGAGTTCGTGCCCAGCTCGGCGTGCGTGTAGCGCACGGGCGAGCCGTGCTCGCGAACGCGGCGCGCGCGGGCCGCGACGTGCTCGCTCTTCGTGAGGATCATCCCGCCCTCGCCGCACGCCCCCAGATTCTTCGTGGGGTAGAACGAGAACGCACACGCGTCGCCCAGCTGCCCGCACGAGACGCCGTCGCGCGACGCGCCGTGGCTCTGGGCGGCGTCCTCGACGAGTGCGAGCTTCTTCTTGTCCGCCAGCGCGCGGAAGGCCTTCATGTCGGCCATCTGGCCGTACAGGTGGACGGGCAGGATGCCGGTCGTCTTGGAGTCGATCGCCGCTTCGGCCTTCTTCGGATCGAGCAGCGCCGTGTCGAGTTCGACGTCCGCCAGCACGGGCTTCGCGCCCATCCACGCGATCGCGCCGGCGGACGCGAAGAACGTGAACGGTGAGGTGACGACGTGGTCCCCCGGCTGCACGCACGCGGAGCGCAGCGCGATCACGATCGCGTCGGTGCCGTTGGCGACACCGATGCCGTGCGCGACACCGTGAAGGGCGGCGAAGTCCTTCTCGAGCCGCTCGACCTCCGGCCCGAGGATGTACTGGCCGCTGCGCAGGACGCGCAGGACGGCCTCCTCGAGGGCCGGGCCGACCGCCGCGCGCTCGGCGGCGAGGTCGACGGGTGCGATGGGCTTCAGGTCGGCGGGCGGCGTGGCAGGGCGGGTGGTCGTGCTCATGACCCGCGGAGGATAACCGCCCGCCCCCGAGTTCCTATCCGCCCAGGCTGTCCGGCGGCTTCACGACGTGGTCGTCGGCCGGAGCGGTCAGCACCTTCCGGAAGCACCAATACGTCAGGCCCCAGACGAAGGCCAGGGATCCGATCATGAACAGCATGCCGAGTGTGGTCATGGATCACTTCCTCCCCGTCTTGGCCGGAGCAAGATCCTCGTCCGGCTCGCGCTCGCCGTCCACGTCGAGACCCGCGGCGCGCCAGCGCTTCTCGCCCAGGAACGTGAAGAGCACGAGCAGCGCCGTCACCGCCAACACCAGGAAGATCGTGTTGCGGGCGACCACGTTCTCGCCCAATGCCCGGATCCAGGCCCCGAGGTCGTTCCAGACGAAGCGCCCGATCGTCACCAGCAGGTAGGCCGGAGCGACCCACTTGAGAACGAAGCGCATGATGCGCGGGATCCGCAGGTGCGCACCGTGGTGCGCCTCTTTCATCCCCGGCTCCATGCCCCAGACCCAGGAGAAGCAGATCACCTGCACGGCCGCGAGCACCACGATCAGGAAGGTGCCGACCCAGTCGTCGATCGTGCCCAGCGCCGTCATCCCGCCGCTGAACCACACGCACCATCCCGAACCGACGAGGCCCAGCGCCGCGACCAGCGCGATCGCCTTGCCGCGCGTGAGCCCGAGCGACTCCTCGATGAAAGCCAGCGTCGGCTGGTACATCGAGATCGAGCTCGTGATCGCCGCCAGGAACAGCATGAAGAACCACAGCGCGCCGAACAGGTTCCCGAGCGGCATGTGGGCGAAGACGACGGGCAGGGTCGTGAAGCCCAGGCCGAACGTGCCGCCCGCGACGGCCTCGGCCGTGCCGGCGAGGCCCAGGAATACGAACGCGGCCGTCAGGGTGATCATGCCGCCGAAGCCCACCTCGAAGAGCTCGTTCGTGGCCGAGGCCGTGAGGCCCGACAGGACGAGGTCGTCCTTCTTCTTCAAGTAGCTGGCGTAGTTGATGATCACGCCGAACCCGACCGACAGGCTGAAGAAGATTTGGCCGGCGGCGGCGATCCAGGCCTTCGGCTCCCAGAACTTGTCGAAGTTCGGGTTCCACATGAAGCCCAGGCCGTTCGACACATTTTGGCCGTTGCCCTGATCCGGGAGCGTCAGGACGCGCGCCAGCACGAAGAGCGCGCACACGGCCATCGCCGGCATGGCCCACTTGCAGAAGGTCTCGATGCCGCCCGAGAGGCCGCGCTTCACGAGCCAGATGTTGACCGCGAAGACGGCCAGGAACATCCACACGATGGGCGCGATGCCGTCCTGGAACAGCGAACCGTGGCCGCTCTTGCCGATCATGTCGGCGAAGTGCGCGCCGGAGGCCGCCGTCTGCTGCGCGATGGGCGCGCCGTTCTCGATGCCGACCGCGGCTCCTCCGAACAGCGCGCGCACGTATTCGAAGGTGTACGAGAGGCACCAGGCCTCGATGAATACGTAGTAGAAGGAAACGCCCAGCGGGATCAGCACGCCGATCACGCCCAGGTAGCGCGCGACCTTGCCTTTGCCGATCACGCCCAGGATCGCCGGCGCGGAGTGGAATCCCTTGCGTCCGCCGTAGCGGCCCATCGTCCACTCGGCCCATCCGATCGGGATCCCGAGGAAGATCAGCGCGCAGAAGTAGGGGATCATGAACGCCCCGCCGCCGTTGTCGGCGGCCTGGCCCGGGAAGCGCAGGAAGTTCCCGAGGCCGACTGCGGATCCGGCGACCGCCAGGATCACCCCGAGGCGGCTGCCCCACTGCTGTTTCTGATCGCTCATCGTGGAAAGGACCGACGAAAGAGACGGAAGGCCGGGAAGCCGATGAGCGGAGCGCTCGGGCGCCGGGGTTGGCGAAGGTAGTGGGGGCGCGCGACCGCCGCAATGCTCGAGAACGAGGGAGCGGGAGTCCGAGGACTGCGCCGTTGGTCCTCGACCTCCTTGCCCGCCCGCACGGTGGTTCGTTCCGGGGGTTCGACTCAGGTCGCGACCGGACCGCGATTCTGCGGGCGCGAGCCGAACGGGATCGATGCGAGGTTCCACAGGGCGCACAACCCGAGGAACACCGCCATCCCGTGAGCGAGCTCCGGGGGGAAGCCGACCCACTTGTCCCACAGGGTCGGGATCACCGCGGGAAGCGTCTCGCCCGGAGCGAGTTCGGAGGCCCGGATCGCCGGTGCGGAGAGCCACTCGTCGCCGTGCAGCATGAACGCCGCGAGCCCGGTCAGGACCAGCGCGAAGACGACGTTCGCCCTGCGCTGCAGCGCGCGGCGCCTGACCGGGTCGGTCGTGTTGCGCACGAAGCCGTAGGCGAAATAGGCGTTCAATCCGACGACGAGCCAGAGTGCGAGACGCGACCAGTTCTCGGCCCCGAGCTGCGTCATGAGGTAGGTGCACGTGAGCACGCCGCCGAGCGCCACCGGCCAGATGCCGCGCACGCGGAAGGGCCTCACGAGGTCGGGTTCCTTGTAGCGCAGGACGAGCGTGCCGATGCAGACGACGACGAACGCGAACAGCGTCCCGATGTTCACCAGGTTCACGATCTCCACGATGTTCGCGAACGCCGAGAAGGTGCATACGACGATGCCGGTCAGCACGGTGGAGACTGCGGGCGTGCCGTAGCGCTGGCTGACGCGCGCGAAAAACGGCGGCAGCAGTCCGTCGCGCGACATGGACATCAGGATGCGCGGCTGGCCCATCTGGAACACGAGCAGCACCGCGGTCATCGAGGCCGTGGCGCCGACCGAGACCACCACCTTGGCCCAGTCCTTGCCCGTCGCGGAGATCGCAACGTTCAGGGGGTCCGCGCCGCGCGTCAGGTCGTCGATCGGGACGAGCGCCGTGACGACGAGCCCGATCAGGACGTACAGGACCGTGCAGATCGCGAGCGAGCCCAGGATGCCGATCGGCAGGTCCCGCGCCGGCTTCTTCGACTCCTCCGCGGCGGTCGACACGGCGTCGAAGCCGATGTAGCTGAAGAAGAGCAGGCCGGCTCCCTTGGCGATGCCGGTCCAACCGTGTGGAGCGAACTTCTCGGAGTCGTAGGGCGCGAGGCCCCAGCGGCTCGTGTCCCAGTACTGGATGCCGACGCCGATCACGAAGAGCAGCACGCCGATCTTCAGGAGGACGATCGCGTTGTTGAGCGTCGCGCTGTGCCGCACGCCGCGCACGAGCAGGATCGTGATGAGGACGGTGATCGAAACCGCCAGCAGGTTGAAGCAGATGACGGTCCCGCCGATCGTCGGCGCGGACGCGCGGATCGCGGCCACGGTCGCCGGATCGCTGAGCGGGTCGGTCAGGTAGCGCGGGTCCTTCGCGAGCCACAGCGGGAAGTCGATGCCGACATTCTTCATCAACGCCCAGGCGTAGTCCGCCCACGAGATCGCCACGCCGACGTTCCCGATCGCGTACTCGAGGATCAGGTCCCAGCCGATGATCCAGGCGACGAACTGCCCGAGCGTCGCGTAGGCGTACGTGTACGCCGAGCCCGAAATCGGGACGACGCTGGTGAGTTCCGCGTAGCACAGCCCCGCGAGACCGCACGCGAACGCGGTGACCAGGAACGACAGGACGACCGCCGGTCCCGCTGCCCCCGCGGCCTGGCCGATCGTGCCGAAGATGCCCGCGCCGATGATGGCGCCGACACCCATCATGACCAGGTCCATCGGGCCGAGCGCGCGGCGGAGTCCGCTGCGTTCGCTCTCGGCGTGGAGTTCTCCGACAGTGCGGCGAGCGAACAGCCAGCGGGATGACATCCGGTCGATCTCGGGGGGGGGGCGGCGGGGGAGGCCAATCCTAGCGGCTCGACCCCGGCCGGACGCCCAGTCCGTGCCCGACTTTCGGCGAACGAAGACGCGTGCAGTCGGTCTCGGCCACCAATCCTGCCCGCGCTCGGTCGCGGGTCCTACTTCCGCGGGTCCTTTTTCGGCCGCCGAAAGACCGTCGGGTCGCGCGGCGGAGCGGAACCCTCGAAGCGCGCATAGCCAGGCGGCGGATCGGTCGAGCGCAGCGCCGCGGTGAGCGCGCCCGTCTCGAACTGCTCCGTCCGATGCAGAGCGGCCAGGATCCACGCGGCCGTGGCTTCCGCGGCGCTTCCCTCGCCGACGAGCGCGTGCGAGCCCTCGCGCGTCACCGCGGATCGGTCGCAGCCCGCGCACACGACGTTCGTGCGGTAGGCGAGCTCCGCCGCGGCCGCGGCGCGCCCCCGACCGGGTGCCACGATCGCGACGAGAACCCCCGGGTCGCTCTCGAGGCGCAAGGCCGCGCCGCGCACACCGGCTTCGTCCCCGCGGTCGTCGAAGACCACGACCTGGACCAATCGCTCACGCAACGGCGAGGAAGCCTCGAGTCGCGCCCGCAGGACGTCGCTGAACGCGCGTCCCGCCGCGCCTTCGGCCCCCGTGGTGTCGGCCAGGATCCCGATCACGATCGGGGGGCGGAGCTCGGAGGCGAGCGAAGCTTCCAGGCCCGCGTACGACACGCGTGCATCGACGGGGACGGCGTCCGAGCACCCGGGCGCGAGCAGGCACGCGCCCGCGACGATCCGGAACGCAAGCTGAACGGGGAACTGCGTGGACATCCTCGCGGGTCTCGCCCAGCATCGTACGCGGATTCACGCTCGTTTCCTCGTCCCGTCCCAGCACCCCGTCGATCCCCGCAACCCGATGATCTGCTCGATCCCGCTCGCCGCCCTGCTCGCCGCCTCCTCCGGGCAGGATCCGGCCTGGACCCAGGCCAAGCTCGAGGCGACCTCGGCCGAGATCCAGAAGGATGTCGAGGAGCTGCGCGGGGTGAAGTTCCTCCGCCCGGTGAAGGTCAAGCTGTCGGACACGGCCGGCCTGCGCGACTACATGCGGCAGCGGGAAGCCGCGATGGCGAGCCCGGGCCGTCTGCACCGCGACGAGTGCACGGCCAAGCTGCTCGGGCTCGTGGCACCCGGGCTCGACTTGCGCGCGCTGGAGATGGAAGTGCTCGAGGGCCAGGTGGGCGGCTTCTACGACCCTTCGAGCGACACGTTCTTCCTCATGGACGCCATGAAGGGCGCGGTCGCGAAGGTCATCCTCGCGCACGAGCTGACGCACGCCCTCGACGACCAGTTGCACGACATCGACGCGGTCTTGAAGGCCGCGAACGACGAGACCGACGCGGAACTCGCGATCCGCTCCGTGATCGAGGGCAGCGGCACGAACCTGATGAACCGCTGGACCGTCGCTCACGGCAAGGAGATCCCGGCGAGCGAGATGCAGGAGCTCTCCACCATGGGCGCCGATGCGCTGCGCAAGGCGCCGCCGCTCCTGTGGAAGCCGTTGATCGCGTCGTACTTCGCCGGCGACGGGTTCCTGTCGCGCGGCGGCGGGATGAACCTGACGATGAAGCCGGCCGATCCCGCGGACGTCGATCGCGCATTCCGCGAGCCGCCGCGGTCGACCGAGCAGATCCTGCACCCCGAACGGTATTGGGACGCCGGGAAGCGCGACGAGCCGGTGCGCGTGAAGTTCGACACGCGGAAGCTGCCCGAGGGCTGGACCGAGCTGGCGCAGGACACCCTGGGAGAGATGGCGCTGGCCCTGCTCACGACTCCGGTCGCGGAGCGCAAGGGCTTCGACATGTCGAACCCGATGTCCGTGCTGGGCCTGAAGTTCACGAACGAGCCGGCCAAGGGGTGGGGCGGCGACCGCCTGATCCTTCTCGGGCGCGGCGACGACCGCTTCCTCCAGCTCGTGACCGTGTGGGACAGCGTGAAGGACGCGGGCGAGTTCGTGGGCGCTCTCGAGAAGGTCGCGCCCAAGCTCTTCGCCGGCCCGCGCGATGCCGCCGCGGGTTGGGTGGCGCGCTTCACCCCGACGCACTTCGACGTGAATGCCAGGCAGGACGTTCAGAGCCCGGTGTTCGTGGTCGTGCGCGCAGCATCGTTCACCGCGGCGGACGACACCGCTTTCGCCGGACTCGACGTCCCCTGGAGCTCCGGCCGTGAATCGAAGGACGGTCCCGCGGGATCCGGCAAGGAGCCCGGCGGTTCAGCCAAAGACGGCCGCTGACGAGCGCGGCCCGGGCAATCCGCCCGCGATCCGGCCGCTGAAGAGGAACACGCCCTCGATGCGCAGGCCGGGGCGCGGCTGTGGCAGGCCGTCGCGCTCGAGCTGCCAGCGGGAGACGAAGAGCGTCAGCGGTCGCTCGGGAGCATCGACGGTCAGCAGGTCGAAGTCAGCGCCGGTGATCGGATTCCGCAGGTGGCGCACGCTTTGGATGCGCACCGAGATCTCCGCGCAACCACCGGGATCCTCGAGGCCGCCCAGCGGCTCGACGCTCGCGCCGCTCTCGCGCTCGAGGACTTGCGGATCGAAGACGCCTCCGTTCGGCCCGAGGTACGTCACGTCCAGCGCGAAGCCGGCGAGCGTGACCGCCAGCACGTGGCCCTGGAGCAGCTTTCCGGGCAGGCGGCGCGCGTCCGTCAGATAGGCCGAGATGGGGTACGCCCCGGGCTCGTGCAGAGTCAGGAGGCCCGCGCGCTCCTGCGCCATCGCCCGCGCGTAGTCCTCGTCGGAGCGGATCGGCGGCGCGGCCCAACCGACGAGCAGGGCGTCGAAGCGCGAGTCGGGGACTTTCCGGATCTCCTCGACCGCGACACGCAGGCGCACCTCTTGGCGGTATTGAGGCACGACGGTCCAGGCCTCGTCCGGATCGTCGCGCTCGATCGCGAGGTCGATTCCGCCGCCGATCGCGAGGCGCCGGTGGGTGCGGGGGTCCCCGCGCCAGGCGGCCGGTTCGCCGTCGCGCAGAGCGCGGCCGACGAGGTCGTCGAGTGGGTGCTCCGGCGGGAAGCCCACGCACTCGAGGAGGAAGTCCACGGGA
This sequence comes from Planctomycetota bacterium, assembly GCA_026692665.1. Classification (GTDB taxonomy): domain Bacteria; phylum Planctomycetota; class UBA1135; order UBA1135; genus JAEUHZ01. The sequence continues at coordinate 28,801 of JAPLOF010000038.1, forward strand.
AGCCAGTTTCGCTCCGTCACGCGACCCAGGCAACCTCCGCGCGGCGCTATCCTGCCGGCATGGTGCTCCACGTGCCGCGTGCCTATGCGCCGCTGTTCCTCCTGCTCGGGTGCGCATCCACGGCGGGGGATCGGCCCCAGGACGGGGTGCCGGCCGAGGCCCGCTTCGACGTCGAGCACTACGCGCTGGACCTGGAGCTGGATCCCGCGTCGCGATCGTTGCGCGGCGCGTGCCGCATCCGCCTGTGGCCCACGCGCGCGCCGCTCGACGAAGTCGAGCTGGACCTCGCGGGCCTCCGGGTCGACGCGGTCGTGGATGCCTCGGGGCGGGCGTTGGAGTTCGAGCAGGACGAGGACCGCTTGCGCGTCGAGCTCGCCGAACGCCTCGCGCTCGACACGTACGCGGAGTTCACCGTGCGCTACTCCGGGCGTCCGGCGAAGGGGCTCTACTTCACGGCGGAGCGCGACGGTGTCCCGACCCAGGCCTACACCCACGGCGAGTGCGTCGACGCGCGCGCCTGGTTCCCGTGCCAGGACGAGCCGTGGGAGCGCGCGACGAGCGAGATCACGGTGCGCGTGCCGAAGGCCTGGAGAGTCTTCGCGGCCGGCGAGCGCGTCGAACGCCGCGAGGACGGCGCGACGGCCTTCGAGCGCTGGCGCACGAGGTTTCCGCATCCCGCGTACCTGGAGACGCTCGTCGCGGGCGAGTTCGCCGTGCAGGATTCCGTGTGGGACGGCATCCCGCTGCAGTTCGCCGCGGCGCCGCGGCTGGAACCGCAAATGGCAGCGACCTTCGCCGAGACGGACGAGGTCCTCGGTTTCCTCTCCCAGGCGACGGGGGTGCGCTATCCGTACCCGAAGTACGCGCAGATCGCCGTGGACGGCTTCCAGTACGGGGGCATGGAGAACCTCTCGGCCACGACGCTGGTCGATTCGGCCGTGACGGACGCAGCCGGGCTCGCGGACGCGCCCGCGGCGGGCCTCGTGGCGCACGAGGCCGCGCACCAGTGGTTCGGCGATCTCGTCACGTGCGCCGACTGGTCTCACGCCTGGCTGAACGAGGGGTTCGCGACGTACTTCGCGGACCTGTACACGGAGAGCGCGCGCGGACGCGACGCGTTCTTGCTGGGGATGAGTGACCAGCGAGCTGCCTGGCTCGCACGCGACCAGGGCGAGAACCGGCGGCCGATGGTGTACTCGAGCCCGGGCGACCCGATCCTGGCCTTCTTCTCGGGGCACGTCTACGCGGGCGGGGCGATCCGCCTGCACCACCTGAGGCGGCTCCTCGGCGACGACGTCTTCTTTCGCGGGGTGCGTGCGTACCTGGGCCAGAACATGGGGCGCGGAGTCGTGACCGACGACCTGCGTCGGGCCTTCGAGCAGGTCTCGGGCCGCGATCTGCGCGCCCACTTCGAGCGCTGGTTCTTCTCTCCCGGACACCCGCGGATCGAGTTCGCGGCGCGTCACGACGCCGAGAAGCACGAGATCGTGATCGAGGTGAGCCAGACGCAGGAAGACGCCCCCTTCCCGTGCCTCCTCGAGTTCGAGATCTCCGACGGTGACGGCATCCGCATCGCGCGCATGGAGCTCGATGCGCGTTCCAGGCGATACGTCCTGCCCGCGGCGAGCGCGCCGCGCTGGGTGCGTCTCGATCCGCACTGCGCGCTGCCGGCGGAGATCGTCGAAACGCGCACGTTCGGCGAGTGGCTCGCCCTGCTCGCCGACGGTCCGGACGCGGCCGCGCGCCGCAACGCGGCCATCTTCCTCGGGGGACACCTGCGCGCGACGACGGACACGAAGCTGTGGGCGGAACTCGTGCGGGGCCTGACCACGGCGGTCCAACTCGAATCCTCGGAGGCCGTTCGCCGCGCGGTCGTCGAGCGCCTCGACCCGAAGAACAAGAGCGCCGAGTTCGGGACGCTGTTCGAGCGCGCCGCGCACGACCCGAGCCCCGCGGTGCGCGCGGCCGCGTTCCGTGTGCTCGAATCCGTGGGGGAGCGCGCGGAAGTCGCGAACCTCGCGCGCGCGGAGATCGGACGCAACGAGAGCTACGCCGCGGTCGGCGCGGCGCTCGGCGCGCTCGTGCGCACCGAACCCGGCGACGCCTTCGCGCGGCTCGTGGCGGAATTGCGTGCTCCCTCGCCGCATGGAGAACGGGCCGCGCGCGTGGTGGCCGAAGTCGCCCGGATCGCGGACCCGCGCACGGCCCAGTGGATGCGGGAGGTCGCTCGCGACGAGTCCCTGGCGGATGGGCCGCGGCGCGCGGCGATCGCGGAGCTCGGCCGGCTGGCCGGGACGGACGCCGCCGTCCGCGGAGACTTGCTGACGCTCCTCGGGTCGAAGCGCGGGACGATCCGGCGCGACTCGATCCAAGCGCTCACGAATGCGCTCACGCCCGAGGTCCGCGCGCGGCTGGCTGCGCACGCCGAAGGCCACGCCGACGGTCGCGAGCGCGCCGCGATCGAGCGCGCCCTGGCCTCCTCCACGTGAGCCCGAAGATCGACCCGCAGTTCGCCGCGGAGTTCGCACGGACCCTGCGGGACGAGATCGGCGCGAACTCCCTGTACCGGCGGCTGGCGAGACACGATCGCGACGCCGAACTCGTTCGACTGCTCCAGGCCTTCGTCGAGGAAGGGGAGGCGCTCGAGACCGCCGTTCGCGAACTCATGCTGAGCCTGGGCGCGCGCGGCCGGGAGCGGAGCGTGTTCCGCTGGTTCTCGGCGCGCTGCTGGGGCCTGTCCGCGCGCCTGGGATTCCGCCGCTTCGTCCTGCGACTGTGCGTGGAGTCCGAGGAGGCGCTCGCACGCCGGTACGCCGGCTTCGCCCATTGGCTCGCCCGGGGCGGAGAGACTCGCGCGGCCCGCTCGTGTGAGCAGATCGCCACGCGGAAGGCGGCGCGGGCCAGCGCCCTGCGTGCCTGGGTGCCGCGCTGATCCAGGGAAGGTAGACTGCTCGTTGACTCGCAGAAACCCCGAAAGGACCTTCCACATGACCGAGACCACTTCGACCGGCATGCCGCGGATCGGCGACACGGCTCCCGACTTCCGCGCCGTCACGACGCACGGCGAACTCACGTTCAGCGAGTGGCAGAACAAGAGCTGGGTCATCCTCTTCAGCCACCCGGCCGACTTCACGCCCGTGTGCTCGACGGAGCTGACCGAGTTCGCGAAGCGGTCCAGCGAGTTCACCGCGAAGGGCACGAAGCTCATCGGGCTCTCGATCGACTCGATCCACAGCCACCTCGCGTGGCGCGAGAACCTGAAGCAGATCCTGGACGCGGACATCGACTACCCGCTGATCGCCGACATCGACATGCAGGTGTCCAAGAAGTACGGCATGTTGCACGAGGCGACCTCGACGACCGCGACCGTGCGCGCGGTCTTCGTGATCGATCCCAAGCGCGTCGTGCGCGCGCTCGTCTACTACCCGATGAGCGTCGGTCGCAACGTGGACGAGATCCTGCGGCTGCTCACGGCGCTTCAGACCACGGACCAGAACGCCTGCGCGACGCCGGTGAACTGGAAGCCGGGCGAGAAGGTCATCGTCCCGCCGCCGAAGAACGTGAACGACGTCAAGGAGCGCGAGTCCCACAAGGAGTACGAGCGCTACGACTTCTACCTGAACAAGAAGTCGCTCTGAGCGGCCGTGACCCATCGATCCCACGGTCTCCCGGACCCGAGTGGCGCCGCCGCGCGGCGCGAGAGTCCGTGGATTCCGCACAGGCTCTGAGGTCCTGGAACCGACGCGTCGAGACCGCTCGAACTGGATCGTCGCTGGCGTCTGCGCGCTGGCGGCGATCCTCGCGTTCGCGAACACGCTCGGGCACGGGTTCGTCTACGACGACGCTCTCCTGCTCGGCGAGCCGCGCGTCCAGAGCCTGGCCGCCTGGCGGGAGATCCTGACCCAGCCCTTCTTCCGCTCGGCGGCGAACGACATCGACGTGTGGCGGCCGGCGGCGTCCCTGTCGTTCGCGCTCGACTTCACGATCTCCGGCTGGTTCGGGGATGGAGCGCCGAACCCGCCGGTGTTCCACGTCGGAAATGTGCTGTGGCACGCCGCGGCCAGCGCGCTCGCCGGCCTGCTCGCCCTCCGGCTCGGTCTTTCGCGGGCCGCGGCACTCGCCGCGGGCCTCCTGTTCGCAGTCCATCCGATCCACACGGAAGCGGTCGCGAACGTGTATCAGCGACAGGAACTGCTCGCGGCGACGTTCGGCTTCGCCTTCCTCCTCGCGCACCGCGCGGGACGAGGAGGGTGGGCCGGGGTCCTCTTCCTCCTGGCGCTGGCTTCCAAGGAATCCGCGCTGGGTTTCCTGCCGTTCGCGTTGGCGCTCGACGCCCTGTTGCCCCAGGGAGCTCGGCGATTCCGGCCGCGAGCCTGGATCGGTCCCGCCCTGGCTCTCGCGATCTACCTCGCCTTGCGCATGCAGGCACTCGACGGCGTCCAACCGCGGCCGATGTTGCTCGAAAACCCGTCCGGCACGGTGTCCGCGCTCGAGCGGATCGCGACGGCGGCCCGCGTCCAGACCTTGTACCTCGGGCTCCTCGCGTGGCCATTCGGCTTGTCGTCCGACTACTCGTTCGATCAGATCCCGATCGTGAGCTCGCTGCGCGACCCGCGAGTCCTGCTCTTCGTCGGCATCGCGGCCGTGGCCCTCTACGCGGCCTGGCATTGGCGCGCGACTCGGCCGCGGGTCGCGATCGCCGTGCTGGCCTACGTGTGTCTCTTCGCCGTGACGAGCAACGTCCTCTTCCCGATCGGGACGATCGCCGCGGAACGCCTGGTCTATGCGCCGACGCTCGCCGCAGGCCTGCTCGTCGCCGAGGCCCTGGTGATCGCCGCGGAGCGCGGCCTGGGTCGTGCCGCCTGGGTCGCTGCCACGGCGATCGTGCTGGCCGCCGGGCTCGCATCGGTGGATCGGAATCGTGTCTGGGCGGACGACGTGACCCTGTTCCGGGACCAGGTGAAGACGGCGCCGCGGAGCGCCAAGGGGCACCTGAACCTCGGGATCGCGCTGCAGCGCGCGGGCGACAACGAGGGCGCGGCCCGCGCGCTCGAGACCTCGCTGGCGATCTACCCGGACAACTCGCACACTTGGTACTCCCTCGGCGTCGCGCTCTACAACGTGCGCGCCGAGCCCAAGCGCGTCGTGCAGGCCTTCGACAACGCACTGCGGTACGGGCCCATGCACCACGATGCCCGCGTGAAGCTGATCCTCGTCCTCCTGCAGCTGCACGCGAAGGACGATGCACGCCGTCAGATCGAGGAGCTCGCCCGCCTGGCGCCGGCTCACCCGCAGCTCCCCGAACTCCGCGCGCGCCTGGCCGCGGCGAAGTAGCGGGGCCTTCAGTTCAGGATCGCGCGGCGCATGGCCACCAGCGACTCGGCACCGAACCGCCGCTGCTCGCGTCGAACCCACGGATAGGCGATGCGGGCCAGCGGCGCTCGCGGCCTGGACAGCGCGCGGATCGAGTACGCGACGAGGTCCTCGGGCGTGTGCTCGACGAGGAAGAGCTCCTCGCCGGATTCGACGTGCCCCGGCAACGTTCCGTAGGCGAAGCCGAAGCGGTCCTTCTCGTCGATCACGTAGACGATGCGCGCCGCATTCATGCACCACAGTCCCGCGGAACGGGCCAGGATTCCGACCGTCGAGCCCACGGCGATGGGCGCGTCGGGCGCATGCAGCTCGATCCAGGGCATCGCGAACATCGTCCAGCTCCGGATCAGCGTCTTGGCACGGTCGAAGACCTCGCGCCCGGGGCCGAGGACCGTGCGGTACGTGTCCTCGGTCCAGCCCGCGGGCGCGTCCTCCGCCCGCGTCATGCCGACGGGTTCGTAGGAGAAGGCGAGGGGCGCCTGCGACGCGACGAAGCGTGCGATCTCGCCGCTACCGGGCTTGGCGATGCGGAAGAGACTCACTGCGGCTCCGTGAAGGTCACGAAACGGTCGACGCTTTTGACGACATGGGTCGTCTCCCTGCCCGAGGGCCAGCGCACGGTGCACGCAGTCACGCTCGCGGCCTCGCCGAGGCCGAAGTGCAGCTCGGGCGCGTTGCCCGAGAGATAGCCGGTCCCGGCGCGCATCGAGCGCAGGAGCTTCTTGTCGCCCGCCTCCACGACGACCTGCGCCCCGATCGCGCGCGTGTTGCCGCCCGCGCCCTTCAGTCGGACGCCCAGCCAGTGGTTCTTCCCCCGCGGTGCGTCGTTGCGCAGCAGACGGAAGCGCCCGTTGTTCGCCGTCACGGCGACGTCGAGATCGCCGTCCTGGTCGAAGTCGCATGCCACCGCGGCACGCGAGGCGAGCGGGATCGCGGCGTCGGGCCCAGCCTTCTCGAAGGCCGCGGCGAAGTTGCCGGCGCCATCGTTCGTGAAGTAGTGGCAGGGCTGGCCGACGCAGATGCCCGTGCTCTCGTAGTCGGGCGACGTATAGCCGTTCGCGTAGAAGAGGTCGAGGTCGCCGTCGAGGTCGAAGTCCGCGAGCTCGCAGCCCCAGCTCGTGACACCGACGGAGAGCTGACCGAGCCCGGCCTCGACGGCGCGATCGCGGAAGGTCGAGACGCGGCTCTTCGCGCTCGTGTGGCGCAGGTTGTTCACGTACAGCGCGTTCGACTCGAGCTGCCAGTTCGTGAGGAACAGGTCCTCGTCGAGGTCGCCGTCGACGTCGCCCGCGCTGAAGCCCATGCTGCCGCGCGGATCGTCGAGGCCGGTCGAGAAGCCGACGTCCTTGAACGTCCCGCCGCCCTCGTTGCGCCAGAAGCGGTTGGGCGACACGTCGTTCGCCAAGACGAGGTCCTGGTCGCCGTCGCGATCGAAATCCCACCACAAGGCCTGCATGCCGCGGCCGGCCGGGTCGTCGAGGCCGAGCTCCTTCGCCGCGTCCGTGTAGCGGATGGCGAGCGGCGTCGCCCCGGCCGCGGCCTCGGTCGTGCGCGCCGGATCGCAGCGCAAGAGCAGCTTGCGCTCGCCCGGGAACGCGAACGGCAGCATCTCGACCGGGTCCTCGCGCTGGTAACGGCCCAGCTCCTCGTCGCCCGGCATCGCCGACGTGTCGTAGCGCAGGTAGCTCGTCACGTAGAGATCGAGGTCGCCGTCCTGGTCGTAGTCGGCCGCGCTGACCGCGGCGTGCCACAGGTCGGTGTCGAGCCCGACAGCCGCGCTCGCATCGCTGAACTTGCCCGCGCCGTCGTTGACGAGGAACCGATTGCGCCCGTAGTTCGCGACGAAGAGGTCGAGATCGCCGTCGCCGTCCGCGTCGTAGAAGAGCGCGCCCATGCCGGCGCCGGTGAGCGCGAGCCCGCGCGCCGCGCTCTCGTCGACGAATCGCTGTCCCTTGTCGTTCCGGTAGAAGCGGCTCTTCGGCTGCTCGCTGCCCTCGCGCCCGCCGCCTTGCGGCAGGAAGAGGTCGACCCATCCGTCGCCGTCCACGTCGCCCCAGGCCGCGCCCGGCCCCATGGTGGGGCGGATGTCGAGCTGCAGGTCCGGCCCCTCGAAGTGGACCATCTCGATGCCGAGCTCGCGCGACGCGTCCACGAAGAGCGGTGCCGACTTGGGCGTCGTGCGCGCGCCGCGCGGCGCGTCGGCGATCCCCGGCCAGGCTCCTGAGCCGTGGACGCTGACGAGCAACGACCAACTGCGCCCCGAGGCGGCCGGCGGCGGAGCCTCGAACCGCGCTTCGACGAGCGCGCCGCGAGCCACCCCGACACGCAGATCGTCCGCGCCGACGAGCGCGGCGGTCACATCCGTCGCCGGGCTGGCGGGCGCCGCGAGGTCCGGCCAGGCGGGACCCGCGCCGTGCCACGGTTCCCACGACCGAACCGAGGCGCTGGAGACGTCCGCCCCGGTCAATCGAAGCGCGACTGGGTCCTGCGCGCGGATCGGTCGTCCTGCGGCTTCGAGGACGCGATCGATGGCGACCGACGGCCGAGGCGTGGAATCGAGGCGGAGCGCGTTGGAGCGTCCGCGCCACGCTGTCGGCGTGCGCAGGATGCGCGACTCGCCATGGGCTCGCGGGGCTTCGATGCTCTCCGCGAGGATCGCCCAGCGCGTGAGGCCGCTCGCGGAGTCGATCGCGGGGAGCCACAGATCCTCGAGCTGCAGCGAGTTCGCATCCATGCGCGCGACGAGGGGCAGGACGTCCTCGCCTGCGGCGCTCCCGCGGTGTGCCGCTCGCGGCGTCCGGGCCGGACCCAGGATCCAGCGCTCGTTCTCGACGGCGACCACGATCTCGTCCAGCGCGTGCTCGACAGCGACGACCTCGATCCGGTCGAGGCCCTCGATCGGAACGTCCCCGGCCCACAGGGAGAGGAGGATCCCGTCCTTCGTGATCGCCGCGCACGGAACGAGCTCGGAGCGCGAGTTCAATGGCACGATCTCGCGATCGACCGGGCCGGCACAGAGCGGCGCCCAGTCGTCGGCGGTTCGCACGTAGATCACGCACGAGCGCGGTGCGGGCTCTTCGGAGGCGACGACGGGCAGAGCGAGGGCGAGGAGCGCAGGCAACATGGCGCGGAGCCTCGCACTCGGGTGCAGTCCAGGCAAGACGTGCGACGGCGCGAGGACTTCGCCGTGCGAAGCAGTCGGAAAAGCGCGCGCCCCGCGAGACCGAGGTCTCGCGGGGCGCGCGGTGAACGAGGAGCGCGCCGAGCGCGCCCGCGATCAGATCTTCAGATCGCGAATGTCGTCGATGGCGAAGTCGACGCTCACTTCCTGGTCGATGTTGATCACGCGGCCCGTGCCCTTGAAGGGGTTGAAGATGAGGGCGCCGGCCACGACACGGCCGTCCTTGAAGTGCATCTGCACCTTGTCGGCCGTGCGCGCCGAAAGGAGCATGTCGTAGATGCGCTCGGGGACGAGCTCGCGGTTCTTCTTGCTTGCGGTACTCATGAGTTTTCGCCCTTCTTGCAGGGTCACTGCTTCGCGCGCCGATCCGCCAGGAGAGCGGATCAGGTTTGCGCGGCCATGGGTTGATGGAGCAGCTCGCCGAGGCGAGGGACGAGCAGCTTGGACCAGGTCTCTACGTCGGCGCCCCGATCCAGGAGAGCGCCGAGTTCCTCGAGAGACGAAAGGCGTCCCTCGAGTTGTTCTTGTTCGCGGATCTCGACCGATCCGGTGACGTGGACGAGCTGGACCACGCCGACGTGTACCGCTCCCACTGGGTTGGAGTCGTCGTTGATCCACCCGATTGGCCGGACTTCGTACACACCTCGAACCACAAGCTCCTCCTCGAGCTCGCGCCGCGTGCCCGCGGGCAGCGGATCGCGCCCGTGCTCGGGACGGAGATCGTGCGGTTCCAGGTGTCCTCCGATGCCGATCGAGTACTTGTCGTGCAGGCGGGCGTCGCCGCCGCGCTTCGTGCGCTTCACGACGAGAACCCGCCCGTCGACCGCGATCACGCCGTAGGGGATGACCTGCTTCAGGTGCGGGGAGCGCTCGGCGTACGCGCGCTCCACGAAGAAGCCTTGCGTCTCGACCACGCGCTGGAAGTGGCCCGCGTCCGCGGTCCCCGGGCCCGTTCCGAACGGCTGGAAACCGTGCGGGTAGCTCTCCGGGAACAGGGCCTCCCGGGGGACGACGAAAACGAATTCCATGGCGGTGGCGAGCGAGGCCGGGCGGGCTCCGGCGGCGGGGCAGGGCGAACGGTGACGATCGAGGCGCAGGCGATTCCGGCAGAGCCGTCCAGAAGCGGTCCGAACGTCGGCGGGAAGTGGATGACGCTAAGGGCAATCCGGAAAGTCGTCAAGATGGAGAGTCTTCCCAGTTCTGCGACCACCACCGGTTGTGGGGCGAGGTGCAGCCGGGCGGATCTCCCCAGTTCGTGGACCCGGGCAGAAGAAGAAGCGTGAGAGGTCCTGTAAGCCGGATCCTGTGGCGCCCCCCTTGCGGGAGGCGTGGCGACCATTTCTCTGGGACCGACCTCGCGGCCGGCCTCGAACGACCTACCCGGATGGCTCTCGGCTCGGGTCACGCCGGAGGCTGTTGCCAGCCTCGACCATCCCTATTTGGTCTTTCTCCAGGTGGGGTTTGCCCTGCCACCGCGGTCACCCGCGGCGCGGTGCGCTCTTACCGCACCGTTTCACCCTTACCGACGTCCGAAGACGGCGGCGGTTTGTTTTCTGTGGCACTTTCCCTGGCCTCGCGACCGGTTGCCGTTGACAACCACCTCGACCCGTGGAGTCCGGACTTTCCTCCCCGGACGCGCTCTGTGAAGAACGTGCCGGAGCGGCCGCCTGGACCTCTCACGCAGCGCGCATCCTAGCCCCAAAGTGCAGGGCTCGTCTGCATTGTGACCGCGGCAGTGGCTCCCTAGGCTGGCGGCGCATGGCGACGACCCAGCCCACCGTCACCTACCTCGAACTGCGAGAGTCCAACGCGGACGGCAGTGCGGCTGCCGGCCTGTCGCACACGGGAAAAGGCCTCGTCCTGCTCCACGTGCAGGAACTCGCCGCGGATGGGGAGCCGCGCGGGGCCGTCACGATCGTGCACGACGCCGGTGGCCACGGCGGCCTGTTCCTGCGTCTCGGACGGCGCCTGGCCGAGTCCGGCTGGGCGGTGGCCCTGCCGGACCTCCGCGGCCACGGCCGCAGCGAGGGTGCCCGGGGCCACACGAACGGCGTCCTGGAGGTCGCCCGTGACCTGGGGGACGTCCAGGACCACCTCGCCTACCGCCAGCCGGATGCGCCCAAGGTGCTCGTCGGCCAGGGGCTCGGCGCCCTGTGGTGCCTGGCCTACGCCAGCGAGCGTCCGGACGGGATCGCGGCGCTCGTGCTCGCGGCCCCGTTGCTCGACCCGAACTTCGACTTGCCCCAGGCGACGGGCGGGCTCCTGAAGCTCTTCAAGAAGGTCGGTCCCGACGCACCCGGGCGCATCGGCTGGAACCCGGCCGAGCGCTCGAACGACCCGGAGGTGCGCGCGGCCCTCGCCGCCGAGCCGGCTCACGACGTGATCACGCTGCGCGCCGGCGAGGAGGCGCGCGCCGCGGCGCAGAAGTACGTGCCGAAGCTCGGTCAACTCGCGATGCCCGTGCTCGTCCTCGTCGGCGTCGACGATCGCATCGCTCCGGCGTCGCGGGTCCGCGTGCTCAGCGGCCCACGCGTCGAAGTGCGCGAGTTCGCCGGTGTCCACCACGACCTGTTCCTGGACGGTCGAGCCGGAGACGTGTCCGAGGCGGTGGTGCGCTGGCTCGACGCGAAGTTGCCGCGCTGAGGGTGGTCGGCGATCGGGGCGATCCCCCCGGGGCTCGAGCCGGGCGCGAGGAGTTCAGCCGGACACGGGCTCGCGCGGTTCGCCGGATTCGAGCCAGTCGCGCAGGAGCACGAGCGCGCTGAGGCTGTCGCGGCGGCCCTTCCAGTCCGCCCGGCGCGTGCCCGCGTCGCGCAGCAGTTCCTCGGCGGCCTTCGTCGTCAGGTGCTCGTCGTGGAGCACCACCGGGAGGTCCGGGAATCGCGTCGCGAGCCGCGCGGCGAACGCGCGCACGTCCGCGGCACGCACGCCCTCGCTGCCGTCGGCGTGGCGTGGAAGGCCGACGAGCAGGATGCCGATCGTGCGCTCGTCGAGGAGTTTCGCGATGTGCGCGAGCAGTTCCGGCCCGTCGCCGGTGCCCGAAAATGCGTCGAGGGGGACCGGAGCGATGCGCAACGGATCGACGGCCGCGAAGCCCGTGCGCTTCGTGCCGTGATCGATCGCCAGGACGCCGGAGCGCGTGCTCATCTCAGCCGCGAGAGTAGTCGCGGGACATCGGGATCGCGAGGTCCGACCGGCGAGGTCTGGCGTGCTCGACGCGCACTCCTCACGATACGCCCATGAAGAACCCGGGACTCTCGGGCCTGCGCGCCGAACTCGCGCCGTTGCGCGCCCGTCTCGTCGCGCATCCTCTGTACGGGTCGCTGAAGACTCTCGATCAGGTCCGCACCTTCCAGGAGCACCACGTCTTCGCCGTGTGGGATTTCATGTCCCTCCTCAAGGCGCTCCAGCGCGAGCTCACGTGCGTCGAGGTGCCGTGGCGGCCTGCTGGCGATCCGATCGCGCGCCGCCTGATCAACGAGATCGTCGTGGCCGAGGAGAGCGACGACGATGGTCGGGGTGGATACCTGTCGCACTTCGACCTCTACCTGGCATCGATGCTCGAATCCGGCGCTTCGACGCATGCGATCCGGGCGGTGCTCGAGCGCCTGGAGGGTCGCGAGAGTCTCGAGCACGCGCTCGAGGCCGCGCCGGCCGCCGCCCGTGCTTTCTGCGGAACCACGTTCGAGATCGCGGGATCCGGCTCGATTCCCGCGATCGCAGCCGCCTTCACGCTCGGGCGGGAGGACGTGATCCCCGACATGTTCCGCCAGATCGTCCGGGATCTCGACCGATCGGGAGGGCCGCGCCTGCCTTCCCTCGTCGACTACCTGGAGCGTCACGTGGCGCTCGACGGCGAACGCCACGGTCCGATGGCGGAGCGGATGCTCGCCAGCCTGTGCGGAGACGACGCAAGCGCATGGAGGGCCGCGCTCGAGGCCGCTGAAGCCTCGATTCGTGCGCGCATCGGCTTGTGGGACGCGATCCAGGATCTGGTGGCCCGTCCCCGGCGAGCGGTCCACGCCTGACCGCTCTCAGTCCTCGACTTCGTCGATCCAGGCCATCTGGATCGCTTCGAGGATCTTCTCGTTGCTCTTCTTCGGATCGCTCGCGAATCCCGGCAACTCCGTCACCCAGCGGTGCAGGTCCGTGAACCGCACCGTGAGCGGCGAGACGTCCGCGTGCCGTTCCGCGAGCATCTGCGCGATGGCGCGCACGTCCGTCCATTCGATCCGTGCGGGCATCAGACGTCCCCGAGCGAACGGCCCATCAAGGCCTTCTGCGCGACATTGTTCATGAGCAGGGCGGCGAGCGGCAGGGCCGCGCGTTCGAACTCGTCGCGTGCGCGCTGGAGGGCCTTGACGTCGTCCTGCTGCACTGCAACCTTGGCATCGCGCAGGGCGTCCTCGAGATCGCGGATGCTCTCCTTGTCGAGCCCGGCCCGGCCGGCGTTCAGGTTCTTCTCGGTCGCGAGGACCATCGTGCCGATCTCGGTCTTCAGGTCCGCCGCGCGGCGTGCGGCGAAGTCCTCGACGGCGTTCGCGTACCCCGACTTCAGCATGCCCTCGACCTCGGAGTCCGTGAGGCCGTGCATGGGCTGGACGTCGATGTGCGCCGAGATCCCGGTGGACTGCTCCTTCGCGCTGACGGTCAGCAGGCCGTCCGCGTCGATGTGGAAGCGCACGGCGACGCGCGGCATCCCCGCCGGCATCGGCGGAATGCCCTTGAGCTTGAAGCGGCCCAGGCTGCGGCAGTCGCGCGCCATCTCGCGTTCGCCCTGCACGATGTGGAAATCGATGCCGGTCTGGTCGTCGGCATACGTCGTGAATCCCTCGGTCGCTTCGCAGGGGACCGTCGAGTTGCGCTGGATGATCTTCGACACGGCGCCGCCCATCGTCTCGAGGCCGAGCGAGAGCGGCGTCACGTCCAGGAGCAGCATGTCGCGGCGCCCGCCCATGAGGATCTGCGCCTGGACGGCCGCGCCAAGCGCGACGACCTCGTCGGGGTTCAGCTCCGTGTGCGGAATCCGTCCGAAGAACTCGGCGATGCGGCGGCGCACCACCGGCATCCGCGTGCTGCCCCCGACAAGGACCACTTCGTCGATCTGTCCCGCCGTGAGCTTCGCGTCGGAGAGGGCCCGACGGCACGAGTCCAGCGTGCGCTCGATCAAGTCCGCGGTGAGCGCCTCGAACTCGTCGCGCGAGACACGCCGGCGCCAGGCGATGCGCTTGTGGGGCACCATCAAGTGCAACTCGGCTTCGGGCTGGTTCGTGAGCTCGATCTTGCAGTGCTCGGCCGCCTGGCGTGCCGCCTGCTGGAACGCGGGGTCCCTGGTCAGCTCGTCACCGTGCTCGGCGCCCAACGCGGTACGCGCCAGGTTCGCGAGCCGCTGGTCGAAGTCGTCCCCGCCCAGGTGCGTGTCGCCGTTCGTGGCGAGCACGCGGAACACGCCGTCCTCGATCGAGAGGATCGTGACGTCGAACGTCCCGCCTCCCAGGTCGAAGACCGCGACGTGGCCCTTGTCGCGCTGATCGAGCCCGTAGGCGAGGCTCGCCGCGGTGGGTTCGTTCACGATGCGCAGCACGTCGAGACCCGCGATGCGCGCCGCGTCGCGCGTGGATTGGCGCTGCGCGTCGTCGAAGTACGCGGGGACCGTGATCACGCACTTCGTCGGCGCCTTCTCGCCCAACGCCGTGCTGGCTACGTCGTGGACCTTGCGCAGGATCAGGGCGGAGAGCTCCTCGGGTGCGTAGCGCCGGCCGCGCGCCTCGAGTTGGATCAAGCCGCGCTCGTTCTCCGTCGCCGCGTAGGGCAGCGTCGCGAGCTCTTGGGCCACGTCGGCGAGGCCCCGGCCCATGAAGCGCTTGACGCTGAAGAGCGTGTTGCGCGGGTCGACGACGGCGTGGTCGCGCGCCTCGCGTCCCACGATGGGGGCGCCGCTCTCGGGGAAGTAGATGACGGAGGGCACGAGGCCGCTCCGACCGTCGGGCCGCAACACCGAGGGGCGGCCTTCGCGCCAGGTCGCGGCGAGGGAGTTCGTCGTCCCGAGGTCGATCCCGAGCGCGACTTGGGGCGCCGGAGCCGGGACGGTGTTGTTCAGGACGTTGAGTTCGACGTAGCCCATCGTGGAAAGGGGAGAGCGCGCGGGGTCAGCGACGTTCGGCGCGTGCGAGGCGCAGGGTTTCGACTTCGCGCAGCGCGCGGTCGAGATAGCGCAGCGCATTCAGCTCGCGACGTGCGACGCCGAGTTGCTGCGAGCCACGCTCGGGCAGCGGGTCCAGGAGCTGCGCGATCCGCGCCAGGCCCGCCGCGCGGCGATCGGCGATCTCGGCGGCCAGGGGGGCGATGCGAGGATCCGTGCCACTCGCGGCTCGAGACTCCTCCAGGACCTCGTTCCACTCGAGCACCTCCACGAGGAACGCCTGCGGCATCGCGCGTTCGTTCTCCTCGGTCGGGCCGCCGAGGTGGAGGACCAGCCAGTCCGCGCGACGCACGGCGTCGGAGAGCACGTCGAAGGCCTGGTTGAGGCGCGCGCTATTTCGTTCGGCGCGCTCGCGCACGGCCGCCTCGGCTGTCCCGAAGAAGTCGGGGTGGACGAGCCGGGAACAGCGCGTGAGGCGGCGACGAAGGTCACGCTCGTCGACGACGAAGCTGGGCACGAGACCCAGGATGTCGAACGGGCTCGCGCCCTCGGGGACGTCGTGCACGGCTCCACACGCAGCGCACGCGACGGGCGTCTCGAGCGGCGCGCCGCAGGCTGTGCAGTTCGGCATCGGGCGTGCGCGTTGGCGGAGATTCAGACGGCGAACGACTCGCCGCAGCCGCAGCTCTTGGCCGCATTCGGATTCCCGAACTTGAAGCCGCGGCCCATCAGGTTGTCCTCGAAGTCGATCTGAGTGCCGTTCAGATAAAGGAAGCTCTTCGGGTCGCACACGACGCGTACGCCCTCGACTTCGCTGACCTGGTCCACTTCGCTGATCTGGTCGTCGAAGCCGAGCGTGTAGGAGAATCCGGAACAGCCTCCGCCCTTGACCCCGACGCGCAGCGCCGTGGCCTCGACCATCTTCTGTTCCTCGATGATGCGCCGGATCTCCTTCGTGGCGCGTTCGGTGAGCTGGATCACTTGCGCACGACTCCTGCGGCGGATGCCGCTTCCTCGCTCTGCTTGGACTTGAAGTCCGCGATCGCCGCCTTGATCGCGTCTTCAGCCAGGACACTGCAGTGGATCTTGACCGGCGGCAGCGAGAGTTCCTCGACGATCTGGGTGTTCTTGATCCCCATCGCCTCGTCGATCGTCTTGCCCTTGATCCACTCCGTCGCCAGCGAGCTCGACGCGATCGCCGAGCCGCAGCCGAACGTCTTGAACTTGGCGTCGACGATGCGGTCGCCCTCGACCTGGATCTGGAGCTTCATGACGTCGCCGCATTCGGGTGCGCCGACGACGCCCGTGCCGACGCTGGACTTCGCCTTGTCGAGGGAGCCCACGTTGCGCGGGTTGTTGTAGTGGTCGATGACCTTGTCGCTGTAGGCCATGGGAGGTCTCCGTGGGATTCTAGTGCGTGTGCGGTTGGGTTGGACGGTGAAGTTGGATGGTGCCCGGCGCCGAACGGCGCCCGGCACGGCTCGGGCTCAGTGCGCGCCCTGCCACTTCACGGTGGACAGGTCGATGCCTTCCTGGGCCATCTCGTAGAGCGGGGAGAGCTCGCGCAGGCGCCGCACCGCGGTGGTGAGCTGCTCGATGGCGAAGTCGACCTGTTCCTTGGTGGTGAACCGGCCGAAACCGAACCGGATCGAGCTGTGGGCCATGTCCTCGCCGACGCCCATCGCGCGCAGCACGTGGCTCGGCTCGAGGCTCGCGGAGGTGCACGCGGAGCCCGACGAAACCGCCAGGTCCTTGATGCCCATGATCAGGGACTCGCCCTCGACGAAGGCGAACGAGAGGTTCGAGTTGTTCGGCAGACGGTGATCGGGATCGCCGTTCAGCTTCACATGGCCGATCTCGGCGAAGACGCGGCGCTCGAAGTCGTCGCGCAGGCGGCTCGTGTGCTCGAGGTCCTTCTTCCACTCCGCCTGGGCGATCTCGCACGCGCGGCCGAGGCCCACGATGCCCGGGACGTTCAGCGTCCCCGAACGCATGCCGCGCTCGTGTCCACCGCCGTCCATCTGGGCCGTCAGGCGCACGCGCGGGTTCTTGCGGCGCACGTAGAGCGCGCCGACGCCCTTGGGACCGTAGATCTTGTGGCCGGTCAGGCACAGGAGGTCGACGTGGTCGGCTTCGACGTCGACCGGGATCTTGCCCGCGGCCTGCGTCGCGTCCGTCAGGAACAGGACGCCCTTGGCGTGGCACAGGGCGCCGATCTCGCGGATCGGGTTCACCGTGCCGACCTCGTTGTTGGCCCACATGATGGCCACCACGACCGTGTCGGGACGGAGCGCCTTCTCGACGGACTCGACCGTGATCCGCCCGGTCTTGGTCGGCTCGAGGTAGGTGACCTCCCAGCCGAGCTTCTCGAGGTGCTTGCACGTGTCGAGCACGGCCTTGTGCTCGGTCAGGCTGGTGACGACGTGGCGGCCCTTCTCGCCGTACATGTCCGCCACGCCCTTGAGGGCCAGATTGATCGACTCCGTCGCGCCCGACGTGAACACGATCTCCTTCGCGTTCGCACCGATCAGGCTGGCGATCTGCGCGCGCGCCTTCTCGACGGCCTCCTCGGCGCGCCATCCGAAGGGGTGGCTGCGGCTCGCCGCGTTGCCGAACTCCTCGGTGAAATAGGGCAGCATCGTCTCGAGCACGCGCGGATCGAGCGGCGTCGTCGCCTGGTAGTCGAAGTAGAGCGGGAGCTTCATGACAGGATCGTGGGGGACTGGCCGATCTCGGGGCGGATGTGGGCCGGAACGGAACGGGCACCCGGGGTGGCCGCGCGGCCATAGGCGGACGGGAGTGCCGTGAGATGCAGGCCGGAGGAGTCCAGCGCGACGAAGGGCTCGGCGGAGCCCAGCGATTGGAGCGTCGTGCGCTCCATGAGCCGCCAGATGCCCTCGCGCAGTCGCTGCAGCGGGGAGCGGATGGGGCAGACCGACTCGACCTCGCACGTCGAGCCGACGGTGTCGCCGTGCGACTCGCAACTCGTGACCGCCGGTGCCCCCTCGAGCGCCACGACCACGTCGCCGAGCGTGATGCGGTCGGCCGGTCGCGCCAGGGCGTAGCCACCCGTCGCGCCGCGCTGCGACTCGACGAGACCGGCTCGCCCGAGATCCTTGACGACCTCGGCCAGCAGTCGGCGCGGAACCGGGTAGTGCTCGCTGATTTCGCGCACGCTGACGACCTGACCGGCCCGATCCGCCATGTGGATCAGCGCGATGAGGCCGTATTCGGTTCGCTTGGTCAGTTGCAGCACGCGGAGGGTTCCGGGGGTCGTTCGGGGCGCGGAAGAATCCGCACCGAAATGGTGCTCATTGGGGGCCGAGAGAGAGGCCGACGGTCGCTCGGACCGCTGGCCTCGGGGTTCGTCTGCCTCAGTGTATGGGCCTTTCCCAGGCCCTGCCAAGGCTCATCGGTCAAAATCTGCCGTTCACGGTAGGGTTTCCCCGGGCGGGCGCTGGGCTCGGTCTCCCGCTCGCCGGATCCTCAAGCCCGGACCGCCGATGGTCGATCCCTGCTCGCGATGGGCGACGGAACTGCACCTCTTTGCTTCACCTGCGGGCTGCCGGGCACGAACACCCTGCAGTTCAACCGGCTACCGAACGGCCAGGTCTGTCCGGCCTGCCGCGATCGGCTGCTCGACTCGATCGCCCCGGCACTGCCGGACCGGTCCCACCGGCCGATCCCGGAGCTGGGGTCGGGGACGGCAGTCCATGAGGAAGCCCACGGCGAGGCGGAGTGGGACGGGGATCCGCGTCCCTGGCCGCCGCCCGGCCTGGCTTCCTGAGGTCGGCGGAGCCCTTCCGGGGCAGCCCGTGGAGCACCCAGGGTCCGGGCGCTCGCGCCTCGCCCGTACGGGCCTCAGGGACCCGCCAGAAGCGTGCGCAGGTCCTCCGGCAGCGGGACCGGCCCGCGGGCGCGATTCCCGAGGTCGATGCAGGCGAGCTCCACGAGCACGCTGGCGATCCGGGCACCGTCCGCCACCCGCACGATCTCGGACTCGAAGGTGACGGACGCGGCGCCCAGCCGGCCCACGGTCGTCGCGACGTCCAGCTCGTCCTCGTAGAGCGCCGGGCTGCGAAAGCGCACCTCGAGCTTGCGGACCGGAAGCCCGACCCCGCGCCGCTCCAACTCCGCGTAGGAGCAGCCGCGCTCGCGCATCAGGGCCGTCCGGCTCTCCTCGACGTAGAGCGCGTAGTTGGCGTGGTGCACGACGCCCATCTGATCCGTCTCGCCGTAGCGGACGCGCAGGCGCAGGACGTGAGGCACCCTTCGGGAGAGCGATTCCATCGCGGTGAGCATCGCAAGCTCCTCCGGGGATCGCCAGACGGCGGGCCGGGGGTCTCCATGGCGACGGCCGCGGCCCGCTGGTAGAACCTCGCCTCCGATGGCGCTCGAAACGGGACGATCGGGGCGCGGCGATGCGAACGTCGCAGCCCTCCTGACCTGGGTGATCCCCGGGGCCGGCCACGTCTACCTCGGAGCGCCTCTCTTCGGCATCGCGGCGTTCCTCGTCATCACGGGGCTCTACCTGGTGGGGATCCGCCTCACCGACGGGATGGCCTTCGAGTTCCTCCAGACGGATCTGCGCTCACCCATCGCGCCGATCCTGACCCCCGAGGTCGGCAACCTCTCGGCGGTGATCTGGCACATGCGCACGTACGGCTTCGGGCAGCCCTTCCCGAGGTCCTGGCCCGCGCACATCGACCTGGGCACGTTTCTCACCGCCTGCAGC
This sequence comes from Planctomycetota bacterium, assembly GCA_026692665.1. Lineage (GTDB taxonomy): Bacteria > Planctomycetota > UBA1135 > UBA1135 > JAEUHZ01. The sequence goes on from JAPLOF010000038.1 coordinate 48,232, forward strand.
GGACTCCTGAATGCCTGCCTCGCATGCAAGGCGCACTTCGACGCGCGCGTGCCGGTCGGCATGCGATCGAAGAAGCCTTCGCCCGGCCTGCTGGTGCTCCTGGGCTGGATCGTGCCCGGACTCGGACATTGGATCCAAGGCCGCCGGCTGCGCGGGGCGATCGTCTTCGTGGTCGTGGCTGGATTCGTGGTCCTCGGCACGCTGCTCGCGGAGGGAGCGAACCTGGATCGCGAGCGCCACTTCTACTACTGGAGCGGCCAGTTCCTGGCTGGAGCGCCCGCCTGGATCCTCGAGGTGATCCACGGCCACGCGTTCGTGCGCGCCGACATCCGCTACGTCGACGCGGGGCTCGCTTTCGGCGGGGTCGCCGGCCTCCTGAACATCCTGGCCTGGCTCGACCTCTTCGGTGTCGCCGAGCGCGAGGGACTGGAACACCTGGAACCGGAAGCTCCGCCGGTGCGCGAGGTGGCGGCTTGAACGACCTCCTCCTGCACCTCGTGCTCTTCGTCGTCATCGGAGCCGGGATCGTCGCGCTCGCGGCCTTCTACTCCGAGCCCGACGATGCGAAGGCCCTGCGCGTGCTGCCGCGGCGCTTCGGAGTCTTCGCCTTGGGCTGCGCCATCCTCGCCGTGCTGCTCATCGTGGCCGAGCACACCGTGGCGAGCGTGCACTGAGAGCGAGCGAGCGTTCACGGAGAGCTACTCAAGCGAGCCGGCGGTAGAGCCCGCCCGGGCCTCGCGCCACCCGGCCGGCCAACTCCAACTCGACCAGCGCCATCAGCACCTGGGTGCCTTCGAGTCCGAGTCGCGCGGCGAGGTCGCTCACGTCCTGGGTCTCTCCCTCGAGCGCCGCGAGGATCGTGCGCGCCGCTTCCGACAGGGAACTCCCTTCGTCCGCGGCCGGGCCGGGACCCGCGGCCACGGCCCCCAGGACCTCGCTGACGATCTCGTCGGGCGACTCGACCAACGCGGCGCCTTCGCGCAACAGCTTGTGCGTCCCACGCGACAGGGGGTGGTCGACGCGACCCGGCAGGGCCCACACGTGTCGCCCCTGGTCCGCGGCCCAGCGGGCGGTGATCAGCGACCCCGAAGCCGCCGCGGCCTCGACGACGAGGACGCCCAGGCACAGCCCCGAGATCAGCCGATTCCGAAGCGGGAAGTGGTGCGGACGCGGGTCCGTGCCGGGCTGGAACTCGCTCAGGAGGAGCCCGGACACGGCCAGGCGCCGCGCGATCTCGCCAGCGGGCCAGGGGCGGTCCACGGCGCTGCCGAGCACGGCCAGCGTGGCCCCGCCCGCGTCCAGAGCGGCGGCGTGCGCGGCCTGGTCGATCCCGCGCGCCATGCCGGAGACGACGACGATGCCGGCCCGCGCCAGCTCACGGCCGAAGCGGGCCGCCTGGGCCTCGCCGTAGGGACTCGGCCCGCGAGTCCCCACGATGGCGACGCGCGGATGCCGGTCGATCAGCTCGATCCGGCCGCGCAGCCAGAGGCGGTCGGGGACGCACTCGATCTGGGACAGCTCGGTCGGCCAGGACCGGCCGCCGGGCTCGACGCACAGGAGATCGCTCGGAGGCCTCACCCTCCGCAGACGTACGCAGATCGAACCGGTCGCGGGGGATCCCGGGAAAATCGTGGGCCTCGAAATGCGCAACAATTCCCGCGACCAGAATCGGGTCCGAGCGGTCCAGAGGATGCGGGCTCACCGCGTCCACCTCCCATCCCAGACGACCGCGCATCGAGGAGAACCATGAAGAACGCACTCGCCCTGTCCCTCGCGCTCGTCGCGAGCAGTCTCCTGTCAGCCTGCATCGTGAACGTCGATTCGCACAAGGAACGGACCGGGCGCTACGTCAGCTCCGCGACGCTCCAGCAGATCGAGCCGGGCCGCAGTCAGGACTACGTTCGCGCGCTCCTCGGAGAGCCGACGTCCCGGACCAAGGTCGAAGCCGCGACGGAGATCTGGAAGTGGACGTACAGCGAGACCAAGACCCGCCAGGGCCAGCTGATCTTCGTGTTCGACACCGACGAGAGCGAGCGCGTCGAAGGCGCGACGTACGTCGAGTTCCAGGACGGTCTCGTGCGGAAGACCTGGCAGGACTGAGGTCGCGCAGGCCCGCCCGCGCGGGCGGTTCCAGCTACTGCTTCCCGCCGTCTCCGCGCTCGCCACCGCGGCGACGCTCTTTCCCGGCCTCTCCTTCGGCCGAGGGCTTGGCCCAGTACTGCTGCCATCGGCGCGACAGCTCCTTGGGTTCCGCGGCCGGCTCCGGGGCGATCTTCAGGTTGGACTTGTTCTCGCGGTACCAGACCAGCCACAGATCGCGAGATTCACCCTGATCGGCGCCGCTGAGGGACCAGAGCGCGAGGCGGAAGTCCTTCATGAACGGCTGGATCTTCTGCGGGCCCGCGATCTCCATCAGGTCGGTCAGGGCCTTCAAGGCTTCCTTCGTGCGCACCTTGCCGAGCCCCAGGATCTTCGCCTGGATCACTTGCGCGTCCGGCGCGGACCACGGGTTCTCGGTCAGGAGCTCGATCGAACGCGGGCTCCCGTGCTGGCCGACCGCGCGGAGCAGCGTGGCGTACAGCGGCAGGTCGTCCTTCGCGGCCTTGACCTTCGCGCGCGCGAGGAGCTCGTCGAGCGCCTTCTCGTGGGCGTTGAAGCGCAGCGCCTCGATGGCGGCCTTCTGCACCGAGACGTCCTTGTCGTCCAGTCCGCGGCCCAGGTAACGGACCACCTCGGCGTCGGCCAGGTTCGCGGCGGCCTCGATCGCGCGAATGCGCGGGCCGGCATCGGTTTTCGCGAAGGCCTCCTTCAGCTGGACGAGCGCGCTCTTCACCTGCTCGGCGTCGACCGAGATGGGCTTCGGCGGGGTCTGGGACTGCGGACCCGGGAACAGGGCGGCGCCAGCGAGGAGGAGCGGGAGGATCATGGTGAGTCGAGGAACCGGCGGGGCCGGGTTCGGTTGCGCGGGATCGTACCGGGAGTGCGCGGGCCCGAACTCGGTCTCGACGCACCTCCCACCATGCACGCAGGCCGCCCGTGGGCGGCCTGCGGTCGGGAAACGGGGCCCTGGGTCAGGAGGCCGGGACCGGCTCCGAGGGCTTCGTCTGGCTGAACGCCAGGCTCGCGCCGTCGTCGCTCACGCGCACCGCGATCGGGTCGGCCGAGGGCGTGCCCATGCGCAGGATGTGCTCTGCGAGCGGATCCTCGACGAAGCGCTCGATCGCGCGGCGGAGCGGACGCGCCCCGTAATCCTCGCTGTAGCCCTTCGTGATGAGGAACTCGATCGCCTTGGGCTCGAAGTCGAGCCGGACACCCCGGTCGGCGAGGCGCTTGCGCACCTCGTCGAGTTGCAGGTGGACGATGCGCGCCAGGTCGTCGCTCGTCAGCGGGTTGAACACGACGAGCTCGTCGAGCCGGTTGATGAACTCCGGTCGGAAGTAGCGCTCGACCTCGATCATCACGTCGGCGCGCATGCGGTTGCGACGCTCGTCGTCGCTGGGCTTCGTGGCCTGGCTCAGGCGGTCGAAGCCGAGCTTGGCGCCCGACTTCATCTGCTGGGAGCCGAGGTTGCTGGTCATGATCAGGATCACGTTGCGGAAGTCGACGTGGCGGCCGAACGAGTCGGTCAGGCGTCCTTCCTCCATGATCTGGAGCAGCATGTTGAAGACGTCCGGGTGCGCCTTCTCGATCTCGTCGAGGAGGACCACCGAGTACGGACGTCGGCGCACCTTCTCGGTGAGCTGGCCGCCTTCCTCGTAGCCGACGTATCCCGGCGGGGCGCCGACGAGCCGCGAGGCGTTGTGCTTCTCCATGTACTCGCTCATGTCGATCGTGAGGAGCGCTTCCTCGCTGCCGAACATGAACTTGGCCAGCTGCTTGGCCAGGAAGGTCTTCCCGACGCCCGAGGGCCCGAGGAAGATGAACGAGCCCATCGGGCGCTTGGGGTCCTTCAGGCCCGAGCGCGAACGGCGCACGGCGCGCGCGATCGCGGTCACCGCGTCGAGCTGGTTGATCACGATGCCTCCGAGCTCCTTCTCCATCTGGAGCAGGCGATCGGCTTCGGCCTTCTCGAGGCGCGTCAGCGGGACACCGGTCATCTTCGAGACGGTCTCGGCGATCACCTCCGCCGTGACCTCGCCGACCTGCTCCTTGTCGGCCTGCTCGGAGCGCCAGCGATTCTGCATCTCCTCGCGCTTCTTCTTGAGCTGGTAGGCCTGGTCGCGGAGCTTCGCGGCCTTCTCGAAATCCTGGGCGCTGACGGCTTCGTCCTTGGCGCGCTCCAGGCGCTCGATCTCGGTCGAGACGTCGCGCAGATCTGGCGGCGCGACCATGGCCTTGATGCGCACGCGCGCACCGGCCTCGTCGATCACGTCGATCGCCTTGTCCGGCAGGAAACGGTTGTTGATGTAGCGCGTCGAGAGTTCGACCGCCGTCTCCAGCGCCTCGTCCGTGTAGCGGACGCGGTGGTGGGCCTCGTACTTGTCGCGCAGGCCCTTCAGGATCTCGATCGTCTCCGTCGGGCTGGGCGGCTCGACGTTGACGGCCTGGAAGCGGCGCTCCAGCGCGCCGTCCTTCTCGATGTGCTTGCGATACTCGTCCAGCGTCGTCGCGCCGATGCACTGGATCTCGCCGCGCGACAGCGCCGGCTTGAGGACGTTGCTGGCGTCGATCGCGCCCTCCGCGCCGCCCGCGCCGACCAGCGTGTGCAACTCGTCGATGAAGAGGACGACGTCGCGGACGCGGCGCACCTCGGTCATGACGGCCTTGATGCGCTCCTCGAACTGGCCGCGGTACTTCGTGCCCGCGACCATGAGAGCCAGGTCGAGCACGACGATCCGCTTGTTGCGCAGGATGTCGGGCACGCGGTTCTCGATGATCTGCTGCGCGAGGCCCTCGACGATGGCCGTCTTGCCGACGCCCGGCTCGCCGAGCAGCACGGGGTTGTTCTTCGTGCGGCGCGAGAGGATCTGGATCACGCGTTCGATCTCGTTCGCGCGGCCGATCACGACGTCGAGCTTGCCCTCGCGGGCCAACTCGGTCAGGTCGCGGCCGAAGCTGTCGAGCGCGGGCGTCTTGCTCTTGCCCTGCGCCGGACCTCCGGCGCCCTGGGGCTTCTCGTTGCCCTCCTGCGCGCCGCCTTCTTCCTCCTCCTCGTCGTTGGACTCGGCGCCCAGGAAGTCGAGGACCTCCTCGCGCACGTCCTCGAGCTTGACCCCGAGGTTGAGGAGCACTTGGGCGGCGATGCCCTCGTTCTCCTTGATCAGGCCGAGCAGCAGGTGCTCCGTCCCGATGTAGTTGTGCCCGAGGTTGCTGGCCTCCTCCATGGAGAGCTCGAGCACCTTCTTGGCACGCGGCGTGAAGGGCAGCTGCCCGACGGAGACCATCGTGGATCCCGTCTTGACGATCTTCTCGACCTCGCTGCGAATCTTGGCGAGGTCGATGCCCATGTTCTTCAGGACATTGGCTGCGACGCCGCTGCCTTCCTGAACGAGGCCCAGCAGGATGTGCTCGGTGCCGAGGTACTCGTGGTTGAACCTCTGGGCCTCCTGACGGGCCAGGTTCATCACCTTCTTGGCGCGGTCCGTGAAGCGGTCGAACATGGTGTCTCCGGGGCCCGTGCGCGGTGAGGGACGACCGGGGGCGACGAGCCAGCGTCCACCGGTGCGGTGATGGTAGCTAACTCTGGCCTTTCGGCCTTCAAGGTGCGCGAGGTGAAGGCGTGTCGGGATCGAATCCGCGCCAGCGCCCCGGCGGTCAAGTCTTTCGCGGTTCCTCGAGCTGCTTCAGTTCGTCGCGCAGCCGGGCAGCGTTCTCGTACGCCTCCTCGCGGATCGCGATCTCGAGCTTCTGCCGCAGATCGACCAGACGCTGTTCGCGCTCGAGCGCCAGCGCATCGGGCGGGGCGGGAGGGATCGCGGCGTCCGTGCCGGGCAGACGTCCCACGTGCTGGCGAGCGCCGTGCACACGTTCGAACACCTCGCCCAGGTGCGCCGCGAACGCGTCGTAGCACTGGGGGCATCCGAGACGCCCCTTGCGGCGGAACTCCTCCAGCTGGAGGCCGCATCCCGCGCACGTCGGGCCGCCCTTGCGCCGCGTCTGCTTGGCCGTGATCTGGAGGAGCTTCCAGATGTCCAGCTGCGCCTTCTGCAGCGCCGGTGCGTGGGGCAGGTCGAGCGTCTGCGCGCAGACCTCGCACAGGTGCTGCTCGCTGACCTGAGACGCTGCCTCACCCGGGGCCTGGGCGCCGTCGAGCGTGGCATCGGCCGGGGCGACCACCGGGGTGGCGATCTCGGTCACGTGCACCGTCGCGGCGTTCTTGAGGCAGTTCTGGCAGATCATTCCCGTTCGGCGCGGCCGGGCAGGCACGCGCGTTCCTTCAGGTCTAGCCCCCGCGACCCGCCTTGTCGAGACACCGCTCGGGTGTCTCCGGGGACGGGGCACGGAATCTCTCCAGGGACCTTCGGAACGTCAGGGCCCGCTCCTGGAAGTTCAGGTACTGGTCGTAGCTCGCGCAGGCGGGCGAGAAGAGCAACGCCTCGCCCGGTTCCAGCGCTTCGAAAGCGGCCTCCACGGCCTCTGGAACGGTCGCCACGGCGCGCGCGTCGATCCCGGCGGCCTGGAAGGCCGCGCGCAGGAGTTCCCCGGCCTTACCGAAGGAAACCACCCGGCGCACCCGTCCCTGAGCGGATCGGACCAGGTCCTCGAGCGGCAGGTCCTTGTGCTTGCCCCCGACGAGGAGCGTGAAGCCCGGTTCCAGGGAGCCGAACACCGCCAGGGTCGAGTCCGGGGTCGTCGAGACCCCGTTGTCCCAGACCCGGTGCCCGGCGAAGGTCCCGAGGTCCTGCATGCGATGGGGCAGAGCGGAGAGACCCGGGATGGCCGCGAAGAGCCGCGCCGGATCGGCTCCCAGGAGGCGTGCGAGCCCCAGGGCCAGGAGGGTGTTGTCGCGCTGGAACGTGCCCGGGAGGCGCAGGTCGGCGACGCGCCCGAGCGGCTCGCGGTGAAAACGGAAGTGGCCCTCGCGCACGTTCAGCCCGCGGTCGGAGAGCCGGTTCGGGAACGCGTCGAGGCGTCGCAGGTTCGGGTCGCTCCAGGTCGCGAACCGCGGGTCCTCGGCGGACAGGACCGCCCAGCCGCCGGTCGCGGCCGAGAGCCCGAGGATGCGCCTCTTCGCCTCCGCGTACTGCTCCAGGGTGCCGTGGCGATCGAGGTGGTCGGCGAGTACGTTCGTCACGCAGACGGCTTCGACGCGCGGCGGGGTGCCCCGGCCGCCGAGTACGGCCGGAAGCGACTCGAGCTGGTAGGAGGAGATCTCGAGCACGACGACCTCGTCGGCCCGCATCGACTCGGCCGACTCGACCAGCGAACGGCCGATGTTCCCGCCCAGGTGCGCCCGCTGCCCGTCGGCGAGGAGCAGCTGGTGGAGCGTGTTGCAGGTCGAACTCTTGCCCTGCGTGCCCGTCACCGCGGCGATGCGCGCCGGGCACAGCTCGAGGAAGAGCGCGATCTCGCTCGTGATGGGCACCCCCGCCGCGCGCGCCAGGGAGAGCCACGCGTTCGACGGCGCGACCGCCGGATTGGCGACGACGAGATCGGTCTCGGCGAAGTCCTCGCGGCGGTGCTCGCCGAGCACGAAACGCACGGGAATTCCCGCCAGTTCGGCGATGGCCGGCGCGAGTTCCGCGGCCGTGCGCGTATCCGTCACGGTCACGCGCGCTCCGCGCCGCGCGAGGAATCGAGCGACGGCCGCTCCGCCACCGAACAGCCCGAGCCCCTGCACGGTGACGCGGCGGCCTTCGAATTCGAAGCGTGTGGACACTCGGGGATCCCTCGCAGGCTCGGTGGTGTGGATCAGGTCGTGGGAGGGGGCTCTAGCCGCGGCGCGGTCGGTTCTTCGATCAGTCCAGCGGCTTCGGCGGCGGCGGCGGCACGGGGACCGTGGACGGTCGCGGTCCGCTCGGTTCCGCGAGCCGCAGACTTTCCGCGCGCTGCAGCACCGCGGCGAGATCGGGTCGCGTGACCGGCCCGACGTCCTGCGCCATCGGGATCTCGATGCGCCGGATGTCCTTCCACCCGAAGGGCAGCAGGACTTCCGTCACGATGTCGATCGGGAAGATCAGGTACCAGGGCGCGTCGATCACGACTTGCCTCGAGGTCGTCGCGTAGCCCTGCTTGTAGAGCGTGATGCGCCGCGTGCCGTAGGCGTCGAAGGCGATCTCGTACGGCGTCGAGCCGACGATCGTGTCGTCGAGGCGCACGAGCGCGCCGGGTGGCGTCGAGGTGACGATCAGCTTGCGCTCCGTCGCGCAGCCGCCGAGGGGCAGCGCCGCCGCGACGACGAGCAGGCCGTACGCGCCTCGATCGCCTTTCCACCTCGCCCGCATGGGCTGCTCTCTAGAGGAGCGCGTTGCGAGCCGCAAGAGCGCACCGCGGACGCGCGACCCGCACGGAGCGGCGGATGGCGGAGAGAGAGGGATTCGAACCCTCGGTACCCCTTGCGGAGTACACCGGCTTAGCAAGCCGGCGCTATCGGCCACTCAGCCATCTCTCCGCGAGTGGGGCGGGGAATCCTAGCCGTGCCCCCGGGGGGCGGCAAGGCGAGCGGGGCGAGAGTGTGCGGATCCCGCTCGTGGGTGCGCCTCGCGGCCGGATCCGATGGCCGAGCGGGGTTCGCGCGCGCCGGTCACAGGACGACGGCGCGCGCCTGCACGAAGGCGTAGAAGAAGACCGCGTCGGGGTCGTGGGCGACGCGCTGGAGCTCGACCTTCATGCCCTCGACGACCCGCTCGGAGACCTTGCCGGCCTCGCTCAGCCCGGCAGCGCCGGAGAGCAGGAGCTCGGTCCAGTACTCGAGGAACTCCGCGCGCTCGCCGGGGGCGCGGTTGTCCAGGTGGATCGGTTTCACCGCGACCTCGATGTCGCGGTACCCGACGGCCTGCAGCAGGTTCCCGAGCTTCGCGCCCACGAACGGATCGCCGCGCAGCGCGATCTGGTGCTCGTTGAAGGCCTTCCAGTAGGTCAGCGTGTGCGGGCTGTACGGCTCGAGGAAGAACGTCGCGTTCTGGACTTCGGTGACGACGATGGGGGAGCCGGGTCGCAGCACGCGGCGCGCCTCGGAGAGGACCAGCATCGGGTCCGCGACGTGCTCGAGGATCCAGCACAGGAACGCGCCGTCGAACGTGTCCGCGTCGAAATCCAGGCTGCCCGCGTCGCCGGCGTGCAGCGCGTACCGGCCCTTCGCCCAGGGCAGCTTGCCGAGGTGCGCCTTGGCGCGCGCCAGGTTCGGGGCCGACGCGTCCACGCCCGTCACGTGCATCTCGGGATGACGCCGCAGGAGGATGTCCGTCTGAGCCCCTACGCCGCAACCGATCTCCACGAGGTTCTTCGTGCGGCGGAACGGCATGCCCTCGTGGACGCGCGGTTCGAGGAAGCGCGCCTGCCGGTAGAGGCGGTCCTGCTCGTCGCGCGTGAAACCGTGGACGTAGCCGCGAGTCTTCTGGGGACGTTTCTTCATGGACGATCGGGCCGGGGTTGACGCTCGCTTTCAGCTAAGATAAAAACTTCTATCTTATGCGTACGGCCTCCTCAAGCTCCTCTCGCTGGGGATTTTACGGCCGTGGAGATCAACTGGCCACGCTCCAGGATCGGTTCCGCAGGCGGCGCTGGTTCTTCCTCCGCGTCACGGGCCGCCGGAGGATCGGCAAGACGAGCCTCGTCCACGAGGCGCTGCGGCGCGAGGGGCTCGCCAAGGCTCTGTACATCCAGATCCCCGACTCCGACCCGGCCGGTGTGGTCTCGACGGCACGCGACTTCTACCAGCTCTTCGGCGTCGAGGGACCGCTCCCCACGGACCTGAAGAGTCTCGCCGCCTCCCTGGCGCATCTCATTCGCGCCGGGTGGATCGTCGCCATCGACGAATTCCAGTACTTCCACCGCAAGGCGCTCTTCGAGTTCACGTCGCACCTCCAGGCGGAGGTCGATCGACTTTCCGCCGAGGCCGATCGCGTCGCCGGCGGACTCCTCGTCCTCGGCTCGATCCACACCGAGATGACGGCCTTGCTCGAGGACCGCAGCGCGCCGCTCTACGCGCGCCTCACCGGCGCGATCGACCTGCCGCACCTCGACCTCGCGTCGGTGCTCGAACTCCTGCGCATCCACGCGGACGACGAGCCCGAGCGGCTCCTCTTCCTGTGGAACCTCTTCGAGGGCGTGCCCAAGTTCTATCGCGACGCGTTCGAGGAGGACGTCCTCGCCGCGGATCGCAGGAGGCTCCTCGAGCGCATGTTCTTCTCGAGCTCGTCCCCGCTTCGCAGCGAGGCGGAGAGCTGGTTCCTGCGCGAGCTGCGCGGCCGCTACGACCTCGCCCTGAAGTTCATCGCGCGCAACCCGGGCTGCACGAACGGGGCGATCACGGAGCACGTGCGATCCCTGGGTCCCAACGAGGCGGCGCAGGTCGGCGGTTACCTGCGCGTCCTGCGCGACCGCTACCAGATGGTGGAGCTCTTGCAGCCGATCTTCGCGAAACCCACGACGCGGAACGGTCGGTACTACCTGAGCGACAACTTCCTGCGCTCGTGGCTCGCGGCGCTCGCGACGCCGGCCGCGTCGCTCCACTTCCGCCCGCTCGACCTGATCCTCGACGAGGCCGATCGAAGACTGGCCGACGCGGAAGGGCACGCGTTCGAGCGCCTGGTCGCGCGTCTGTACGAGGAGCGCAGCCGCCGGGGGATCGGCGACTTCGGTCTCACGAGCCGCGTGCAGGGGTTCTGGGACCGCGGCGACGTGGAGTTGGACCTCGTCGCGCTGGACGAGGCGGGCCGGCGCGTGCGCGTCGGCACCTGCAAGCGCAGCGAATCGAAGCTCCTCGAATCGCTACCGGGGCTGGAGCAGCACGCCGCGAAGTTCCTCGCGAGCTCCAAGCACCTGTCGGGTTGGCGCATCGAGAAGGTCGCGTTCGCGCCGCGGGTCTCGCCCGCGACACGCGCTGCGATCGAGCGGAAGGGCTTCCTGGTCCAGGACCTCGCGGACCTGACGCGCGACCTGTGAAGGGCCCGGCCGTCAGCTCGCGATCGCGTGCTTCTTCAGGTCCTCGAGGCGCACGATCTCGAGCGTGGCCTCGTGCGTCGCCGCCAGGTCGACGCGCGGCGCGCAGCCGGCCTCGAACGCCTCGCGCCAGCGCGCGGCGCACAGGCACCACTTGTCCCCCGGCTTCAGGCCCGGGAACCCGTACTCCGGCATCGGCGTCGAGAGGTCGTTGCCAGCGCGGCGGCTGAAGTCGAGGAACTCGGCCGTCATCAGCGCGCAGACCGTGTGGACCCCGAAGTCGTCCGGGCCGGTCTCGCAGCAGCCCGTGCGCAGGAACCCGGTGAGCGGCTTCTTCGAGCACGTCGCGAGCTCGCCGCCCAGGACGTTGCGCGCCTTCTGTGTCGCTTTCTGGATCATGTTCGGCCGGATCTCCGGGCGAGGATCCTGCGCGCGCGGCGCCGCGCCGTCCAGTCGCGGTGGGCGCAATGAGGCCGGCGCTGGCGGGATCCGTGTCCGGAACGGCATCCTGTGCGCGCTCCGACCGCCCCCGCGACCACGCCGAATCCGCACGAATCCACCGCGATGAAGAAGTCCCTCCTGCCCCTGATCCCCGTCGCCCTCTCGCTGCTCGGCGCCTGCGGCGCGCCCTCGAAGGACGCGAGCCCCAAGGCGCCGGATGTGGAAGCGACCGCGCCAGGCTCGAGCGTCCCGCTCGAGGGCACCGAGTGGCTGCTCGTGGACCTGGGCGGGAAGCCCGCGATCGCGGGCGTCGGGACGCGCAAGGCCAGCCTGTCGTTCACGGGCGATTCGGGCAGCCTGCGCGGGAACAGCGGGCTGAACTCCTTCTTCGGTCCCTACGCGCTCGACGGCTCGAAGCTGCGCATCGAGAACCTGGCGATGACGCGCATGGCCGGCCCGCCCGAGCTGATGGAGCAGGAGGGTGCGTTCGTCGCCACACTGTGCGTCGCGCGCTCGTGGCGCGTGGAGGGCGACGTGCTCGTGCTCGTCGACGAGAAGGGCGCGACGCTGGCGACGCTGCGCGCTGGCGGCCCCTGACGCTCCGCTCCGTACGGGGTCCGCAGCGGAGGGAACCTGCCCCGCAGCATGGCGGAGGCGGAGGGATTCGAACCCCCGGTGCCTTGCGGCACAACGGTTTTCAAAACCGCCGCGATCGGCCACTCTGCCACGCCTCCGCGCGCGAGAGTACGCGGGGACCCGAGCCTCGGGCTACTCCCTATCCGGGCTTCTCGCCGGGGCCGGGCTTGTCGTCGGGATCCTGCTTCGCGTCCGGTTCGGCGCCCTGATCCGGGCGCAGGCTCGCGAGCACCGCTTCCGCCACGCGCACGGGGCATTTCGCGCGCAGCGCCAGCGCCAGCGCGTCGCTCGGGCGCGCGTCGATCACGGCCGTGATCGACCCGGCCGTGTCGCGCAGCACGAGCTGCGCGAAGAACGTGTTGTTGCGCATGTCGACGATGTCGACGCGCATCAGGTCGTGGCCCAGGTCGCGGATCGCCTGGTACGCGAGCTGGTGCGTCAGCGGCCGTTCGGTCTTCTGGCCGGTCACGACGCGGCGGATCTCGTTGGCCTCGGCCTCGCCGATCACGATCGGGAATCCGCGCTGGCCACCGACCTCGCGCAAGTAGATGAACTGCTGCTCGGCGTTGTCGTACAGGACCAGTCGGGCCAGCTCGACCGGCACCATGACGACGCCCGCGGACGGATCTTCGTGTCCCACGCCGGGGAGGATGCCACGCGCGGGGGTCCGTCGGAAGGAGCCGCTCGCGGGCGTGGTATCCTCGGCCGTTCTGACCATGGACGCCCAGACCCGGACGAAGCCGCCCGCAGCGGCGGAACCGCGCGCAACGCAAGCCCGCGCCGAGCTCTACCCCGAGAACCCGCCGCTCGTCCGCCTGTGGCGCGGCACGCGCGTCGAATCGCAGCACCGCGGCGCCTGGGTGCTGTGCGACGCCGACGGCACGGTGATCGACGGGATGGGGTCGTGGAAGGTCCCGATCTTCACGCGGAGCTCGGTGAAGTGCCTCCAGGCCTTGCCCCTGATCGAGTCCGGCGCGGCGGAGCATTTCGGATTCAGCGACGCGGAGATCGCGCTGGCGCTCTCGTCCCACAACGCGGAGGCCATCCACACCGAAGGCGTGAAGCGCGTGCTCGCGCGCATCGGCCTCGACGCGGGCGCGCTCCAGTGCGGTGCGCAGGCGCCGGGCGACCCGGAGGCCCGCAACGCGCTGCGCGACGCGAAAGCGCGCCCGACGGCGCTGCACAACAACTGCTCGGGCAAGCACGCCGGGTTCCTGGCGCTCACGCGGCACCTCGGCGCGGATCCGGAGCACTATCTCGACCCCGCGAGCCCGGCGCAGAAGCTCGTCCGACATGCGGTGCTCGAGATGACCAGTCTCGCCGACCGCGAGCTGTACACGGCGATCGACGGCTGCAGCGCGCCGACGTTCCAGATGCCGCTCACCGCCCTGGCGACGGCCTTCGCGCGCGTCTCGAACCCGGACGGTCTGCGTCCCGAGCGCCGTGCGGCCTGCGAGCGCATGCTGGACGCCGTCGCCGCGAACCCGGCGATGATCGCCGGCAACCACCAGCGAATCTGCACGGACATCGCGCGCGTCAGCGGCGGGCGGCTCTTTCCCAAAGTGGGCGGCGAGGCCGTCTACGCCATCGGCGTGCGCGGGAAGGACCGCGCGCTGGCGATCAAGATCGACGACGGCAACTACCGCGGCATGCACCCGGTGATCGTCGAGCTCTTGCGGCGCTTCGGCTTCGCGACGCCGGACGAATTGGCCGCGCTCGAGTCGTGGGAAGAGAAGCGGATCACGAACTGGGCCGGGCTCGAGGTCGGCCGCACGGAAATCGCGTTCTGAGAGCCGCCGAACACGCGATCGGTCGACGTCGATCTAGACTGGGTCGATGACCTGGACCCCGCCCGCGCCCCCCGAACTCCCGCTCGACGCGCACAAGGGCACCGCGGGGCGCGTGTTGCTCGCCTGCGGCAGCGCGTGGATGCCCGGAGCGGCGATCCTCGCGGCGCGTGCTGCGCAGCGCGCGGGGGCGGGCCTCGTGCGCGTCGGGTGTCGCGATCCCGAACTCGTCGCGATCGTCGCCGGAGCGGCGCCCGAGGCCGTCTTCGAGATGGGTGTCGCCGTCGCGATCGACTCGGGCGACCACCATGCCGCGCTCGTCGGGCCTGGTCTCGGCCTCGACGCGGTCGCGCGCGGGATTGTCGAGTGCGCCCTCGCGCGTGCGGACGTCCCGCTCGTGCTGGATGCGGACGCGCTGACGATCCTGGCGCGCGAGCCGCGCCTCGCCGAGAGGCGCCGCGGGGCGCTCGTGCTCACTCCGCATCCCGGTGAAGCGGCGCGGCTCCTCGGGCACGAGGCTGCCCCCGACCCGGCCGGACGCCTCGCAGCCGCGCGCACGATCGCGAGCCGGTTTGGGGCCGTCGTCTGCCTGAAGGGGCGCGCGACGGTCGTCACGGACGGCGAGCGAGACTACGTGAACGACACGGGCAATCCCGGGATGGCGACCGCCGGGGCGGGGGACGTGCTGGCGGGCGTCCTGGTCGCGTACCTGGGCGCGACCGTCACGCTCCCGAGCCCGGGTTGGACCGCCTTCGAAGCGGCCGCGCGCGCCGTCTGGATCCACGGACGGGCTGGCGATCTCGCCGCGGCGGAACTCGGGGCGCGGGCACTCATCGCTTCCGACCTCGTCGAGTTCCTCCCGCGCGCGCAGCGCGGCTAGACTCGGCTCGATGTCCAAGGCCAACGCACTCCACGTTCCGCCGGGCGCGGTCGAGACGCTCGACGACGGGCTCGGTTTCGTCGCGCTCGTCGACCGCATGCAGCACGACCCGGCGCTCAAGGTCGTGAACTCGGCGCGCATCTCGTACGAGCGCCAGAAGAAGGGTTTCGACGACAAGGACCGCGCGCTGTGCTCGTTCCTGTGGGAGCACGGGCACACGTCGCCGTTCCGCCACTCCTTCTACACGTTCCACTGGAAGGCGCCGCTCTTCGTCTTCCGTCAGGCGTTCAAGTACCAGGTCGGCAGCGGCTGGCGGGAGTACGAGGTCGAGGGGACGAGCGTGTCGCTCGAGGTCTTCGACGTGATGTTCGACACGGACAAGGGCTGCTCGTGGAACGAGGTCTCGGGCCGCTACGTCGAGTGGCAGCCGGAGTTCTACGTGCCGCGGACCCTGCGCGCGAACCCGCCGCACGGGAACAAGCAGGCGTCCGTCGACCTCGACGCGACCTTCGACCACGCGCGCGAACGCGAGTCGATGATCGCCGAGTGCCGCGACGCGTACGAGCGCTACGAGGCGCGCATCCGGCGCGGCGTCGCGAAGGAGATCGCGCGCATGTGCCTCCCGCAGAGCCTGTACAGCCAGGCCTACTGGACCGTTTCGCTGCAGGGCGTCATGCACTTCCTGGAACAGCGCCTGAAGCCCGACGCCCAGTACGAGATCCGCCGCTACGCCGAGGCCGTGCGCGACCTCGTTCGTACGGATCTCGAAAGGGTGGGAGTCGCGTTCGAGACCGCGGCGCCGGGCGGGGTAGTGAGCCCGTGATGCGCGTCCTCCTCGCGGCTCCCGGCCTGGCCTTCGCCTGCGCGGCTTTCGCGGTCTCCGCGATGCCCGCGACACCGTCCGCGGCCGCGGACGCGTCCGTGCCGGCGGTTGCGCAGGCCCCGGCGGCCGACGTCTCCGCGAAGCTGCGCGAGGCCTTCGCCGCCGAGGGAATCCTGCTCGACGCGGCGCGCGGAGTGGCCTCGATCCCGGCCGAGATCCTCGTGCGCGGCGACCTGCTCGAGTACCTGGTCGTGAACCCGCGCGGCGCGGTGCACGAGAGCGCGTACCTCACGAGCATCTCCGCCAGCCGCATCAACGCCGCACTGCTGGCTCTCGGCGTCGAGCCGGGTCGGAACGCGCGCTGGCAGCGCAAGGATCCGCCGCCGACGCTCGAGGAGATGCGCGACGGCGCGCCGGCCTACGACGTCACGCCGCCCGAGGGCGACGGCTTCTACCTGTACGTGGCCTGGAAGCTCGACGGCGAGACGTACTTCTACCGCATGGAGGACCTGATCCTCGACCTGCGCACCGGCGCGACGATGCGGCGGCACCGCTGGGTCTACCTCGGCTCGCGCATGCTCAAGCTGCGCGGCGACGAGGGACAGGAAGCGTTCGCGGCGGACCTGGAAGGGAACCTGGTCAACATCGCCTTCTTCGAGCAGGGGAACACGCTGCTCACGGGCGCTCTCCCCGAGTGCATCGACCAGACCATCTGGCAATCGAACTTCTGGCTGCTTCCGGAGCGCGAGAGTCCGGTCGAGCTCGTCTTCGCGCGCGAGCGGCTCCTCCAGTGTCCCGTGGACGTCGAGGCCCGGCTGCGCGAAGCGACGCGCGTTGCGCCGCGCGAATCGCGGTGAGCCGCGAAGTCGAGGGCCGCGAACTCGTCCACGCCGCGGAGCGCGCCGCGCGCATCCACGCGCTGGCGCGCGGCCTCGAGTGCGCGGCGGCGGGGATCCTGGGCGGGGCCGTCGTCTTCGCCGCCGGGATCGCGAGCGGCGCCGTCGTCGCGGCGGACCTCGTCCTGGTCTCGATCGTGCTCGCGCTGATCACGGCCGGCCTGGCCTGGCGCGAGCGCCCGCCGCACGCCGCCGACGTCGCCCGTCGCGCCGACCGTGCCGCCGGGCTCGCGGGAGCCCTGCCCGCCGTGCTCGACCAGGCGCGGCACGCGCGGGCCGGCACGCCGAGCGCATCCGGCCTCGCCGCGCTGCTGGCCGAACAGGTGCGCGCGGCGGTGCGCCCGGCGGATCTCTTCCGCGCGGCGTTGCCGCGTTCGCCCCTGGCTCTGGCCGCTCCCCTGCTCGGAGCCGCGCTCGTCGTCGTGGCGCTCGAACACCAGCCCGTCGAAGTCGGGTCGGCCTCGGGGACCGCGGCCAGCCTGCGCGGAGCCGCCGAGCACAGCCGTGCCTCCGGCGCCCGTGCGACCGCCGATGCCCTGGAGATCGCCGCGCGGCGCGTCGAGTCGATCGAGCGTTCCGCAGAGCGTGGCGGGGCGTTGTCGGATCCCCTGGAACGATCGAGGACGGTCCTGGACCTGGAGCGCCTGGCTCAGTCCCTGGCGGTCGACGATCCGGCCCGCGCGATCCTGGACCGCGCCGCGCGCGCGATCACGCGCGAGACCCCGCGCGCCGTCCCCGAAGCCCCGTCCAGGGGCCAGGGCCCGGTCGATGGGGGGCGCGACCCTGGACCTGGAGCGGAAGGCTCGTCGGCCAGCGCGGGCACCGGGGCCGCTTCCGGCGGCGCGGGTCTCGCAAACGGCTCCGGTGACGGCAGAATGTTCGGCCCTCCTGCAGGAGGGGAGTCCGATCCGCAGCCCGGCGGTCCCGCAAGCGGGACAGTCGGGCCCGGCGGTCCCGGCCGCGGAGTGCTCTCCGCGCGCTGGTGGCCGAGCCGCTACGACGCCGTCGTCGAACGCTATCTGGCTCCCTGACCCGCACGGGGTCCCACCGCGATGCCCCCGGAACGATCCCAGCGAACCCCTTCGTCCCGACGCATCGGGGTGTGGTGCGTCGGGGCCCGCGGCTCCATCTCGACCTGCCTCGTGCACGGACTCAGCGGTCTGCGCGAAGGGCTGCTCGAACCGGTCGGAATCGCGACCGAGCGCGAGCCGTTCACGCGCCTGCCTCTGGTCGATCTCGACGACCTCGTGCTCGGCGGTCACGATGTGTGCACGCGCGACTTCGCCGCCGGCGCGGAGGAACTGGTCGCGAACGGGATCCTGCGGGCCGACCTCGTCGGGGCGGCGTCGCGCGACGCGGCGTCCTACGAAGCGCGCATCCGGCCCGGCATCCTGGACCAGGCGGACGTCGGGCTCGCGGACCTCGATCCGCGCTCGGCGCGGCTCGGATCCCTGCCGCCGCGCGAGCAGATCGCGGCCCTCTCGGCCGATTTCGAGGCCTTCCGGCGGGAGAACGAGCTCGCGCGCGTCGTCGTCGTGAACCTCGCCAGCACCGAGGCGCAGCGCGCGCCTCGGCCCGAGTGGCGGGACCTCGCCGCGTTCGAGCGCGCGCTCGACGAGGGCGGGACTCAGCCCGCCTCGATCGTGTACGCCTACGCCGCGATCGCGTCGGGGTCGCCCTACGTCAACTTCACGCCGAACCTGGGCGCATCGATCCCGGCGCTGCGCGAGCTGGCGCGCCAACGCCGTGTGCCCCATGCCGGCAACGACGGGAAGACGGGCGAGACGCTCGTGAAGACGACCCTCGCGCCGATGTTCCAGGCGCGTGCGCTCAAGGTGCTCGCCTGGCAGGGCTACAACATGCTCGGCAACCGCGATGGCGCCGTGCTGGCCGATCCCGCGCACAAGGAGACCAAGGTGCGCAACAAGGACGAGGCGTTGCGCACGCTCCTGGGCCAGGACAGCGTCCACACGCACGTCGGGATCGACTACGTGCCGTCGCTCCAGGACTGGAAGACCGCCTGGGACTTCGTCCACTTCGAGGGGTTCCTGGGCGCGCGCATGTCCCTCCAGTTCACCTGGACGGGCAGCGACTCGGCCCTTGCCGCGCCGCTAGTCCTGGACCTCGTGCGACTGGCGGACTTCGCCGCGGAGCGAGGGGAGAGCGGCGAGATGCTGCACACGGCCGCCTACTTCAAGGCGCCCGTCGGGGGCGGCACCCACGACTTCCACGCTCAGGTCCAGGCCTTGCACGAGTACGCCCGCCTCCGGGCCGTCCCAGGGCCGGGATCACCCCGCTAGGAAGCCCAGAACCCCGAATCCAGCCCCAACAAACCTGGGAATAACCCCGTATCCCAGGCGTAAGGCTCGGCTAGAAGTCCCTGTGAAGCGCTCCCTCCTCGATCCGCTGCCCCGCCAGCTCAGCACGAAGGCCCTGGCGGCCCTCGTGGCTCTGGTCGTGTGCGGAACCGGGGTGGCCGTCGTGCTCTTCCTGGAGGCCGGTCCCGGGACGATCCGCGTGCCCTCCGCGTCCGTGCGCGCCGCGCCGTCCGTGTCCGACTCGGTCCGGCCGCCGCGTTCCGACCGGCCGACCTCACGGGGCGCGGCCTTCTCCGGGAGTGATTCCCCCGACGCCTTCGGTGGAAGCGCCAGCCGCGCCGCACCCGCGTGCTCGACCCAGGTGCGCGAAGACCAGCCGGCGCTGTACCGGCCGGACGTCCAAGGGACCTGACCTTGGTCCAGCGGACCTGACCTTCGTCCAAGGGACCTGACCTTCGTCCAACGGACCTGACCTTCGTCGCGCTCGTGGGCGCGCCGACTCGCCTCCCCGCTCTCCCTCGCGGAGGCGGTGCCCCTCGGCGCGGGCCGTAGACTCTCCGCCCCATGCGGTCGCTCCCGCCTCCTCGCCTCCAGACCTCCACGCTCTGGTTCCACCCCTCGGGGCAGTTCGGCGAACGGCCGATGGGCGTGCCCGGCTACCCGGGCGCGACTCCGGCCTGGGTCGTGTGGAACCTCCTCGAGCGGTACACGCGCGAGGGCGACTTCGTCTTCGACCCGTTCTGCGGCGGCGGGACCACGAACGACGTCGCCACGAGCATGGGCCGGCGGGCGTACGGCGTGGACTTGCAGCCGCAGCGGCCGACGGGGATCGCCATGGCCGACGCGCGCAAGCTGCCGCTCCGTGACGGAGTCGTCGACTTCGCATTCCTGGATCCGCCCTATTCGACGCACATCGAGTACTCGCGGCGGGCCGAGTGCATCGGTGAGCTCGACGCGTTCGAGCCCGCGTACTTCGAGGCGATGGACGCCGTGTTCGCCGAGATCGCGCGCGTACTCAAGGATCGGCGCTATCTCGCCGTGTACTGTTCGGACAGCTATCGCCACAAGAAGGGTTTCGTGGGGATCGGTGCGCGCTTCTTCGCGCTGCTCGAGCAGCGGTTCAAGGCCGTGGATCACTGCATCGTCGTGCGCGGCAACAAGAAGCTCGGCCAAGACTCCCATCACCGCGCGGCCAGCGAGGGGAACTTCTTCCTGCGCGGGTTCCAGCACCTCCTGATCTTCAAGAACGAGCGGCCGGCGGGCCCGACCGTGCCTGTGGCGAGGACGCGTGGGCGCGGTCCGCGCTGACTGGCGGCGTGCCGTGCGCGTCCCCGTGCGCGCCGACTTCGCGCTTTCCACGATCTCGCTGGCGCGCGCGCTGGTCGGCGCGGTACTCGCGCACGACACTCGGGAGGGGATCGCCGCCGGGCGCATCGTCGAGACCGAGGCCTACCTCGCGGTCGACGACCCCGCGTCGCACAGCCACCGCGGACCCACGCGGCGGAACGCATCGATGTTCGGGGAGCCGGGGTGCGCGTACGTGTACGCCTGCTACGGCGTGCATCGGTGCTTCAACGTGGTGACGGCGCCGCGGGGCACGGGCGAGGCCGTGCTCGTGCGTGCCCTGGAACCGCTCGAAGGAACCGAGCTCATGCGCCGGCGCCGGGGTGGAGTGCGCGACCGCGAACTCTGCAGTGGACCCGGCAAGCTGTGTGTCGCGTTGGGGATCGGGCTCGAGCACGACGGCCGGGAACTC
This sequence comes from Planctomycetota bacterium, assembly GCA_026692665.1. Taxonomy (GTDB): domain Bacteria; phylum Planctomycetota; class UBA1135; order UBA1135; genus JAEUHZ01. Next base: position 68,812 of record JAPLOF010000038.1, read on the forward strand.
GCGCGCGGTTCCCTGAGGCTCTGGATTCCGCGCGTTCCCGTGCCCGCGGCGTCGATCGACGTCGGCCCGCGCATCGGGATCACGCGTGCGGCCGAACTGCCGCTGCGTTTCGTGGTCCGCGGCACGGCCTGGGCTTCGCGGCGCCTGGCCGCGCCATGAACGCGGGCCGCGTCCCACGGTGGGGGCGCGGCCCGCGTTCGCAGCGTCGTGGTTGTCCGGGATCGATCAGCGGTGGGGCGGCTTCGCGTCGGGGCCCGGCGTCGGAACCGGAGGAGTCCCCGCGCCATCGACCGGCGCATCCTCCGGCTTCTTGCGCGGCGGCCCGTCCACCGTCTTGTTGCCGAGCGACTCCTGGTGCGCCTTGATCTGGTCGCGGATCTCGGGCGGGAGATCGCTCGGGATGATCATCGGCTTGTCCTCGCCGCCTCCAGCGTCCCCGGGCGCGTTCGCATCCGCCGGCGCAGTCGGCGGCGCGATGTCCTTGACCAACTCGCTGAGCTTCTTGCCGAACTGGGCACGGCTGTAGGAGGAGATCACGTAGGCCCACTTCGAGAGCCGACCGTTCAGCGCCTCGGCTTCCTTCTTCACCTCGTCGGCCGACTTGGGCGCCGGCTTCGGAGCTTCGCCTTCCTTGGGCGCTTCGGGCGCGGGCCCGGCGGGCTGCGGCGGAGCCTCGTAGGTCGCGGCGAAGCTCGCGTAGGACTTCCCGTCCTGGTCCTTCGTGGTGACGGTCACGACGAGGCCGTCGAACGTCGTGAACCGCGAGATCGGGCCCGTCCCGGTCGAGAAGTCCACCTCGCTCGCGGGGGACACGTCCTCCAGGTTCACGTACTCGAGCCCGGTCGCGAGCGAGTTCGCGACCGTCGGGTACGTGGCCTCCTTGCCCGTCGGGATCCCGTGGAGGGTGAAGTCCTTCGTCTCGGCGGCCGGCCGGTCGACCAGCAGGGTCTCGCCGTCGGGTTGGCGGATCTCGATCGAACGCACGCGGTCCTGCGGGACCTTGAGGATCTCCTTCGCGAGCCAGTCGTTGGCCTTCTCGTGAAGGTCGATCTTGAGGCTCACGAGCCACGACTGCGCGTCGCCGCCCTTGCGCACGTAGCGCTGGCCCGCGCCCTGCATGCCGGTCGTCTCGACCTCCTTGCCCACGACGAGCTTGGCGAGCTCCTTCCCGTCCCGGTCGGCGAGCGTCACGAGCACCGACTTCGAGTCGGGTGCATCGAAATCCTCGACGCCGAGCTTCGCGTGGCGAGCCGGGTCGTTCGTCTTGGCCTCGATGGTCGTCGCATCGGTGAGGGCCAAGATCGCCTTGCGCACCTGGTCGATCTGGACCGGGAAGTCGCCCTTGTCCTTCAGGGCCCACACGTCACCGACGCGGTGCAGCGTGTATCCGCCGCTCGCGCGCTGGACACGGATGGACCCGACTTCGTTGCGCTTCGCCTGGAGTTCGGGGAAGAGCTTCTGCTTCTCGGCCTGCGATTCCGCATGGGATCCGCCGCCGCGCAGGGCGACCGTCGCCGCGACGACGGCGGCACCCGCGGTGAGGAGGAGGATCGTCAGATTCTTCGAGTTCATCGCATCAGCTCCCCGCGCGACCCGTGCGCGCGTCGATCATCTTCTTGCGGCGCACGCTCCACACGCCGACTCCGGCCAGCGCGATCAGGAGGGGCACGGCGAGCCCGTTGATCAGGACGAGGCTCGTCTTGAGGCCCTCGATGTCCTTCTGCAGGTCGGCTTTGACCCCGCGCAGCTCCTTGCGGGCTTTGTTGCGCTCGTCCTTGAAACGCTCGATCTCGGCCTCCTGCTCGGGCGAGAGGATCAGGGCGCTGGTCTGGTCCTTGTTGCCCTGGAGTTCGTTGATCTTCTGCTCCGCGTCGCGGAGCTTGGCTTCCAGGTCCTTTTCCTTCGCGCGGAACTTGGATTCCGCGTCCTTGCGCAGTTCGTCGACCTTGTCGAAGGGTCGGATCGAACGGCCACGGCTGCGCAGCGAGATCAGGTCGCTGGACCCCGACAGGTTGTCGGCCGCGTTGACCGCGAACGCACCATTGTCGGCCTGGGTCATCGCGACCGTCTGACCGAAGAAGTTCTGCGTCCGCACCCACATGCGGTCGGACAGGAGGTCGACGTCGGCGACCACGACCAGGTTGACCGGGCCCTTCGACTCCTTGAGGACCTCCTCGGCCGGGTTCGCGGGCGTCTCGGCGTCGCCCTCCTGCTTCTTGGGGCGACCCTCCGGATAGGCGGTCTTCACGGGGCCCGCGACACGCGCGGCGAGCATCAGCTTCTCGCCGCCCGACTGGTAGGTGGAGAGGAGATCCGTCGGGTCGGGGCCGAACTGCACGCGCGACTTCGGGATGCGCATGGCGTTGCGCGTCGTCTCCATCAGCGGGGTGATCGTCGTCGCGGCCCCGTCCTTCTTCCGCAGGAAGCCGGAGCTCGCGAGGTGGACGTTGTCCAGGTCGCTCGTGGTGACGTCCTCCTTGCTGAAGACGTCCTTGTCCTTGCGCAGCCCGAGCCACAGGACGTAGTCGACCGCGCTGTTCTGCCAGCCGACGCGCAGGGCGAGGTCCTTGTCGCCGGCGAGGTCCTCGGCCGGCATCTCCAGGCCCCAGGAGGCGAGCAGCGGATCCAGCTTCGACGACCGGTCCGCCATCATGGACTGCAGCGGATTCTGCGGATCCTGGCGCACTTCCTGCGCTTCGCAGTAGGGGTCCAGGAACGCGACCAGCTTGCCGCCGCGCAGCACGAACTGGTCGATCTCGAACAGCGTCTGCGGCGACAGGGCCTGCGGGTGCACGACGAACAGCAGGTCGAGGTCCTTGTCGAGCTTCTCCGTCGTCGCCTCGATCATGCGCACGTCGAAGCTCTGACGCAGCGACTCGACGACGTACCACGGTTCCGTGGACGCCTGCGGGTTCATCATGCGCGCCATCGGGTTGCCGTCCAGCGGCAGCGCGGTGAGGATCCCGACGACCTTCTTCTTCTGCTCGCGCAGGTTGTCGATCAGGCGCGTGACGTCGTACTCGAGGAACTCCTCGCGCTCGTCGTGGAAGAAGGGGATGAGCTCCTTGCCGTCCGTCGTGTTCGTGCCGACGAGGCCGAAGTACAGCATCTCGCCCGCGGCGGACGCCGGCACGCCCTTCAATCCGTAGGACACCGCCGCGTCCTCGACCTCGGTGAACGGCACGGGGTCCGCGATCTCCAGGCGGATCTTGCCCTTCGACAGGGACGCGTACTCCTGCAGCATCTGCTGGACGCGCTCGGCGTACGTGACCAGGCCCGGGGCCTGCTGCGCCAGCTTCTTCGAGAAGTAGAAGCGCAGCGTGATGGGCTCGTCGAGGTGACCGAGGATGTTCCCGGTGCCCTTCGAGAGCGTGTAGAGCTTGTTCTCCGTCAAGTCCGCGCGGCCGCCCCGCAGCCACGTGTTGGCGACGACGTTGGACGCGACGAAGAGGACGAGCAGCGTGAGCAGTCCACCGAGGGACATCCAGAAGCGCTTCATGGCGGGAGGTTCCTTAGCTGGCCTTCTTGAGGTCGAGGGTGACGACGCAAGCCGCGAGGCACGCGGCGATCAGCGAGGCGAAGAACGCCACGCTCCGGACCTCGATGACCCCGCTGCCGATCGCGTTCATGTGCGTCAGGAAGCTGAACGAGCGCAGCGAGTCGACGATCACGTCGGGCGCGAACTGGCGCGCGAATTCCAGCACGAGAGGCGTGCCGGACAGGACGAGCAGCAGACCCACCACGAACGTCAGGACGAACGCGATGACCTGGTTCTTGGTGATGGCGGACAGGAACGACCCCAGGGCGAGGTAGCCGCCCGCCAGCAGGAAGCTGCCGATGTAGCTGGCCAGGATGACTCCGTTGTCCGGTGCCCCGAGGAAGTTCACTGTCATCCACATCGGAAAGGTGAGCAGCAGTGCGATTCCGGAGAATAGCCACGCCGCGAGGAACTTGCCCATCACGGCCTCTCCCAGCGAGATCGGCAGCGTCATGAGGAGCTCGATCGTCCCGCTCTTCCGTTCCTCGGCCCACAGGCGCATCGAGATGGCCGGGATCAGGAACAGGTAGAGCCACGGGTGCAACGCGAAGAACGGCTGCAGGTCCGCGACGCCGCGCTCGTAGTAGCCCGTGACGTAGAACGTCAGGAACCCCATCAGCGCCAGGTAGAAGAACAGGAAGACGTAGGCGACGGGCGTGGCGAAGTAGCCCGAGAGCTCGCGCTTCGCCAGGATCCAAGTGTTGCGCATGGTCTTGAGGCCTCAGCTGGCGGCGACGCGGTCGCCGGTCGTGATCTTGCGGAAGACTTCGTCCAGCGGTCCGCGGGCGGAGAGCGCCTCCGGCGTCCCGTCGAAGAGCACCTTGCCCTTCGCGATGATGATCGCGCGCGTGCAGACGGCCTCGACCTCCTCGAGGATGTGCGTCGAGAGCACGATCGCCTTGTCCTTCGCCATCGAGCGGATGAGCTGGCGCACCTCGAACTTCTGGTTCGGGTCCAGGCCGTCCGTCGGTTCGTCGAGCACCAGGACCTCGGGGTCGTGGATGATGGCCTGCGCCAGGCCGACCCGGCGCTTGAAGCCCTTCGACAGGGTCTCGATCGGCTGGTGGAGGACCTGGTCCAGGTGGACCTGCTTCACGACCGCAGCGATCCGGGCGGCCTTCGTGGCGCCCGACAACCCGCGGATGTCGGCGATGAAGTCGAGGTACGCCGCCGGCGTCATGTCCGTGTAGGCGGGCGCGCCCTCGGGGAGGTAGCCGAGCTTGCGCTTGGCCTGCATGGGCTCGCTCTCGATGTCGTGACCGCAGATCCTGGCCTTCCCGGCCGTCGGGGCCAGGAAGCCCGTCAGCATCTTCATGGTCGTGGACTTGCCGGCCCCGTTGGGGCCCAGGAAGCCCAGCACCTCACCCTTCTTGACGGTGAAGGTGATCGAGTCGACCACGCGCAGTGGGCCGAACTCCTTGGTCAGGTTCTGGATCTCGATCATCGAGCAGGATCTCCTCGCGGTCGTCCCGAGCGGACTGGGTCGCGTTTCGGCCGGCCTCCGCGACCCGGTCGGGAGGCGGAAATCGGACACAGGGGGCAAAGGACCTACCCGCCCGGTACGGCGCCGGTCAAGCCGGAAGCGCCGGGAGTCCGGGGGGGACCGCCCCCTACGCAGCCAGAGCCTCGGCGTTGGCGGTCGGAGGCCTTCGACCGAGCGGCTATAACGATGGGCTAACGATCGGCCGCCGCCGCCGAGCGGACTGCTTGGACTCCATCCTCCTCACGACCGCGCTGGCCTTGCTCGGCGCGAGCGCCCTGGGCGCCGCCCTGCCGCTCTTCCGCCGCTGGTCCGAGCGCGGGCTCCACCTCTTCGTGGCGTTGTCGGCGGGGATCTTCCTCGGGACGATCTTCTTCCACCTGCTTCCGCACCTCGCGGGGGTGGACCACGGCGACGCCCACGCGCACGCGCACGTCGCCGGCGCGGAGGACATCGCGCACTCGATCTGGCCCTGGGGCGCGGCCCTGCTGGGCATCCTCCTCCTGTTCCTCCTGGAGAAGGTCTGGCTCCCGTCCCACACGCGCGGCGCGAGCTCGAACCCGCACGCCATGCTCTGGTCCGCGACGTACGTGGGCCTCGCGCTCCACGCGGCGACGGCCGGGATCGCGCTGTCGGGGATCCTCGAGATGCCCGAGGGGCGGGGGCAATTCCTGGCCTCGATCCTGGTCCACAAGGCGACGGAGTGCTTCTCGCTGGCGACGGTCATGCGCCTCGCGGGTCTTCCGACCTCGCGCTCCGTCGTACTCCTCGCGCTCTTCGCGCTGATCGAGCCGGCCGGGCTGATGCTGGGCGGCGAGCTCGCCGCGGCGATGCCCGCGGCCGCCCCGATCCTCACGGGCTTCGCGTGCGGCACGTTCCTCTACGTCGCCGTCGCGGACCTGCTCCCGGAAGTGTTCCACGGCGCGGGCAGCACGCGCGTCAAGGTCGGAGCCGTCCTGGCCGGCGTCGCGATTCCGACGCTGACGCTGGAGCGCGTCGAGGCGATCGGGATCTTCGCGCGCCAGGCGTTGCTCGAAGCCGGCGACGTGTTCCTCGACATGGCGCCCTACCTGCTGGTCGGGTTCGCGCTGGCTGGCGTCGTGCGCTTGCTCCTGAAGCCCGAGCGCGTCGCGCCGCGGCTCGGCGGGAACGATTTGCGCTCGGTCGGCTGGGCGGCCCTGATCGGCGCGCCGCTGCCCCTCTGCTCCTGCTCCGTGATCCCCGTCGCGCTGTCCCTGCGCAAGGCCGGCGCGAGCAAGGGCGCGACGAGCGCGTTCACCGTCTCGACGCCCGAGACCGGGGTGGACTCGCTGGCCGTCACCTGGGCGCTGCTCGACCCGCTGCTCACGATCGCGCGTCCGATCGGCGCGCTGGTGTCGGCCGTGGTCTCGGGGTCCGCCGTGAACTGGCTCGTGCGCCGCGGCCTCGATGTTCCGAACGCGACGCCGACACCGCAGCCGGCGGAGAGTTGCTGCGCGCACGAGGTCGCACCGCCGCCGGTCGAGAAGTCGTGCTGCGCCGCGGAGGAGACGAAAATCGCCGCGTCCGCCGTACCCGACGAGCATGCCGGTCACGGCCATGCCGCGCTGCCCAAGGGCGATCGCCCGGAACGCACCGCAAGCTTCCTGGAGCGCGCGCTGCGCTACGGCTTCGTGGACATGCTCGACGACCTCGCCCCGTCGCTCTTGCTCGGGCTCCTGGTCTCGGGCGTGATCGTCGCGGCGATCCCCGATGGCGCCCTCGAGAACCCGCTCGCCCACGGGCCCGCCGGGTACTTCCTGATGCTCGCGGCCGGCATCCCGCTGTACGTCTGCGCCTCGGCCTCGACGCCGATCGCCGCGGCGCTGATCTTGAAGGGCCTTTCGCCCGGCGCCGCGTTCGTGTTCCTACTCGCCGGGCCGGCGACGAATGCCGCGTCGCTCATCGTGCTCTCGCGCGCGCTCGGAGCGCGCGTGGTCGCCGTGCAGGTCGCGGCGCTCTCGATCTGCGCGCTGGCGCTCGGGTTCGCCGTGGACCAGATCTACGCGCTCCTCGGAATCGCGCCGTCGGTCGCGACTTCCACCGCGCACGAACACGGTCCGACGTGGCTCTCGTACGGCAGCGCGGCGGTCCTCGCCGTGCTGCTCTTCACCTCCCTCGTGCGCACTCACGGGACCCGCGACCTCCTCGCGACCCTGCGCGAGGGACCGACTCCCGCTTGAAGACCCCAAGGAAACCCCGATGTCTCCCGCTGCCTCCTCCGCGATCGCCGACGGCATGGTCGTCACGATCCACTACACGCTCACCGACGACGCCGGCTCCGTGATCGACAGCTCGAGCGGCGGCGATCCGCTCGAGTACCTGCACGGCCACGGCAACATCGTGCCGGGCCTCGAGCGCGAGCTCGCGGGCAAGAAGGTCGGCGACAGCCTGAAGGTCCACGTTGCGCCGAAGGACGGCTACGGCGAGCACGACCCGCGCGGCCGCGGCAAGGTCCCGCGCGACTCGTTCCCGGACGACATGGAGATCGAGCCGGGCATGCAGTTCGCTGGCGAGGGCCCGGACGGGCAGGATCACGTGGTGTGGATCGCGGCCGTCGAGAAAGACCACGTGGTGGTCGACCAGAACCACCCGCTGGCCGGGCAGACGCTGCACTTCGACGTGAAGATCGAGACGGTTCGACCGGCGACGAAGGAAGAGCTCGAGCACGGCCACGCGCACGGAGTGCACGGTCACGGGCACGACCACGGCGATCACGGGCACGGCCACGAGCACGGCGCGCACGGCCATCACCACTGAGATCGCGCGTGGAGGACGAACCCCGCCCGATCCCGCGCCGCCGGATGCGCCCCGACCGTCGCGTCCCGACGGAGGGTGCCTACGTGTGCGACGCGTGCGGCGAGGAGATCGTCGTTCCGCTCGATCCCAGCGGCGGCCCGACGCAGAGCTACGTCGAGGACTGCCCCGTGTGCTGCCGCCCGAACGTCGTCCACGTCGAGTTCGACGCGGACGACGGCTCGGCGCGGGTGTGGGGCGAGGCGGAGTAGGGGCATGTCCGCGCCGGGCGCGAAACGCGGGCGCGTGGATGGCGCGATCTCCGGGTCGCACCTAGTCTCGAACGGGTCCCTGCCCCCAGAGGATCCCCATGCTCCGCGTCGCCCCGATCTTCCTCGTCCTCGCCGCCCCGTCTGCTCTCGCCACCGACGTCGTGCCGACCGTGCTCGCCTCGACGCACGACGCGCCTGTCGACGGCACGGCCGACAGCTTCAACGGCTCGCCGTTCGAGGGCCTGATCCGCCTCGTCTCGAGCCAGGAGGATCGCGCGATCCAGGAGTACTCCGTGGCGGCGTTCACGGGACAGACAGTGATGAGCGCGACGCTGACCGGCACCGTGGCCGTGAACAACGCGTTCGACAACGGCGTGCGCACGTTCGAGTTTCGCCTGTACGCCGGCAACGGCGCGGCCGACCTCTCCGACCACTCGATCGCGGCGGTCCTCGTCGGCACGGGCTCGTACCACCCGCCGATGCAGACGAGCTTCGCGTACTCGTTCGACGTGACGTCGCAGGTCGCGGCGCTGCTCGGCGGCGGCGCGACGTGGATCGGCCTGCGCGTGCAGGCCACGAGCAACCCGAACTTCCCGAACATCCTCGACGTCGGCATCACGACGAAGCTCGCGATCGACGTGTCGCCGACGACCGGCGCCGGATACTGCTTCGGCGACGGCAGCGCGACCGCGTGTCCGTGCGGCAACGCGAGCGCGCCGGGATCGGACCAGGGCTGCCTGAATTCGCTCGGCGCGGGCGGCACGCTGCGCGGCGACGGACTCGCGAGCGTGTCGAACGACGGCTTCACGCTGCGCGGCGCGGGGATGCCGAACTCGTCGGCGCTCTACTTCCAGGGGACGAGCGTGCTCGGCGGCGGCAACGGATCGACTTTCGGTGACGGGCTGCGCTGCGTCTCCGGTTCCGTGATCCGCCTGGGAACGAAGTCGAACGTCGCCGGCGCTTCCCAGTACCCCGCAGCCGGCGATCCGCCCGTGTCGGTGCGCGGGCTCGTGCCGCCGGCCGGCGGCTCGTTCTACTACCAGGTCTGGTACCGCAACGCGGCCGCGTTCTGCACGACGTCGACGTTCAACCTGTCGAACGGCTGGTCGGTGGTCTGGGCGCCCTAGTCTCGCCGGCCAGGGTCGGTGCTGCGCCGGACGCGCGAGCGACCGAACGTGGCGGAGCGCGTTCCGCGCTCCGCGCTATCGTGAGTCGAATGGTCCTCCCTCGATTCCCGGCCGTGCTCGTCGTCGCGCTCGTCACGAGCGCTCCTCTGCTCGCCCAACGAATAGTCGATCCGCTGCTCGATTCCGCGCTCGAACGCCTCGATGCCGGTCGCGGCTTCGACGCGCTCGACATCCTGTCCAGCGCGGTCCGGCTCGAGCCGGGTGACGCGCGCGGCTGGTATGCGCGCTGCGGAGTGGGCACCGCGCTGCGCCGGCAGATGAAGGAGCGGCTCGAGGCCGACGAGAAGGCGCGCAGCGCGTCGGCTCCGGGCGCGCACGACGTCGAGCTGGATTTCTTCGCGGCTGCGCTGACGCTCGCATTCGCCTACGACAACGAGGCGGCGGCGTACGAGATGCTCTGGCACACCGTCGTGTTCGACGACACCGCCGTCGCGGAGCTGTACGACTGGGAGGCACGGTTCACCTGGAAGGGCTACCCCGACCCGGAAGAAGATATGCGGCCCAGCGAGGTCGCGGACAGCTACCGGCAGCTGCTCGACCGCGGCCCCGCGCGCGATCGCGATCTCGGCTGGCACCTCGAGGCGGCAGTCGGCGCGCGTGCTCCCTCGCAGGTCATCGAGGACGTCGAGCGTCTGCGCGCGCTCCACGTCGACGCCGCGTGCTTGCGCACGCTGTCCGCATGGGCGTGCAATCGGTTGCGTCGGCCGGGCGAGGCGCTGCGCGAGTGCGATGCCGCGCTCGCTCTCGATCCGATCGACGCGTTCGCGTCGTTCGAGCGCGGATACGCTCACGCCGCACGCGGCGAGCTCCCGCTCGCGCGCGAGGATTGGCGACGGAGCGTAGAGCTACGTCCCGATCAGGTCTCGGCGCGCTTCGGTCTCGCGCTGCTCGACGTGGCGGAGGAGAAGTCGGACAACGCGCGCCGCGCGCTCGAGCGCTTGCCGGAGCCGCTGCGCGCGAGTGCCGACGTCGAAGAACTGCTCGCCGCCGTCCACGCCCGGCTCATGACCGGCGACGCGAGCGTGTTCGACTTCACGCGGCTCGTCTCGTTCGGCGCGTGGTTCCCGTTCGCTCCGCGGCCCATTCCGGGCCCGCATTCACGCGCCGGCGCCCTCGTCGCGTGGCTCGCGCCGATGTCGTGGACCTACGACCTCGAGTTCCTCCGCCCTCTCGTCCGTGTCGACGGTACGGCGTGGGATGCGGCACTGAAGTCGGCGTTCCCCGCCGCGCTCCAGCGCGACTGGACGAGCGCCTTTGCGAGCTCGGTGCTCGATCTGCTCGTCCACGGGCATGTGCACGAGGCTCTCGCACTGTGCGACGCCGATCTCGTGCAGCGGCCGGGCTCGGCCGAGACGCTCGCGTTGCGCACCGGCATCGAGCGCGGGCTCGAGCACGCGCTGAGCTACTACGAGTACTTCGACATCGAGCCAGCACGGAAGATCGATCCGAAGGGCGAGTTCCTTGCCGGCATCTACGAAGCGCGCACGTGGCTCGCCATCCCGGGTGGCGAATCGAGGTCGTCGAGCGGTTGGCAACGAGCTGCGGAGAGTCGTCCCGACTCGATCGAGTTCGCGCTGCTGCACGCGCGCTATGCGTGGTGGGGCGTCGGCAAGCTCGCCGACTACCAGGTCGAGTACTACGAGCGCGTACTCGTCCCGACGGCGACGACCGATGCCGAACGCGCGTGGCAGGCCGAGGCGCGAGCTGCGATCGAGACGCGACAGGGCCCGACGGCGATGGAGGTCGAGTCCCTGACGAAGCGTCTCTCCGAGCACCCCGGCGACCCCGGGCTGCTGCTGGAGCGCGCGCGGGCTTTCCAACGCAAGCTCGATGTCGTCGCAGCACTCGCCGACGTCGAGAGCGCGCGCGTCGCTGCGCCGCGCGATCTCGCAGTCCTCGAGCTGCGTCAGCGACTCCACCACCAGCAGGGCGACACGCTCGCCCGACTGGAGGACTGCGAGCTCGCGCTCGCCGTCGACGCGAAGAACACGGATTGGCGCTGGTCCTATGCGTGCTTGCTCGAGACGCTCGACCGCAACGCGGAAGCGCTCGTCCAGACGGACCGGGTGATCGAGGACGGCCGGGGCGGCCTCTTCACCCTGTGGGCGCGGGCTCGGATCTTGACGACGCTCGGCCGGCGCGCGGAAGCGATCGCCGCCTACACGACGCTCGCCGAGCGCATCCCGGGCGCGGGCGTCGAGCTGCAGCGCGCGAAGCTGCGCCTCGCGGAACACGACGTCACCGGCGCGATCGCCGACCTGCGCGCGTGGAACGTGCTCCACACCGGCGACGACGAGGCGCTGCGGCTGCTCGATTGCGCCGTCGCCGAGAGCGAGGGGACGGACGAGCGCACCGCGCGGCTCGCGCGGATCGTCGCGAGCGTCCCGACGACGGCGAGCGCGTTCGCGACGCGCGCCAACGCGCATGCGGAACGCGGCGAGTGGCAGGCCGCCTGGGACGACTTCACTTCGGGGCTCGCGCTCGACCCGGAGGACCTCTACACGCGGATGCACCGCGCGTCGGTCGGCGTGCGCGTCGGGAAGTACGCCGAGGCCGCCGACGACTGCCGGCACGTGATCGCTCAGAAGCCGGAGTGGACCGAGTTCCGGAGCCAGCTGTTCGACGCGTACCTCCTGGCGGGCGATTGGGACGCGGCGCTCGCGGCGGGGAACGACCTGCTCGAGCGCGATCCCTCGTATCGCGGCGCCGCCCTGAAATGCAACGCGATCGCGTTGCACCAGAAGCAGGACTGGGCCGCCGCCGTCGCCGCATGGCGCAAGGTCCTCGCGTACTCCAGCGACGGTGACTCGCGCGCGGCGCTCTCGGCGGCGCTGCAGAACCGCGCCGTCGAGATGCTCGCACAGCGATGGTTCGCGCGCGCGCGCGACCTGCTCGACGAAGCGGTCGAGCTGACCCCGGCCGATGCGCGCGCCTACTACAACCGCGGTTTCGCGCGCTACAACTGCGGCGACTGGGCCGCCGCGCAGCGCGACAACGACACCGCGCGGAAGCTCGACGGTTCGCTCGCCGCGGTCGAGTTCTTGCCGAAGCCGAAGCCCGTCGAGCTCCGAGAGGTCGAGTGCCCGGAGTGCAAGGGCTTCGGCGCGTCCGGCGGCGGCGGCAGTTGGATCGACGAGCGGACCTCCGACACGAGCACGGTGATCCGCTGGGACGCGAGCTCGGGCTACTCGAGCAGCACGTCGATCACGGGCTCGTACGGCGGCTTCCGCTGGCAATCGAGCAGCGTGACGACGTGCGTCACGTGCAACGGAACGGGGACGGTGTGGCGTTGATCGGGATGACGCGGGCGCCCGGTCCGGCGACCGCCGTCATTGAGTAGAGGTGCTCCTCGAATCCGGCGACCGCCAGCCGCGACGTCGTCTCGAGGGCTTCGCGCTCGCGTCGCTGCGGTCCAGGATGCGCCTCTTCGGCTCGCTGCTCAGCGGCCCGTCGTGCCGCTCGACTCGCCCGAGCAGAGCGCGCTGAAGCGCTCGAGCGCCGATACTCCCTGCGAAGTCACCTGCCCGCCGATCCACGGGGACTCCTCGATCACCCACACGTCGAGGCCGCTCGCTCCGAGCGCCGCAGCGCACCCGCCGAACGACCCCCCGACGACCAGCACGTCACAGCGGATCGTGCGACCGTCGAGCGTGTTCGTCTCGTCGATGCTGGTCAGCGGCGAGCATGCGACGAGGAGGATTCCGAGAGCGGCGGTCTGCGTGATCATGACCGGGCGGGGGATCCGGGATTCGAGCACGGGACCGGAGCGAGGCGCGAGCGACCCGGTCGCCACGGCCCCCGACCCTGGACGTCGCTCACACCCCGCCCGTCACGAACTCGCACTCGATCCCGCCGTTGAGCCACGCCTCGCGCGCCTCGATCTGGAGCCCGAGCGACCGGTCGAGGCCCTTCTTCCCGAGCAGGAAGCCGAACCGGTAGCCCTGCGCCATCACGCGCAGGCGATCGCCCAGCGACTTCAGCGTCGTGTCCGCGCCGCGCTCGTCGCCCACGCGCTCGCCCCAGGGCGGGTTCGTCACGACCCAGGCGTTCCAGCCCTTCTTCCACGCGATCGTCTCGGCCTTCGCGATCTCGAACACGACGTTCGACGCGACGCCGGCCGCTTCCGCGTTCTCGCGGGCGCCGGCGATCGCTTCGGGGTTCACGTCGCTGCCCTTCAGGACGAGCTTCTTCGGCAGGGCGCCGCGCGCGCGCACCGATTCCTTCAACGCGCTCCAGCCCTGCGCGTCGTGTCCGGGCCAACGCTCGAAGCCGAAGCGTCCGCGGAAGAGGCCGGGCGCCATGTCGCCCGCCAGCCGCGCGGCCTCGATCAGGATCGTGCCCGAGCCGCAGAACGGATCGACGAAGGGGGAGCGGCGATCCCACCGTGAGGCCATCGCCGCCGCGGCGCCGAATGTCTCGGCCAGCGGCGCGCGGCCCTGGTAGCGGCGGTAGCCGCGCTTGTGCAGCGAATCGCCCGACGTGTCCACCGACACGGTGCAGCGGTCCTTGTAGAGGTGCACGTCGATTCCGAGGTCGGGGTCGTCGAGGCTCACCGTCGGCCGTACGGAGAAGCGTGCGCGCAAGGAGTCGCACACTGCGTCCTTCGTGCGCTGCTCGATGTAGAGGGTGTGGTCGAGCGCCGACTCCTTCGAGCGCGCGTCCACGCGCAGAGATCCGTCGGGGTGGATCCAGCGCGACCAGTCCACGGCCTCGATGCCGGCCGCGAGCTCGATCTCGTTCTTGGCGGTGAAGCGCGTCACGCGCTTCAGGACGCGGATCGCGGTGCGCAGCTCGAGGTTGGCGCGCCAGGCCTCCTCGACCGTCGCGTCGAAGCGCACGCCGGCGACCTGGCGCTCGACGTTGGCGAACTTCAGCGCCTTGATCTCCTGGTGCAGCCACGGCTCGAGGCCGGGCGCGCACACGGCGAAGTGCTCCTCGCGCGGGCCCTGCGCCAACTCAGACGCCCATCACGTGGTAGCCGGCGTCGACGTACAGCACGCTGCCCGTCATCCCGCGCGACAGGTCGCTGGCCAGGAACAGGCACGTGTCGCCGACTTCCTCGGCCGTGATGTTGCGCCGCAGCGGCGACTTGTTCGCGATGTAGTCGAGGATCTCGGTGAAGCCCTGCACGCCGCTCGCGGACAGCGTGCGGATCGGTCCGGCCGAGATCGCGTTGCAGCGGATGCCGCGCGGCCCGAGGTCGTGCGCGAGGTAGCGCACCGATGCTTCCAGCGCGGCCTTGGCGATCCCCATGACGTTGTAGTTCGGGACGACGCGCTCGCTGCCGATGTAGGAGAGCGTCACGATCGAGCCGGCGCGCCCTTCCATCAGCGGCAGCGCGCGGCGCGTCAGCGCCGTCAGCGAGTAGGCCGACACCTCGTGCGCCAGCGCGTAGCCTTCGCGGGACGTGTTGAAGAAGTCGCCCTGCAGCTCCTCGCGCTTGGCGAACGCCACACCGTGGAGCATGAAGTCGAGGTAGCCCCACTCGGACTTCAGATCGGCGAAGACCTTGTCCATCGAATCGGGCTGCGTCACGTCGCACGGCAGGCACAGCGAGCCGGGCATCTCCGACGCCAGCTCGCGGACGCCCTTCTCGAGGCGGTCGCCGGCGTAGGTGAAGGCGATCTGCATGCCCTCGCGCGCCATGGACTGGGCGCAGGCCCAGGCGATCGAGCGCTTGTTCGCGACGCCGAAGACGACGCCCTTCTTGTCCGACAGGAGCTTCTGCACACGCGGCCTCGGGGATGACTCGGGAGAGCCCGGGGGGGTCCGGGCCAACGGGGCATCCTAGCGGCGGTCGATGCAGGTTCCACGGACGCACTGGCCGCGCCACCGGCGAGGGAACCGGGGAAAACAGGGCTGCTGGTCCGGGGCGGCGGTGGGGGTCTCCGAGGGGGCGGATCGTTCCCAAACCCTTGGAGTTCGGTCCATTACGCCCTCGCCGGTCGTGCACCCAAGGCCCCGAGGAACGGTCCGCGGCACCCGGAACTCGGGGGCTCTCTAGACTCCGGAGCACGAGCGCGCCGTTGCCCCGTCGCGCCGAGCGAGGAACAGCACCATGAAGTCGCGCGCTCGCCCCCCGCGCCGAACTCAGACCCAGATGGACGCATCGGCTCCGCACGCGCCCGCCGCGGAAGACATCGCGCGCGGACGGATGCGCGAACGCGGCTTCGATCCCGGAACCTCGAACTCCACGGCGATCGAGGTCGCCTGCCTCCTCGCGGGCAGTCCGCGCGAGGTCCTCGCGCGGATCGTGCCCGGAGATCCGCTCGGTGTGCGCGACGCGGTCGTGGCCGCCTTGCACGAAGCGTGCGTGTTCCTCGACGCCGACCGCGTCCACCTGCGCGGGCTCGCCCGCATCGCCCGCGGAGCGGCGCGTTCCGTCACGCGAGCGGATCTCGCGGCCTGGGTCCGGGAGGAAGTCGCGGCGGCCGTGGCCGAACTCCTGCGCGAGGAGATCGAGGCGCCGCGCGCGGACCCCGGGACGGCGCAGGCGCAGTTCGCGCGCCCCCTCGGGCTCGATCCCGAAGCGGTGCAGCGCGGTTGCGCGGCCTTCAACCGCCTGCCGCGTACCGACCGCGCCGCGTTCTTCGCGCTCGTCCTGCGCGATGTCGGGCTCGACGCCCTCGCGCGCGCGACCGGAGAAGCGCCCAGCGAGTTGGGGCGTCGCGCGCGCCGCGGTCTCGACGCGGTCCTCCATGCGCACCATCCCGAACTCCCGCCGCCCACGCGTCCGATCGCGCCGGCCCGGGATCACGCAGTCCGCGTGGCCAAGAAGGAGGCTGGACGCAGCGCCGGCGGTGCGGACGACAGCCGGCAGCGAACGGAGACCCCCCGATGAAGTCCTCGATCCTGGATCGCCGCGCTCAGGCGCGCCTCCTGCGGGTGTTGCGCGCCTGCACGCCGCGCCGCCCCCGCCGCGTGTTGCTCGAGGAGGCGGAGATCGAGCTGTGGAGGCTGTACCGCCGCGAGCAGGCGGAACTCCTGCGTCAGGCCGGGGACCTGCGCCTCGCGCCCGCGCGGACCGAGGCGCGCAGCGCCTGGCGGGCCGCGCTGCGGGACTGGCGCCGCCGCGCCGCCGAATGCGCGGGCCTGTGCGCGCACGACGGCTATCCGCTGGCACCGCGACTCGCGGCCTGCCTCGCCCATCCGGCGCACGGCTGGCCGGCGGCGGCGGCACTCCACTCCGATGCGGCGCGCCTCGGAGCCCTCCCGACCTGACCGCGGCCTGCGAGCGGCAACCCTGCGAACCATCCTGAAGCGAGTCCCCCTCGAGCGGAGCATCCCCCCGTGGTCCGAGCCGACGACGTCCTCGAACTCCTCCTGCCCGGTGCCGACGCGGCCACGCTGCGACATGCGCGCGGCGTCACGCAGTTCCTGCGCCTCCTGTGCGACGACGCGCGTCGCTCGCGCGCGCCCGCGGTCGGTCTCGACGTGGGGCGCGCGTGCGGCGTGCTCGACGAACACGCGCGCGCGGCGCTCGAGCGCGCTCTCGGCGATCTCCTGCGCCACCACCTCGTCGCCGTGCAACCCGTGGACTCGTTCCTGTGGGCCGGCGATGCCGAACTCGACGTCGCCGCGGCCTGGCGCGAGATCGAGCTCGCGCGCGCGGAGTTCACGGGACTCCCCGAGTTGCCGCACCCGGGCGAGCCCGCCGCCGCGAGCGGAGCGCGCGTGCTCGCCGCGCTCGAAGCGCTCGCTCCGGAGCCGCAGGCGGCGCTGTGGCGCGCGCGCTGGGTCCAGGCGACCGCGGGGGCGCGCGCCGCGGAGACCCTGTTTCGCGAACTCGCCGCATCGGCGCGCCGACCGCGGCCGGGCGTGCTCGTGCAGCGTGCCGCGATCGCGGGAGTCGCCGAGTGCCTGCTGGAGCGCGGCGCGGTCCGGGAAGCGCGCGCGTGGCTCGGCGAGCACGCGCTGCAGATCTCGGTGGATCCGCGTCTGCGCCAGCTCTTCGCCTGGACACGCCTCGCGCTCGCGGATGTCGCCGGCGCGCGTGCGGTGTTGCAGGGCCTGAAGCCGTGGAGTGGGCCGATCCCGCGCGCGCTGTGCGAACTGCGGGACGTGCACCCGGACTGGCTCGCGTGCCTCGCGGGTCGGGGCGATCCGGCCTGGGAACGAGCGCGTGCCGGGCACGTCGCGGAGACCGGCCGGCCGGACGCCGGCGACGACGATGCGTGCGTCGACGACGCGCGCGGTCCGCGCGTGCGCGGTCGAACCGACTGCGGGGCGTCGGCCATCGTCGCGCTGGCGTTCCGACCCGGGCGCGGCATCGAAGTCCTGCACTTCGACGCGGCACCCGCGCTCGCGGGCCGGCGCGAGGCGTGGCACGCCGAGCGCGAAGGCTCGAACGCCGTGTCGGGCGAGCGCGAACAGATCGTCCTGGCCCGCGCGGCGCCGCTCGTCGAGCACGCGGAGCCGGGTCAGGTCCTGCGCGGGGCGCTCGGTGGCAGCGCGACCCGCAGCCTGGCGGTCGTGCCGATCCTCGACGACGACGGCGAAGTCGCGGGCTGGGTCCAGTGCGAGTTCGAGCACCATCTGGTGCCGTCGCGCGCGCGCCTCGCGGCGCTGGCCGTGACCTGGAGGCGTGCGGCCCTCGCTGCGCGGGCGCGCGTCGGCGCGGACGCCGAGAGCGATCTCCCGGCGCCGCGGACACCGCCTCGCGCGCTGACCCTCGCGTTCGAGGAACTCGTCGAGGACCTGGGGCTGAAGACGATCCTGCGTCGCTGGTCCGGGTTCTCCGTGGCGGACGGCGAACCCGTGCCCGTGGCCCAAGGCGGCGAGGGACAGGGCTTCGGGAACTTCGCTCCCGGCCGCGGACGAGCCCTGGCGCGGGCGCTCACGACCGGTGGCCGCATCGACTTCGAAGCACCCGACGAGCGACTGAGCGTGCACGCTCGCGCGGCGTCGGGGGTCGTGCTGCCGCTGCGCTTCGAGGGTTCGATCCGCGGTCTCCTGGCCGTCGAGTCGAGTCGGCGTCGCGACTTCCAGGGCGTGGATCTCGAAGCCTGGTCGGAGCGCGCCGATGCGGCCTCGAGCGGTCTGCTCATCGCTCAGTTCTGCGCCTGGCACCGCGAGCATTTCGCGTTCGAGCCCTGGTTCGACCCGCGGACCGAGGACTTCCGCGCGTTCGCGCGCCGACTCGTACAGGCGGCCCGATCGCGCGCTCCGGTGACGATCTCGGGCCCGGCCGGCGTCGGGAAGCTCGTGCTGGCGCGCTGGCTGCACTACGAATCGGAGGCGCGCGGCGGCCCCTTCGTCGTCCTGCGCTGCTCCGCGCCGGCGGAGCGGGCCGAATGGACGCGGCTCCTCGGCCGCGCCGCAGGCGGCTCGCTCGTGCTCGACGACGTCGAGGCGCTGGACGCGGCGTGGCAGGAACTCCTGCTCGGGGAACTCGAAGGCCCGGCGAGCGGCGAACCCGGCCGCGCCGCGCGCATCGTCGCCACGACGCGCGGCTTGGACGCGCGCGCGGCGGACGGCGGATTCCGCGCCGACCTCGCCCTGCGGCTGGAGCGCGTCCGGCTGCGTGTCCCGGCGCTCGCCGAGCGGCGCGCGGAGATCCCCGGACTGGCCGACGCGCTGGCGCAGCGGTTCGCCGCGGAGGAAGGGGTTCTGAGCCCGCGGCTGGCGGACGACGCCCACGGATTGCTCTGGCGGCAGCCCTGGCCGGGAAACGTGCGCGAGCTCGAGAACCTCGTCTACAACCTCGTGCTGGCCCACCCCGGGATCGAGCTCTCGGCCGAGGACGTCGGCCGGGTCGCGGTCGACTGCGGGCTGGTGCTCGCGCGCCGGATTCCGACGCGCCACCCGCGGCGGAGCGACCTCCTGGCCGCGCTGCGATCCACCCGGACCGCGGGTTCGCGCTCGAACAAGACGCGCGCGGCGCGCTACCTGGGGTGGGATCCGGACACCCTGGTCGCGCGGCTCGCGGATGCCGGGCTCACCGACCAGGTCGTCGACACGGCCGTGTGGAGCGAGGAGCGGGCGAGCGGGAAGGACGGCCGCGATGCGATCCGGTCCGGCACCGGGGCCAGCGCGCGGTCGTCGGAGGCTGGGGGTCCGAGCTCGGGCTCGGCCCAGGGAGCGGTCCCGCGTGTGGCCACGCCCGAGACCGCGCCCGAATCGTCGCCGCCAACGTCCGGGTAAAAAAAAAGAGGGCCGGTCGGCAGATGCCGACCGGCCGTGATTCACCTTCCCTGTCGGAAGGTCCGACTCATTCCGTGGCCCCCCCGGGCGCGGATCCAGTCGGGAAACCTTGCGGTCTCTGGCATCCTCTACGACGGCCGAGAACGAAGTAGGAGCCCCGATCACGTGAAGTTTGTGTCTCGACGCCCGGGTGCGCGGTGCGGCGCATGAAGAGGCCATGAAGGCTCGCGCGGATCGCGCCTGGGCGCCGCTGGCGGTCCTCGCCGTGGCTGCGGTCGTGCTCGCGTTCCGCGGGCCGTTCGCAGCACACCCCGTGCAGTTCCTCGGGCTGTACTTGGTCGCCGCGGTCGCCTGGCTCTGGGCGATGCAGCGGGCGCGCGCGGGCGGCGTGCCCCTCGTCCTCGTCGTCACGGGAGCGATCCTGCTGCGCATCGTCGGCCTCGCCGCGGAGCCGCGCACCTCGGACGACGCCCCGCGCGTGGTGTGGGAGGGCGCAGTCTTGTTGGACGGCGCTTCCCCGTACGGACTGGCTCCGGATGCGCCGGAACTCGAGCCGCTGGCGCGCGCGGCACCCCGCCTGCACGCCGCGGTGAATCACCGCGAAGTCCCGGCCTCCTACCCGCCGTTCGTCCAGGCCGTCGGTCTGCTGGCGGCCGGACTCGCCCCGGATCTCGACGCGCCGGATGCGGGAGTCCGCACCGTCCGCATCGTCTTTGCCCTCGTGGATCTGCTCGCGCTCGTTCCGCTCGTCGCCCTGCTGCGGCGCCGTGGCCTGCCCGACGGACTCGCCCTGGCCTGGGGCTGGTGTCCCCTGGCCGTCTTCGAAATCGCGGGCGCTGGACACCTCGAGGCCCTGGCCTTGGCTCCGCTCCTCGGCGCGCTGGCGTTGGGGGAGCGGTCGCGCTCGCGGGCTGCCGACGTCGGTGCGTCGGCGCTCTTCGTGCTCGCGATCCTGGCGAAGCTCCTGCCGTTCGTGCTCCTGCCCTGGTTCGCCCGCGGCGCGCGGCCCGTCTGGCGCGTCGCGCTCGTCCTCGCGTTCGTCCTGCTCGCGTACGCGCCGTTCCTGCCGCCCTTCTCGGGCCTGCGCGGCGCCGAACGCGGCGTGCTGACGGGGCTCGGCGAATACGCGTTCCGCTGGGACGGCCTCAACCTCGTCCACCGTTTCGTCGAGGGCGCCTGGGCCCTTTCGTTCGAGCGCGACCTCAGCAACTCGGACCCGCGCCGGCTCGCGCGCGCCACGCTCGCGTTCGTGTGGTGCGCGTGGGCGTGGCGCACGTGGCGTCGCGAGCGCGACCCGGCCCGTGCCGCGCTCGACCTGTTCGGTGCATGGCTCGTCGTCACTCCGGTCCTGCATCCCTGGTACGCGCTGTGGTGCGTGCCGTGGCTCGCCGTGCGAAGATCGTTCCCGTTCGCCTACCTGGCCGCCGCGGCGCCGCTCGCGTTCGCTCCCGTCGTGGCGTGGCAGCGCGGAGGCGCATGGATCGAACCGGCCTGGCTGTGGCCCGTGCTGGCTCTGCCCTTCGCGCTGCTGCTGGCGAGGGACCGCGCTCGTGGGCATGCTCTCGGCCGCGCGTGAAGACCTCCGACTTCGACTACGAGCTGCCCGAGAGCGCGATCGCGGCGCATCCGGTCGAACCACGCGACGCCGCGCGGCTCCTCGTGCACGAGATCGCCGCGGACCGCACGCGGCACCTCCACGTGCGCGACCTGCCCGAGCTGCTCGCGGCGGGTGACCTGATGGTCGTCAACGACACGCGTGTCCGGCCGGCGCGCCTGCTCGGTCGGCGCGCGAGCGGCGGGGCCCTCGAGCTCCTCCTGCTGGAGGCCCTGGCCGGTTCGCGCTGGCGGGCCCTCGTGAAGCCCGCGAAGCGGCTCGCGGCCGGAGAGGAATTCGAACTCGAGTCGGGCGCCCTGCGCGGGATCGCGATCGAACGCCCGCGCGACCGCGGCGGCCCCGGGCCGGACTGGATCGTGGAACTCCGCGGCGGCGCGAGCGCGGAGGGCGTGGACGCGTTGCTGGAACGCCACGGCCGGATGCCGCTGCCGCCGTACCTGCGCAAGGCGCGCGGAGAGGCTCCCGAGGATCCCGCGGACCGCGAGCGCTACCAGACGGTGTACGCGCGGACGACGGGCGCGATCGCGGCGCCGACGGCCGGGCTCCACTTCACGCCGGATCTCCTTGCACGGCTCGAGCACCGCGGCATCGAGCGCGCGGCGGTCACCCTGCACGTCGGACTCGGCACGTTCCAGCCGGTCGAGGTCGAGGATCCGGCGCAGCACGCGATGCACTCCGAGGACTTCGTCCTGTCCGGCGCCGTCGAGTCGCGCGTGCGCGCGGCACGCGAGCGGCGCGCGCGCGTCGTCGCGATCGGGACGACTTCGTTCCGCGTGCTCGAATCGTGCGCCGAGCCCGGGCGGCTCGTGCGCGCCGGATCCGGCTCGACGCGCCTCTTCGTGCGACCCGGGGCTGCGATCCAGGTCGTCGATGTCCTGTTCACGAACTTCCACCTGCCGCGCAGCACGCTGCTCATGCTGGTCAGCGCGTTCGCGGGGCGCGAGCGCGTCCTGCGTCTCTACCGCGAGGCGCTGGCGGAGGGCTACCGCTTCTTCAGCTACGGCGACGCGATGCTGCTCCTGCCCTGATCGCGGGAGGTCAGGACTCGACGGTCTCCAACGCTCCGCGGATCGCGCGCGCCGCGGATGCCGGATCGCTCGCGGACAGGATCGCGGACCCCACCGCCGCGCGCCCGACGCGCGCCAGGTCGCCCGCATTCAGGACGTCGATGCCGCCGATCGGGAACAGCGGCTTCCCGGTTCCCTGGGCCGCGATCCAGCAGGCCTCCGCCCCGAGCCCGCGTTCGTACCCCTTGGTCCGGGTCGAGTTCACGGGGCCGAAGCCCAGGTAGTCGACCGGTGCCTCGTCGGCCTCGAGGACCTGCTCGAGATCGTGGGTCGAGAGACCCAGGAGAGGTCCAGGTCCGAGCAGCCGGCGCGCCGCATTGGCGGGCATGTCGTCCTGGCCGACGTGGACACCGGCGAGACCCCGGGGCCAGAGCGCCACGGCGACGTCCACGCGGTCGTCCACGGTGACGAGCACGCCCGCGCGCGCGATCGCGCCCAGGGCCAGCACGCGCTCGGCCCAGTCGAACGTCGCGCGGCCGGGACACGGCGCCGCGGCGGCACCGCCCCCGAGGGGCTTGGGGCGGATCTGCACGACGTCGATCCACGCGGCCGCGGCCTCGAGCACGGCGAGGGGGTCGGCCGCTCCGGCGAGCTCGGGCGTGAAGAGCAGCACGATGCGGGCTCGTGCCAGCCGGTCGCGGATCTCGAGGGCGTCGGGGGCCACGCGCAGAGCGTACTCGGGAGCGCTCGGTCGTTCGGGGCGCGAAAGAAGTTCCGCGCCCAGGTCGACACCCCGTATCGCTCGGCCGGACTCGGGGTACGCTGAGGTGATACCCCTCGTTTCTCGGCCCCGCGGCATCGACCCGGGAGCGCTGCGCCGCGGCCCACGGGGGGTGCGGGTGGCGTGTCCCGCGCGACGCGCGGAGGTCGCGTCACCCCGCGATGCACACCTCGGTCCTCCCCTTCGGCCTCGTCGTCCTCGGCTGCACGGTCTCCGCGAACGCGCAGCAGTTCCAGATGGCGACGAACTTCCCGGGCACCGCCACCTGGAGCGAAGGCGTCGAATGCGCCGACGTCGACCAGGACGGCGACCTCGACATCTTCGTGGCTGACGGCGACGGTTTCGCGACGGCGGGCACCGCGCGGCAGAACCTCCTGTGGATCAACCAGACGGCCCAGGGCACGCCCTACGGACTCGTCGACGCGAGCGTCGCGCGCCTCGGCGTGCACACGTCGCACGCCAAGGGCGTCACGACCGGCGACATCGACGGGAACGGCTGGGTCGACGCGCTCTACGCGAACGCCTTCTTCACCTCGCCGCCGTCCCTGTACGTGAACCAGGGCGCCGCGAACCCGGGCTTCTTCAACTTCGAAGGCGTGGCGCGCGGCTTCACCACGAGCTTCTCGTCGGGTTCGGCGGCGTTCGCCGACCTCGACGACGACGGTGACCTCGATGTGATCATCAACGACCGCTACAACTCGGGCACGGCCGGCAAGGCGCACCTCTACCTGAACGACGGCGCGGGGAACTTCACGGAGAACGCGGCCGCGCTCAACGCGCCGAACAAGGCCTCGCAGATGGACGTGCAGCTCGCCGACGTCGACGGCGACTGGGACTTCGACTTCGTCGGGCTGACCAAGGCGTCGACGGCGCCGGGTCAGTACCTGATGATCAACAACGGCGCGGCGACGTTCACCGACTCTTCGTCGCTGATCAGCGTGGCTTCGGGCGGGGTCTACGAGGCGGAGGTCGGCGACCTCGACGGCGACCAGGACCTCGACCTCTTCTTCGTGTCGATCTCCGGCTTCAGCGAGGGCGTCGCGCGCAACAACTTCGCGCCGTCCGGCCCGCTCTCGTTCACGAACCAGTCCCCGTTCGGCGGCGACGACGACAACGAGATCGCCCTCTTCGACTACGACAACGACGGCGACTACGACGTGCTCGTCGGGTCCCTGCGCGCCGGCAGCGAGAAGCTGTATCGCAACAACGGGGCGCTCTCGTTCACCGACCAGAGCGCGTCGGTGCAGAACACGTCGGATTCGACGCTCGATTGCACCGTGGCCGACCTGAACAACGACGGCAAGTACGACATCGTGACGGTGCAGGGCGAGTCGGGTTCGTTCGTCAACAAGTACCTGAAGAACACGGGCGCCGCGGACACGGTCCCGCCGGTCTTCACGGCCACGAAGCAACCAGTCGGCGCATCGGCCCTCGGTCCGTGGGTCGTCAAGGCCAAGGTGCGCGACCAGGTGCTCGACGACGGGGTCGACTTCGTGACGGGCTCCGCGACCTACGTGGTCCAGAGCGCCGCGGCGAACGCCGGCGTTTCCGTGCTCGCGGGCGGAGCCTTCTCCGCGCCGACCCTCGCCGTGGGCGCGGGCACCAAGCTCACCTTCACGAACGCCTCCGGCGCGAACACGAACCTCACCTGCACGACCGCTCCGTACGCATTCGATTCGGGCACGCTCGCGAACGGTGCGACGTACGACGCGGTCCTCGTCGAACCGGGGGTCTACGCGTTCCAGAACACCGTCAGCGCCACGACCTGCACGGTCACGGTGGCGGGGGCCACGAGCACGGGCGCATGGCGCAAGGCCGGTCCCCAGATCCAGCGCTACACGCTGACCGACACGCTGGGCGGGACGGCCGTCCGCGTGTGCTTCGAGCTGCGCGCGCGCGACTGGCCGGGCAACGTGCGCGCCGTCACGGGCTGCTTCGACGTGACGCCGGTCCTCACGGGCACGGGTTACTGCTCGGGCGACGGCTCGGCGACCGCCTGCCCGTGCGGCAACGCGGGCGGCACCGGCCGCGGCTGCGGAAACTCGGTGAACGCGAGTGGTGCCCTGCTCGTCGCGACGGGCGCGGCGAGCCTCACCGGCGACACGCTGATCCTCTCGGGGAACGGGATGCCGAACAGCTCCGCGCTCTACTTCCAGGGAACCGGGCAGCAGGGCGGCGGACTCGGCAGCGTGTTCGGCGACGGACTGCGCTGCGCCAGCGGTTCGGTCGTGCGCCTCGGCACGAAGACGAACTCCGCGGGCGCATCCAGCTATCCGGTCGGCGCGGACCCGACGGTGTCCGTGAAGGGCTTGATCGCGGCGCCCGGGACGCGCACGTACCAGGTCTGGTACCGCAACGCGGCGGCGTTCTGCTCGGTCGACACGTTCAACCTGTCGAACGGTCTCAGCGTCGTGTGGGGTGCGTGAAGTCCGAAGGCGCGGGCTCGCTGCGGTTCCACTGGACGGTGCCGCGGGCTAGCCTTCGGCCGTGATCCCGCTCCTCCTCCTGCTCCAGGCTCCGTCGTCCACCCCGGCGGTCCCGCCGCCGCTCTTCACCGAGATCGGCGCACGGGCCCTGCCCGGCGTGGTGACGCTTTGCGGTTCGCCGCAGAAGGACTGGATCCTCGAGGTGAACGGCGGCGGGCTCGCGCTGGGCGACTTCGATCGCGATGGCGATCCCGACCTCGTCGTGGTCGATGGCTCGACGGTCGAGCGCGCGGAGAAGGGCGATCCCGGCCAGCCGCCGCGGCTCTTCCTGAATCGCGGCGACGGCACCTTCGCGCCGGCCGGAGAGAGCTGGAAGATCCCGCCCGGGCGCTTCGGCATGGGGTGCGCGGCGGGCGACCTCGACGGGGACGGCGACCTCGACCTCGTGATCACGGAGTGGGGGCGCACGCGCGTCGTGCGCAACGAGAACGCGCAGGGATTCCGCGAGGTGACGGCCGAAGCGGGCCTCTCGTCGGCGGTGGAGTGGGGGACGAGCGCCGCGCTGTTCGACGCCGACCGCGACGGCTGGCTCGACCTGGCCATCGTGAACTACCTCGACTTCGACACGCAGAAGATCACGAAGCGCGGCGCCGGCTCCTGCCGCTGGAAGGGGTACGACGTGATGTGCGGTCCCGAGGGCCTCGTGCCCGAGTACGATCGGCTCTACCGCGGCCTCGGCGACGGACGCTTCGAGGAGATCACGCGGAAGGCCGGCTTCGTGCCGCCGGCCGCAGGATTCGGCCTCGGCGCGCTGACGCTCGACTACGACCTGGACGGCGACACGGATCTCTACGTCGCGAACGACTCGACGCCCAACTTCCTGTGGGAGAACCAGGGCGACGGCACCTTCCGCGAGGTCGGCTTCGCGCGCGGCGTCAGCCACGACGCGAACGGCAAGGAGCAGGCCAGCATGGGCCTCGCCTCCGCCGACGTGAACGACGACGGCCGGCCCGACATCTTCGTCACGAACTTCTCGGGCGAGAACAACGTCCTGTATGCCTCGAAGGGGGCCGGGTTCCGCGAACGATCCTCGCCCGCGGGCCTGGGCGGTCCGAGCATCCCGTTCCTGGGCTGGGGCACGCAGGTCGCGGACTTCGACCTCGACGGCGACCTCGACATCGCCATCGTGAACGGGCACGTGTACCCCGAAGCGGATCAGCCCGGGACCGACACGCGCTACGCGCAGGAGGCGCAGCTCTACCGCAACGACGGCACCGGGCGTTTTCGCGTCGAGCCGCTCTCGAGCGCGGGGCCGCTCGTGCTGCGCGCGAGCGCCGCGGCCGACCTCGACGCCGACGGCGATCTCGACATCGTGGCGCTCGGCGTCGAAGGGCCGGTGCGCGTGTTCCGGAACGACGCGCCGCGCGGCCCGGCCTCGCACTGGCTGCGCGTGCGACTCCGTTCTGCCGGCCACAATCGCGACGCGCTGGGCGCGACGCTCGTCGCGATCGCGGGCGAGAAACGTTGGAGCGCGGAGATCCGCACCTCCGGCGGCTACCAGGCCGCGTGTCCGGCCGAGGCGCACTTCGGACTCGGCGCCGCGGCGAAGCTCGCCGAGCTGCGCGTGCGCTGGCCGGGCGGCGCCGAACAGGTCCTGAAGGACGTCGCGGTCGATCGCGTGATCACGGTCGACGAGGAGCCGCCGAAGTGAAGTGCGCCGCGGCGATCCTGTTGTTCCTGAGCCTCGGCGCGGCCCATGCGCAAGTCCCGCCCGCGCCGAGCGTCGTCCGGGGCGAGAAGCCCTTGGACGCACGCAAGGTCGCGCTGGCTCGCGATCCCGCGACGCTTCCCCACGCGGCGGCGGAGCGCTGGAAGGACTTCGATCCGAAGCAGGTCACGCCCGACTCGCTGCCGCGCGAGTTCCTGCAGGTGCGCCAGGCGCTCTCGGGCGGCGACCTGCCGGCGGCTGTCTCCCACCTCCTCGACCTCTTGCAGCGCGAGCCCGACTACCCGCCCGCGCTGCACCAACTGGGCGTCACCTACTTCCAGCTCCAGCGCTACGGCGACGCGCGCACGTGCTTCGAACGCTACCTCGTCGTCGCGCCGCAGCGCGTCGGCGACACGCGCGGCCTGGCGCACACCCTGTACTCGCTCGGACGCTACGAGGACGCCCTGGCGCACTACGAGCGCGTCCTCGCGGCCGCGCCCGCGGACGTCGAGGCTCTGCGCGGCCGTGCCTTGGCGCGCTATCGCCTCGGCGACGTCGCGGGAGCGCTCGCCGATCTCACGCGCGTCCTCGAGCGCGAGCCGGAACACGCCGACGCCTGGACGTGGAAGTCCCAGGTGCTCCTGGACCTCGACCAGGCCGACGCCGCGCGCGCCGCGGCCGAGAAGGCGCGCGATCTAGCGCCCTGGTCGCCGCGGCCCTGGTTCGCGCTGTCCGCGGCGTTGACGGATCTCGGCCTCGAGAAGGAGGCGCGCGCGGCGCGCGAGCGGTTCCAACTGCTGTCGAGCTCGGACCAGGAGATCCGGCGGCTCGAGGCCCACCTCGAGCACGAGCCCGGCGACTTTCGCGCCCGTCGCGATCTCGTGAACGCGCAGGCCGAGGTCGGGGATCGGCGCTCCGTGCGGTTGAACCTGGCGCGCCTGCTCGCTGAGCGGCCGGAGGACGCGGCCCTGCGCATCTTCGCGCTCGACATCTGCGACCGGATCGGGGACGTGGAGGCCGGCCGGCTCGCCGCGCGCGATCTCGAACGCGTCGGGGCGGACAGCGCCGCGGCTTGGAAGCGGCTCGAGGCCTGGTACGGGGCGCGCCGCGACCGCGCGAAGCAGATCGAGGCCGGCGAGCGCTGGCGCCGGGCTTCGCAGCCCTGAACGCGTCGGTGCGCCGCAAGGCCTCCTCTGCCGGACTTGTGAGAATCGCTGCGAGTTCGTAGCGTTTTCAGAGCCGACCTCCGGCCCAAGGACAACCTCGATGCTCCGCACCTTCGCTCTCGCCGCCCTCGCCTGCGTGGCCGCGGCCCCGACCGCGCTCGCCGGCGTCGGCGACAAGGTCGACTACAAGTTTCGCCAGGCACCCGTGAACGCGATGGGCGTCGCGGGCTTCGCGGACCTGCGCGGGAAACCCGTGCTGGTCGACTTCTGGGGCACGCGTTGACCCGGTTGCATCGGGGGCTCCGTGCCGAGCGCCCTCAAGCTGCAGGAACAGTACGGTGACGCGCTGCAGGTCGTGTTCGTGGAGTGCCAAGGCTCCACGCGCGACCAGTACGAGGCGTTCGCCTGGAAGATGAAGTGGATGGGCGGCCGGGCGATGTGGACCGAGGAGCGTCCCTTCCAGACGGTCGGCAACGGGCTGCCCGAGACCGCGCTCGTCGGCGTCGACGGCACGATCCTGATGCAGGGTCACCCCGGCAACTTCGGCAGCAAGCTGGAGGAAGCGCTCGCCGCCGAGATCAAGAAGATCAAGAGTCCGCCCGAGGGGACGTCCGCCGCGCTGAAGAAGGCCTGGGGCTCGTTCTTGAAGGGGGACGTCGCCGCCGCGCTGGAGGAGTGCGACAAGCTCGGCACGGACGAGGCCAAGGCCGCGCGCGAGGAGTTCGTCACGCGCACGCAGCGCCGGATCGCGCGCGCGAAGTGGCTCGTCGACGAGGCCTACCTGGTCGAGGCCGAGGCGCACCTCGGGCAACTCGCGAAGGACGTGAAGGGCGCGACGGATCTCGAGCCGCTCGTGGCCGCCGAGACCGCGAAGCTCACGGAACCCGCGCGCGCCGGGGAACGCGAGGCGTCGAAAGCCTATGCCGCGTTCGCGGAGCAGGTCGCGAAGAAGAAGCCCTTCGACGCGGCCAACGTGAAGAAGGCCGAGTTGCTGGCGGAGAAGCACGCCTCGACGAAGTCGGGCGAGCGCGCCGCGCGCTTCGCGGCCTTGTCCAAGATCAAGCCGGCAGGTTGACAGACCGCAGGCCGATTCCTTGACGGCCCCCCGTGGAGCGTGTGAACCAGTCACACGCTCTCGGGGCGCAGAGGGTTGCCGCTCGGGCCCGAGGGCGATCGGGCCCGAGTTCCTCACACGCTCTCAGCGCAGCAACTCGACGTCTCCTCTGGCCGTCAATTCGCCCTCCAGCCACAACTGCTCATCCAGGAGCATCGAGACCTTCGGATCGCTTCGTGGGTCCAGCTGGGCCACTTTCATCGTGAGGGTTCCATCCATGTTGTCCTCTTGCACGATCGTCATGGACCAGTACTTGGGGAGCTGAGGGTGCTGGAATGGCTGCCCCCTCGGGACGACCTGGATCTCGTAGGCCCCCTGGGCGATACGGGCTTCGAGCACCACGGCGGCGAGCTTGTTGCGCTCCTCGCTCAGCGAGTTCCACTTCTCAGCCAGCACTTCAGAGGGTCTGTTCGCATAAGTGACTTCGAAGGGGACCGAGACCAGAGCGCTGGCGTCCTTGCCGCTCGCGTCGGAGACTGCGGCGCGCTGCTCTTCGTCGAGCGCGATTGGATCGGGCCGCGCGAGAGAGGCCTCGCTATCCGGGTCCGGATGGCTTCCTGGATTCGTGACTGCGGGGATGTCCACGCTGCTGACCGGATCCAGGGATGTGCGTTGCGTGAGCAGGTAGAAGAGCGCCGTCGCACCAATGAGCGCAGCCACGAGGATCGACGACGCCCTTAGGGTGGAGAGGTTTCGAGGCATGGCGAAGACCCCTACTGGCACCAGCCGCAAGTGAAGTCGACTCGCACCCAGTCCCCTCCCGCTGGGCAAGGGATGATGACCGCCTGAGCACCTCGGGTGTGAGGGTTGCAGTTGAGGTTGACGCTGCCGCTGCCGGGCGAGGCCGAGCAGTTGCCGGGACAGTTGACCGTGTAGCTGTAGCTCCAGCGGCAGTTGCCGCAGAAGAATGCGGCCGGGGTCGAAGTGATCGTCAGCGACAGGGAACAGGGCTGTCCTTCACACAGGCAGACTTCGATGAGCGTCTGCGTGCTCGCCTCCGGGCAGCCGGGGGCGTACAGCGCCGACGCGGAGTTGAAGAATGCCAAGGCTGACAGCAAACCAATCGGCGAGTTCAAGTTCACGGCATGCTCCTTCACGGACAGAAGTGAACGGCGCACGGGAATGCACCGACAGCAGCGAGTGTCGCGGCTGCTAGTTGGATGGTACTCAGAGGCCTACGGCGCACCACCCCCCTGGGGAAACCGGGAGAATCCTGGCGCTTCCAGGCCTGGTGTGTGGGTGGCGGGACACTCGAGGGCCCCGAGGTCGCACTCCGAGTGCTAGGGCAGTTCTTGCAGCGCAAGAGCTGAAGCAGAGGCCAGCGGCCGTACTGGAACGGTGAGGTCCCACGCCATCGGCAGGGGCCCATTGCCGTTGACCCACGCGAGATCGTGAAGCCCCGGAGTCCTGGCCACGGAATTCAGGTTCTTGGATTCCGGTCGATTGGGGGACTGCGGGCTCCGAGCGGGTTGCGAGTGGAGCCCCAAGTCCTTGCGCCTCTCGCTCGTGCTTGGGACGACACCGCCGGCGGCCAGGTCGTGATTCCGTCGCAGTTCCGGCGGAACTGCAAGGCGCGCTTCCCAACAGGCATGGGGGCCGTGGAGATTCTCCCTATCGGTCGAGCTCGAAACTCGGCGCGTCGCCCTGGATCCGCGCGCGGATGAGGCCGCGGCGCGGCGTGCCATCGAGCATCAGGCGTGACAGCGGGCCCTCGATCTCGCGCGTGACGACGCGGCGCAGCTCGCGCGCGCCGTAGTCGGGCGAGAAACCGCGCTCGACGACCCACTTCGCGACGGCGGGAGTGAAGGCGACCTTCAGTCCGCGGCGGCGGGCGCGCGCGGCGAGCTCGCCGAGCTGGCGCTGGGCGATGCCGACGGCGGTGCGCGGGTCCAGCTCCTTGAACACGACGGTCTCGTCGATGCGGCCCAGGAACTCCGGGCTGAAGCTCTGTTCGAGCGCTTCGGTCGCGATGTCCGACAGCGAGGTGTGCGCCAGCGTCACGTTGCGCTCGAAGCCCAGGCGTCGGCGCGCCTGGATCATCTCTCGCGCGCCGGCGTTGCTGGTCAGCACGATCAGCGCGTGCTCGAAGCTCACCGTGCGGCCCTTGCCGTCGGTGAGGATCCCGTCTTCGAGGATCTGGAGGAGCAGGTTGTGCAGCCGCGGGTGCGCCTTCTCGATCTCGTCGAAGAGGACGATCGACTCGGGGTGCTTCGTCAGCGCCTCGGTCAGGAATCCGCCGTCCTCGTGGCCGACGTAGCCCGGCGGCGCGCCGATCAGCTTGGAGGCCTCGTGGGCGAGGCCGTACTCGCTGCAGTCGACGCGCACGAGCCCTTTCGGATTCGTCTTCGCGTCCGCGAAGAGCTCGGTCGCGAGTGCGCGCGCGAGTTCCGTCTTGCCGGTGCCGGTGCGGCCGACGAAGAGGAAGCAGCCCAGCGGTCGGCCCGGAGCTCCGAGCCCGGCCGCGGACTTCTCGACGGCGCGCACGACCTTCTCGATCGCCTCGCTCTGTCCGAGCACGCGGCGGGCCAGGCGCTGTTCCAGTCCGCGCGCGCGCTTCGCCAGCCGATCGTGGAAGTCCTCGTTCCCCGGCGCCGACGGCATGGGCGCGCTCTGCGTCTCGGGAGCCTCCGGTGTCGCCTTGCTCTCGCTGCGCAGCCGGACCGTGTGGATGTCGAGCGAGGGGTTGACCTCGATGCACAGCTGGTAGAGGAGGTCCTCGGCCAGCAGAGGATCGTCGGGACACAGATCGTGGAGACGCGCGCCGAGTTCCGTCCGGTAGTCGGCCACGCACGCCGTCACGACCAGGCGGCGGTAGGCCGAGCGGTTGAGCCGCTCGTGAGCGTCCACGTCGAGCGCGCTCGCGTCGCACACGGCGATGCGCACGAACGTGTCGGCGGGCTCGAAGTAGCGCCAGACGGCGCGGCTCTTGATCGGGATCACGGTTTGGGTCTTCGGCAGGTCGCCGCGCGACCCCGGGGGGGAAGGCGGGACGACGTCGAGACCTTTCGGGCCGATGCGGGCCGGACTTGACCGCCGGGCCGGGATTCGGACCGCGCGAGACGTTGCGCGGCTCCCCTCGGCAGTCGATAGGATGCGCGGCAACGCATGGAACCCGCTCAGGACGCCCGTTTCCTCGCCACCCTCGTCCAGCGGGGGCACCTCCCTCTGGAGATGGCGCGGGCCCTCGACCCGGAGCTCCGCGCGGGGGCGGCGCTCGACGAACTCCTGGTCCGCACCGCCGGCTGGTCCAAGGAATCCGTGGCCCGCGCGCGCCGGACCGAAGCCGGAGCGGCCCCGGAGATCCCTGGTTTCGACGTGCTCGCGCGGATCGGCAGCGGCGGCACCTCGGACGTTTTCGAGGCGCGCGACAAGAAGTCGGGCGAGCGCGTGGCCCTCAAGGTCCTGTCCCCCGTGGCGGCACGGAATCCGTCGACCCTCAAGTCGTTCGTGAACGAGGCGCGCCGGCTGGCCGAGCTCGCGCACCCGCACATCGTCAAGGGCCGCGGGCTGGCGAAGTTCTCCGGCTTCGCTCCGGGCGCATTCGTGTACTTCGCCGTCCTGGAGCTCGTCGAGGGCACGACGCTGCTCGAGCGGCTCGACGCCGGCCAGCGCTTCGAGGAGGAGGAACTCCTCGGCATCGTCGGGCAGGTCGCGGATGCCCTCGACTACCTGCACGCGCAGGGGGTCGTGCACCGTGACGTGAAGCCCGGGAACCTGATGCTCAACGTCGAGGGAACCCTCAAGTTGATCGACCTGGGCTTCGCCGCCGGCGCGGGGGAACGATCGGCCGATGGGACGGCATCCGGTACGTCGGCGTACCTGGATCCTCAGCGCGCCCAGGGCGGAGCGGCGGCCGATCTCCGCGGGGACGTCTACTCGCTCGGGGTGACTTTGTTCCACCTGCGCGTCGGCCGGCTGCCGTTCGACGCGACCGACGACCACGAGCTGTTGCGCCAGCACGTCATGCAGAGCCTGTCGTCCCCCGAGATGAAGTCGCGTGGCGTATCGCCGCACCTGCACTACCTGATCGAAAAGATGATGTCGAAGGACCCGACGCTGCGCTTCCAGAGCTGGACGGAGCTCCGCCGCGAGGTCGAGGAGACGCGCGACACGCTCGGCAAGATGCGCGCGATGGACTCCGACCCCGACGCTCCCGTCCGCAAGTCCCCTCCGCGCAGGCGGAAGTTCTGAGAACGCTGGCGTGGAAGGCGTCCGGGATCGGGGGCTCGAAGCCCGGGTGCCTTTCCGCTTCGTGTGCTCGCGTTGCGGGCACTGCTGCAGCGGCGGAGACGGATACGTCTGGGTCGAGGCGAGAGAGGTCGAGCCGATGGCGCGCGCGCTCGGCATGCAGACCGGGGCGTTCGTGGCCTTGCACGTCCGCGAAGCCTCCGACCCGCGCGACGGATCGCGTCGGCTCGCTCTGCGCGAGCGCGCGGACGGGCGCTGCACGCTCCTCGAGGGTCGCAACACCTGTCGCGCGTACGAGTCGCGGCCGGCGCACTGCCGCGACTTCCCGTACTGGCCGAGCGTGATGGCCGGCGGCGCGGGGTTCGAGGCTGCGCGCGCGACCTGCCCCGGGATCGCCGTCGCGGTGGCTCCTGAGCGCGCCGGGATCGCTTTCGAACGGCTGGAAGCCCTGTACGGGGCGCTCGAAGCGGAGCTCGCGGACTCGTCCTCGGATTCGACGCCGGACGGCTGTTGCCTCGACGGCTCCGCGGCCGACGATCTGTACATGAGCGCTCTGGAAGCCGACTACGCCGCGGCGCACGGGCACACGGCCCACGGCTGCCGGCTGGGGGCTGCGCGCCCGATCGGTTGCCGCCTCGCGCGTGCCGGAGTCGGTTGCGAAGCCGAGCGGGGCGAGCACGCGCGCGCGCGTCTGCGCGCGATCGAGCGCGAGACCGGGCATCCCGCGGCCTATGGCGAGGCGCGCGCCCTGCTGCGCGCGCGCGGCTTCGCGCTGGAGTCGACGCCGTGAAGCCCGCCGCCATCGCCATCGCTGGTCTCTCGCTCGCGCTGGGCATGGCGTTCGTGCTGGCGTTCCGCCAGCCGGCGTCGAAGAAGCCCGAGCCGGCGCAGTGGAACCCGCGGACCCACGTCGACGACGACCTGGGCGGGCCTTCGAAGCGCGTCGCGGTCGGTGGTCCTCGCGCAGTCGTGCCCGCCTCGGGCACCGCGGGTGTCGCCGAACCTCCCGCGCGCGGCGTCGATCCGCTGTGGGCGCAGAAGAACCGCTCCGCGATCCAGCTCCTCGAGAAAGGCCAGCTCGCGGAAGCCGTCGCGCTGTTCGAGGCCTGCGTCTCCGCCGTCCCGAACGAGAAGGTCTTCCAGCAGAACCTCGCCGAGGGTCTCGCACGCTGGGGCTCCGAGGAGTGGGACCGCGGGGGCACCGCGGGCCAGGCCAGCGCGATCGCGCACATGAAGCGCGCCGCCGAACTCGCGCCCGACCGCGAGGACATCCAGAAGCGCCTGGCCCAGATGCTGGCCCTGGCGCAGTCCGAAGCGGGCAACTGGACGGAATCCTCGGGGCACTTCGACCTCTCGTACGACGGGTCGCGCGACGACCTCGCGTTTCGCACCACCGAGATCTTCGACGTGCTGGAGGGCGGCTACCTCGACTTCACCGAGCAGTTCGGCATCGATCCCGTCGCCGGCGGACGCGCCCGCATCCGCGTCGTGCTCTACAAGCGCGACGGGTTCCACGGCGCGACCGGGATCGGCCACTGGGCGGGAGGCCTGTACGACGGATCGATCCGCGTGCCGCTCGAGGACCTGGGCCGGGAGCGCAACCAATTGCGCCGCGTGCTGCGCCACGAGCTCGTGCACGCGTTCGTCCACGAATCCGGCGGGCGCGACGTGCCGGGCTGGTTGAACGAGGGGCTCGCGCAGCTCCTCGAGGACCAGGACCCGGCGACGCTCGGGCGCGCGCTCGACGCCGCGCGGCGCAAGCTCGCCGGCGCGCCGCTCGTGTCGCTCGAAGGCCTGGGCGGTTCGCTCGGCCAGGTCGGCGACGACGCGTCGATCCAGCGTGCCTATGCGCAGGCCCTGCTGTTCCTGGATTTCGTGGCGCGCCAGCACGGAGACCGCGTGCCGTTCGCCATGGTCGCGGGCTGCAAGCTCGCGGGCGGCTACGCCGCGGCGTTCGAGCGCGCGACCGGGCTCCCGCTCCCGACCGTGTTCGAGGACTTCCGCGCGGCCGATCGCCGCTAGCTCCGCGGGTGGACCACGGGTTCGCGGCCCGCTGCGTTCGAGTGCCGAGTCGTGCCCGAAACGCTAGACTCCGGGATCGGGAACCAGGCCCCGCGCGCCGGAGGAAGCCTTCCGGCCGAGATGCGCGTGCCGCCCGACCCTCGACCGAGACTCACCATGCACGTCCAAGAATTGATGACGCACGCGCCTGCCGTGTGCACTACGTCCGACCATCTCACGCGCGCCGCGCAGATCATGTGGGAGCGCGATTGCGGCGCCGTCCCCGTCATCGACGCCGCGGGCAAGCTCGCCGGCATCCTCACGGACCGCGACGTGTGCATGGCGGCCTACACGCAGGGGCGCCCGCTGCACGAGATCCCGGTGGCCAACGCGATGTCGAAGTCCGTCTTCACCATCGGCCCCGACGCCACCGCGGCCGACGCGCTCGACATGATGAACCGCAAGGCGGTCCGTCGCCTGCCGGTCACGGACGCCCAAGGCCGGCTGCTCGGCATCGTCTCGATGGCGGACTTCGTCCGCGCCGCGCGCGAGAGCGCCTCGAAGAAGAAGCCCAGCCAGGACTCGGTGATCGACGCGCTCGCTAGCGTCAGCCGTGCACGCGCGGTGGAGCACGTCGCGCCCATGCCCAAGGCCCAGGAGCTGGAGCTCGGCTCGAAGGTGATCGTGCCCGCGGCTGCCCCGAAAAAGTCCGCGCCGGAGAAGTCCGCGAAGCGCAAGTAGCGCCGCGATCGTCGGGCGCTTTCGGATCCTCCGAAAGCAGGCGGCCGGCCGTGTCAGGAACACGGCCGGCCGTTTCGTTGGGCTCCCGCTTCAGGATCGCGTTCGCCCTTTGACACCGGAGCCCGCTCGCGCGGAGTCTCGGCGACCGGTCACGGACGGGGTTGCGTCGTCACCCCGGCTCGAGTGCGCGTGGACCAGTACAGGCCGAGGTAGATCAGGACCTCCAGAGCCCACACCGCCACGAGAATCGAGCACAAGACAGTCAGAGTCTCCACGTCGGCTGCCTTTCGTCACCGGTTCGTGATGCCCCCTCAGGCAGAGGTTTGGATCGGCGCTCCGAACGCCCGCGATTCCTCGCAAGTGCGAGATTCCTCGAAACTTGCGCGCGGTCCGTGCCGGAATCGGGACGGACCGGGTGCGACCCGGGCGTTCCCCGAGCGTCCTCGTTCGGGATGGACTCCACGTTCGGAACGGAAGCGGGCGCCCCGCCGGCGCGTGTCGATGCACAGCGCGCACCGGCCGATTCCGTCGGCGCCGAGTCGCTGTCCGTGGCGGACTTGATCGCACGCGTCGCCGGTAGCCGCGGGGCCGCCGGAGCGTGCGCCGAGCTGGCGACGCTGGAGCTCGCCGAAGTGGCGCGGCGCTCCCCGCGCGACCTGTGCGTCCGTTCCGGCCTGACTCCGGCCGCGGCCGTGCGCCTCGCGGCAGCCTTCGAACTCGGCCGGCGGGTCGAGAGGACGGGTCCTGCGGCGCGAGCGCCGATGAACGCGCCGGCGCTCGTGCACGCGGTCGCGGCGCCCCTCTTGCGCGGCCTCGACCGCGAGGAGTTCCACGCCTTCCTGCTCGATACGCGCCACCGTCTGCTGCGCACGGCGCACATCAGCACCGGAACGCTCTCGACCTCGCTCGTCCACCCGCGCGAGGTGTACGCGGCTGCGCTGCGCGAGGCGGCGGCGGCGATCGTCGTCGTCCACAACCACCCCTCGGGCGATCCCGAGCCGTCCGCGCAGGACCTGGAGGTCACGCGTCGACTCGTGCAGGTGGGGGCGCTCGTGGGCGTTCCCTTGCTCGATCACGTGGTCGTCGGCGCCGATCGTTGGGTCTCGCTGCGCGAGCGCATGCCCTGGTGAGCGACGACGTGCGCGGCCGGTCCTCGCGCCGTGCGGTTGCCCCCGAACTCGTGACCCGGCGTCGCGCCGAGCGACGGGGGCCGAGCAGGCGGGGTGGCGCAGGCGGCGGAGACCCGCCCCTCAGCCCGGCCCGGACAGAACCGCCGCGACCACGACCGCGACCGCCGCTTCCGCCGCGGTCTCGATCCGCAGCACGTGCGGCGCGAGCCGCAGCCGACGGGCTCCGGCCGCGTCCAGCGCGGCCGACTCGGCCGGGCTGAAGCCGCCCTCGGGCCCGATCCAGAGGCGGATCGGGCGCTCCGCGGTCCCTCCGCGGGGTGCGCCGGCCAGGACGGCCGGCGCGCTGGCCGCCGCGCGCGGGTCCAGAACCAGGTCGACCGTGGCCTGGCGGCCCAGAATCGTCGTAAGTGATTCTGCTATATGGAGTTCAGGATTCCACAGGCGTCCGGACTGCTTGCAGGCCTCGCGCGCCGTTCGACGCAGACGTTCGTCCCGCCGGGAACCTTCGCTGCGCGCCTCGGGACTGGCACGCTCGGCCAGGAGCGGCCGGATCGCGCCCGTCCCGAGCTGCACGAGCCGGTCGACCATGGCTTCGGCGCGCTCGCCGCGCGGAAAGGGGACGCAGACCTCGATCCAGGGCAGCGGCGCACCGGGCTCGCCGGGAGCCGGTTCGCGCGTCGGATCGCCGTCGGCCTCGACCTCGAAGTGGCGGGCTTCCGCGCGGCGGACCACGAGTGGCCAGGCGCTCCCGGCCCCGTCCAGGCCGATCAGGCGGTCGCCGAGGCCCAGGCGCAGCACGCGCAGCGCGTGCTCGGCTTCGCCCTCCGCGAAGACGAAGGTCCCGTGTTCGGGAGGTCCCGCGAGGGCGAAGCGGCGCACGGGGGCCATGTCGGGGCGGCGGGGGACCAAGGCGGGCGATTCTGGCGCCTGTCCCGCGGCCTGTCGCCCGCCCGGATCGACTTTCGTCCAGGTTGTGCGGATCCGCGCGACCTGCGACCGGCTCCCCAGTTTGTTACAAGGTGCCGCCCGCCGGGTAGCCCGCGCGCCTGGATCGAATCCCGCTCGGGCAGCCGGCCCGGCGAGTCGCCCCGGACCACGCGGCGATTCGACCCGCCCCGCGCACCGGCCGCACCCACGCCCCGAGCCCCACCCACGCCACGAGCATGGACGACCGTTTCTCCCTGCGCTTCCAGTCGACCGAACGGCGCGGAGAAGTGGTCGCGATCCCTCGTTCCGGCCTGACGGTCGGGCGCAAGCCCGGCAACACGCTGCAGATCCTGGACAACTCGGTCTCGGGCAAGCACGCCGAACTCGTGGTCGACCCGGAGGGGGTCCTGCTGCGCGACCTCGGGAGCACGAACGGAACGCGCATCGGTGGCGATCGCGTGCTCGAGAAGCGCCTCGCGGACGGTGCGGTCGTGGTGTTCGGGAACATCGAGCTCGTCTTCCGCGACGCCGAGGCCGATGGTCCGGCGCTCGAAGGCGACCTGCTCGAATCCGCCGCACCCGCCGCTGGCTCCGCGGGCGCCGGGCTCGAACGGGTCGACGCGAGCCTGATCGCGCGCGCCGGCAAGCGTTCGCCCGCGGCCCTCGTCGGACTCGGCGCGGTCGTTCTCGCCGCCGCGGGCCTCGGTGCCTGGTTCTGGCTGCGGCCCTCGAAGGCCTCCTCGGCGGCCCTGACGGCCGTGGAACCCGTGCCTGGGAACCTGCTCGCGACGGGATACTCGTTCGAGGGCGACAGGGATGCGTTCGAGGCGCTCGAGAGCGCTCCGGCGGCGTTCCTCCCGAATGCCAACGCACGGCGCAGCGGCGCGCAAGGCGCGCGGGCGGAACTCGCGGCGACCGAATGGGCCTTGCACCGTTCGGCCGCGTTCCGCGTCGGCGCCGAGCGCGTCATCCGCGCTTCTGGATCGTTGCGGACGCGCGGCGAGGTCGAGGGGCGCCTGGGCGTGGAGTTCAGCGTCGCGGAGGACGCCGAGTCCCAGGTCGCGCCGATCACGGCCTGGGCGGCCAGCGTGCGCACGGGGTCCGAGTTCACGGTGACGGGCATCCAGGCTTCCGTGCCGCCCGGATACGCGATCGCGCGCGTCGTGATCCTCGCGCGCGCGGTCGGCGCGGACTCGGGAGGCGTCGTCGACGCCGACGACATCAGCGCCGTGGAGGCTCCTTCGCCGCGCACGCCCGCGGCGGAGATCTCGGGTGCCGCGCTCTTCCTGCACGGCGATCCGCCCGTCGCGGCGCAGCTCGCGCGCGTCGATCGCGTCCTCCTGACGGGCGTGCACTTCACCAGCGCGGCTCCGGGCGCGATCTCCAGCGTGCTAGACGCGGCCCCTCTCTCGGCGCGCATCGAAGGCGGGAACATCCTCCTCGCGGCCGCGGCGACGCCCGCCCCGACGCGGATCGTCCTGCGGGTCGAGGGCGCGCTGGCCAACGGCGGCATCGCGTCCACGGGCAAGGACGGCTACCGCACCGCGGGCGCGTCGTCCGAGCGCGACGACGTCGAGAGCCTTCTCCTCGGCCGCGGCGCGGACCTCGTGCGCGTCGGACTGCCCGGCCCGTGCAAGGTGCGCGGCAGCCGCGATGGCGCCGCGGTGTTGCTGTCCGTCGAGCTCGGGAGCCACGAGCCGAAGCTCCTCTTGCAGCTCGACTTCTCGGCCGACAAGGGCGCGGCCGAAGACCTCGCTCACGCGGCGCGAGGCGCCGAGAAGAAGGGCGAGCTCGGGGCCGCCATGTCGAACTGGCGGGCGCTCCTCGACCGTTTCCCGTACGAGGCCGTGCTGGTCGAGGAAGCCGAGGCGACGCGCGCGAAGCTCCTGCAGCAGGGCCTGGCCGCGGTGCGCGACCTCCAGGCCGAAGCCGAGCGCGCGCGGTTCTTCGCGCTGCCGAACATGTACTCCTCGACGCGCGAGCGGGCGCTCGCCGTCGCCGTGCGCTATGCGGGCAGCGAGGTCGAGGCCGACGCAAGCCGGCTCGCCAGCGCGCTCGAGGCCGAGGTCGCCACGTTGCGGCGCGACGAGGATCGCGCCGAGCGCGGGCGGCTCTCCGCCATGCTCGGCGTGCTCGAGAAGTCCGGTGCGAAGGGGCTCGCCGAGGAACTGCGCGCGCGCCTCGCCCAGTTGGAAGGTCGTCAGTAGATGCCGCGCACGATCACCGGAATCGACATGGGGTCGCGCACGGTCAAGGCCGTGCGTGGATACGCCAAGGGCAACACGTTCGTCATGACGGACTTCGCCGTGAAGTCGGTCGTGGCGCCGGAGCTCACGGACGGCTGGAAGGGACTCGCGTTCCCGTTCAAGCCCGGAGATTCCCGCGTCGGCCTCTCGGGACGCGACGTGAACGTGCGCTACGTCCGCGTTCCGCGCGTCCCCGATTGGCAACTGCGCAAGCTCATGCGCTTCGAGGTCGAGGAGATCGGCGGCCAGTCGGGCGCCGAGGTGGCCTCGGACTTCAACCTCCTGCCCGAGCTGCCGGAGATCGAGGGCGAGGACGTCTGCCTGCTGGCCATGGCGCGCGAGAGCCTGCTCGAGGCGCACGCCGAGGGACTGGCGCGGATCGGCGGCCGTCTCGACGCGTTCACCCCGAACGCGA
The DNA here is from genome assembly GCA_026692665.1 of Planctomycetota bacterium. Classification (GTDB taxonomy): domain Bacteria; phylum Planctomycetota; class UBA1135; order UBA1135; genus JAEUHZ01. Next base: position 109,651 of record JAPLOF010000038.1, read on the forward strand.
TCGCGCTCTACAACGCGTTCCTGCGCTTCGGCGCCGTCGAGGACGAGGTCGTCCTCCTGGCGAACATCGGCTGGGACAACACCGACGTCGTCATCGCGCGCGGACCCGACCTCATCTTCGCGCGCAACCTGTCGGGCGGGTCGCGCCTCGTGGACGACGCGATCTCGCAGCGGCTCGACCTGTCCGCCGCGAAGGCGGTCGACCTCAAACAGCGGCTCGTCGACCTCGATCCCGCGGCGCGTTTCGCCGATCCGAACGCCGAACGCGCGAGCCGCGCGGCCCAGGCCGCGGCGGGTCAGCTCCTGTCGCTCCTGCAGTCGGCGGTGCTCTTCTCGAAGAGCCAGGTGAAGATCTCCGGTCTCAAGCTCGACCGCGTCTTGCTGTGTGGCGGCGGCGCGGCGCTCAAGGGTCTGCCGCGCTACCTGTCGAGCGGGATGTCGGTGCCGGTCGAGCTCTTCGACCCGTTCCGCGTCGTCGACACGACGAGGCTCGCGCCCGAGGCGCGCGACGAGCTCGAGGCGCGCAAGCTCGAATCCGTCGTGGCGCTCGGGCTCGCAGCGACCGCCGCGGATCCGGCCGCCTACGGCATCGAGATCCTGCCCGCGGCGCTCAAGAAGAAGCGCGAGTTCCTGGGCGGGACGGTCTGGCTGATCGCGGCCGGCGTCCTGGCGGCCGGGTTCCTGGGCTGGGAGGCCTGGCGCACGAAGACCGAGCTCGACGCGGCGCGCGCGCGCGCTGCCCAGCTCGAGCAGCAGTACAAGAAGGCCTCCAGCACGCACCGCAAGGCCGAGGAACTGGCCACCGAGAACGCGCGACTCGCGAAGCTCTCGCACGAGCTCTTCGCGACGAAGGGTTCGGGCGAGCAGGTCGCGCGCACCCTCGACTGGATGAAGGCCGACCTGCCGCGCGAGTTCTGGGTCACGCAGCTCTCGAGCGACGTGCGCGCCGATCCGGACCTGGGCATCCAGCGCGGTCAGGACAAGCCGATCGTCTCCGTCGTCGGGCAGGCGCGCGAGGGGACGAACGCCCTGCCGCAGCTGTACGAGAGCTTCCTCCAGAAACTGCGCGCGCGCCTGCCCGAGGGCGTGACACCGAAGGAGAAACTGGCCCCGAACGGCGCGCGATTCACGCTCGACCTGTCCCTGTTCGCGCCGCCCGCGGGGGCGCCCAGCCCCGCCGGGGAAGGAGCCAAGAAGCCGTGAACCTCGAAGGATTCTGGCAGGAGAACAAGCGCTTCGTCCTCGTCGTGGGCGGGGGCGCACTCGTGTTCCTGGCGGGCTGGATCGCGATCGGCAGCATGCTCGGCGACGATCTCGCGGCGCAGCGACGCGCGGCCGAGAGCGCGCAACGGAAGCTCTCGAGCGAACCGATGTACAGCGCCGACGACCACCGGCAGCTGGAAGCCGAGAACGAGGCCCTGAAGACGGCCCTGGACACGCTGACGAGCTCGGTCACGTGGAAGGCCCGCCCGCTGTACGCGCTGGACGCGAAGCGCGGCGCGCCCAGCAACCAGTACTTCGCCGCGGTCGCCGCGACGCGCGAGGACCTCCTGCGACGCGCCGGGCGCGCGAACCTGCGCTTGCCGGAAGACCTCGGCCTGCCCGCGCTCTCGCCGACGCGCGAGGGCGACATCCTGCGCTACCTCGAAGGTCTCGACCTCGTCGACCGCGCCGTCCGCATCGCGCTCGAATCCGGCTGCGAACGGGTCGATCGGATCCAGATCCAACTCGATCCCCGCCTGAACTCCAAGCAGGGCGTCGGCACGCTCGAGCGCACGCGCGTCACGCTGAACCTCTCCGGGCGCCCGGATCCACTCGTGGCGTTCCTGGCTCGAAGCCAGGAGAGCGCTCCCCTCGCCGATGGTTCCGGCGCGGCCGGTCCGCTGCTCGTCGAACGCTGTGAGATGCAACCCACGCGCTCGAAGACCAGCGAAGCCGGGCTCGAAGTCGTCTTCCTCGTCGCGCGGATCGTCCCGCCCGCGGCACCGCAACAGTAGGAGCCTGTCCGCCCCGTGGAATTGCGCAAGGAACCCATCGTCTTCGCGGTCAGCCTGCTCGTCCTGGGCGGGCTGGCGTGGAGCGCTCTCTCCGCTGGCGCGGCGAAACGCGGCGGCGCCAAGAAGGCCGAGCCGCTCGCGGTCCAAGCTCACGCGGCACCCGACGTCGCCCAAGCCCTGCCCACGGCGCGCTCCGCCAAGTCCGGCGCGCGGGACCTCTTCTCGCCGCCGAGCGACACGCGTCCGCTTCCGCCGCTCGGCCTCGAACCGCCTCCGCTGACGCCGCTCGACTCGATCGCGCCGCCGCCGGTTCCCGGGCCTGAAGCGAAGGCCTGGGGCCGCACGCTGCGCGTCCCGGCGCGCACGGTGGCCGTCCCCGACCTGTTCGACGCCTCGGACGAGATCGTGGACGACGGCGCCGTCACCGACGCGGCGCCCCCGTCCGGGAAGGCCAGTGCGCTGGCGCCGGAGGAACTCGCCGCGCGACTCGCGGCGTGGAAGCGGACCTACGACTGGTTCCGCATCGGCGAGATCCGTTTCGGGCAGATCAAGAACCCCGATCGCTACCGCCTCGCGAAGCGCACCGACGAGGACCTGCTCTTCGTCGAGTTCGATCCCGAGAAGGGCGCGCCGCGGTTCCCCGGACAGGCGCCGATGAAGATCCCGCGCAAGAACGTGGGCGAGTTCGACTTCGCGGCGACGATCCCGAACGAGATCGAGCGCCGTCGCGTGGCGTTCGGCGATCCGCTCTCGGCCTCGGAGTACGACCAGGGGCTGTCCTTCGCGCGCTGGTGCATCGAGCAGCGCATGGAGACGCCGCGCGCGCTCGAGGTGGCGGCGGAGATGTTCACGCGCGCCTCGAAAGTCCTGAACGAGGACCCGCAGCCGAAGCTCGGCCTCGCGCGTGTCTACGAGGCGGCGTTCCGCTTCGAGGAGGCGTTCCAGATCTATCGCGGGCTCCTCGACGGGCCCATGAAGAACAATCCGCTGGTGCTCGTGCGCCTGGCGGAACTCCAGGCCCGCTTCCGGCTGTTCGCCGAATCCGAGGCGAACTTCCGCGACGCGGAGCGCCACGGGCGCACGTCGTGGGTCGCGCAGGAGGCGCTCGGTCGATTCCTGCTCGCCCGCGGTCGCGGGGCCGAGGCGGCCGAGCACTACCGCCTGGCCAACCAGTTCGAGCCGACGGGTGCGGACGAGAAGCGCGATCGCGCTCGATTGCGCGCCGGTCTCGGCGCCGCGCTGCTCGCCACGGGCGACATCGCGGGCGCGGGCGAGTGGTTCGAGAAGGCGCGGCAGGCCGACGCGACGAGCGACGAGGCCCGGACGGGGCTCGCGAGCGTGCGCATCCTGGCGCCCGATACCGCGGCCGCGGCGGAGAGCGACGTCGTCGGCGAGTCCAAGAGCTTCGAGCGCCTCCTCGCGAGCGGCGTGGAACTCGCGCGCAAGCCGAACGCCGCGGCGGCGCGCGCTTCGCGCCAGGCGCTGCTCGCGGCCGCCAGTCTCGATCCGCTGCGCGCACCGCTCGCGCACCGCACGCTCTCGTGGCTGGCCGAGGCCACCGGGCACCCCGACGAGGCGCTGCGCTACGTGGATCTCGCGCTCGAAGGGGATCCGACGGACGTCTGGAGTCACTTCCAGCGCGGGCGCCTGCTCGTGGCGCGCGACGACCTCGACGGCGCTTCCGAGTCCCTGCGTTCCGCTCTGGCGCTCGACGCCGACTTCGCGGACGCGCTCGCCTGGCTGGGAGAGGTCGCGCACCGGCGTGGCGACCTCGCGGCGGCGGACAAGTTCCTGGAGCGCGCGCTGACCCTCGACCCGAACCTCGTGCGTGCCGCCGTGCTGCGCGGCGTCACCCTGCTCGAGGCGGGTTCGGTGGCCGATGCCGATCCCGTCCTGAAGCGCGCGATCGCGAAACAGGTCGACGAGCCGACGGCGCGTGGCGCGCTGGCGTGGTGCCAGTACCGACTCGGCGACCCGACCGAGGCCCTGACACGCCTGGCTGAACTCGACGACGCGCGTCGCACGTTCCCCGAAGACGACCCGTGGCGAGTCTGGGCCCGGCGCCAGATCGAGCGCCTGACCGACCACCTGGAGAAGGTCCTCTGGTCGGACGGCTTCGAGCGCAACGCTCTGCAGAACGGCTGGCTCGTGCAGGAGTCGAACGGACCGCTCGTCTCCATCCACGACGGGGTCGTCTCCATCGGCGGCACGTTCAAGTCCGGCGGCCGCTCGCGTCTGTGGCAACTGCGCAACGCCGCCGATGTCGTCTCGATCGACGCCAAGATCACCGTGCGCGCCGGAACCACCGCTCGCGTCGGCCTGTTCCTCTCGCGCGAGAGCGAACGCGGCGGCGAGACGCAGCTCGAAGCCGAGGCCACCGTGTCGCGGCACCCCGACGCCGCGAAGAACGCGGTCCAGTTCCGCGCGATGAAGCGCGGAGAGGAAGAACTCGCCTACATCGAGGTTCCCGGCACGGAGTGGCGCGTCGACCAGACCGTCACGCTGCGCATCGAGCGGGTGGGCGACAAGAGCGACGCGCGCGTGCGCGCCAGCCTCGACGGCATCCCGGTGGCCCCGGACACGCGGTTGTCGGCTCTCGGCCACACGAACAACCAGCTCCGCCTCGGCATCTTCGCCGAGGGGGCGCCCGGCCGTTCGGTCCAGATCGACATCGACGACGTCGAGATCGTCTTCCGCCAGAAGACCCGCTGAGGAACGAACGTGCGCCCCATCAAACGGACCGGATCCTCGGGCTTCACGCTGATCGAGCTGCTCGCCGTGCTCCTGATCCTGTCGATCCTCATGATCGTGCTCCTGCCCCGGCTCGCCGGATTCGGCGAACGCGCGAAGGAGCGGACGACGAAGGGGTTCCTCGTGCAACTCTCCGCGGCCATCGGCGAGTACGAGGACCGGTTCGGCGACTACCCGCCCAGCCAGTTCCTGGAGAAGTGGGGCACGCCGCCGAACACGACGAACATCGGCGCCGAGGCGCTGGTCCTGTCCATGTGGTCGCCCGAGTGGACCGGAACCACGCTGCCCGACGACCGCTTCGTGAACACGGACGGGGACGAGGCCAAGAAGACCCTGTCGCGGATTCCGAAGCCGGCACTGCTCGAGCTCAAGGACGAGTGGGGGAACCCGATCGCCTACTTCCACCGCCGCGACTACGGCCGCCAGGACGCGTACGTCGTGCTGCCCAACGACGCCGATTCGGCCGAGGAAAGCACCGTCCGCGCGCTGAAGAACCCCGTCACGGGCCAGTACTACCAGCACGATCGCTTCCAGCTGATCTCGGCCGGCGGCGACGGAGTCTTCGGTTCCGACGACGACATCGCGAACTTCGACGTGGAAGCGGCGGAGAGCAAGGGATGATCGCCGGCGCGGAACTCGGTCGGATCACGCGCCGTGATCGCGACGGGACGCGACGCGGGATCGTGCCGCGGATCGGGGGCGGGGCGCTCGTCCGCAGAGGACTTCTGGGCTTCACGCTGATCGAGCTGATCGTCGTGATGGGCATCATCGCCATCCTGATCGGCGCGGGCGTGGGCCTCATCGCCCGCCTCCGTGTCGCCGACCGCGCGGCCGTCGGGATCGTGCACAGCACGCTGCGCTCCGCTCGCAACTGGTCGGTCGCCCGAGAAGCGCCCGCGCGGGTGTTCCTCGACGCCGACAAGCGCACGATCCAGGCGTTCGGGATGTCCGTGATCGGCACGTGGCACTTCGAGGACATGCCGGTACGTGGCGCATTCGGCACCGAGGGGATCTCGCTGGGCGGGAAGATCGTCGAAGACGGGTTCACCGGCTCCGCGCTGTCCTTCGCCGGCGAGCCCGCGCGTTCCCGCGTCGAGATCCCGGTCCACCTGGATCCGGCCTTCGATCTCTCACGCGGTTTCTCGATCGCCTGCGCGGTGCGGCCGTCGAGCTCCGATGGCGGCGAACTGCTCGCGATCGGCGAGAGCGCCGGGATCTCGACGTCGGACGACGGCGCCGTGCGCGCCTGGTTCGCGCCCGAAATCGTGCAGGAGGACGGCGAGCGACGGCGCGGAGCGCGCGTCGTCCTCACGACCGACGGGGGCTACCTGTGCGCGAACCGCTGGAGCGGGATCGAGGTCCAGTACGACCGGGCGACCCTGCGCATCCTCGTGGACGGCGCGGCGGTGGCCCTGCTCGCGGAGTCCTCGCCGGTGTGGAAGGTCGAGAGCTCGCTCGTGATCTCGCCCACGAGCGCCGCGTTCCCGGGCGCGATCGACGCGCTCGTCGTTTCCGCGGTCACCGGCGAGGACCGCCGCGACCTGCCCAAGGGCGTGGAGTTCGGCGCCGGCACGCCGCGCGAGATCGTGTTCGCTGCGGGCGGCGGGCTGGATCGCGGCGTGCACCGCGAGCCCGTGAAGTTCACCCTGAAATTCGACGACGGACGCGAGGAGAAGGTCCTCGTGAACCTCCATGGCACCGTCGAATAGCGGTCGCATCCGACTCTGCCGGTACCGCGCGGCGCACGGCGCGCGCGGCCGTCAGGTTCGTACGCGTGAGGGCCTGTGCTTCCCCACGGGTCGCGTGCGGTCCGGCCAGTCGGGTTTCGCGCTCATCGCGGTCCTCATCGTCCTCCTGTCGCTCCTGATCCTGGCGACTCCTTTCCTGCTCTCCGCGCGCGGCGCGGACCAGGCCTCGACGCGGCTCGCGGACCGCACCGACGCGCGCGTCGCGCTCGACACGGCCTCCCGGCACGCGCGGGCCGTGCTGGCGGAGACGTACGGCAGCGCGGATCTCGACCGGACGCCCTACTTCGACGGCGAAGACGAGGTGCGCGTCGACAATGCCTTCCCGGCCGGATTCCTCGACGCGAAGGACGCCGGCGGCGCGATGTGGACCGTGGACAGCCGCGACGTCGCGGGGCTCGTCGACCTGGACAGCGCGAGCCCGCAAGTCCTGGCGAACCTGATGGGCCTCACGTCGCGCCTCGGCGCCGTGCTCGAGGCGAACGGCAAGGAGATCCTCTTCGCGGCGAACGCGAACTTCGAGCCGCAGGGGTTCGTCTGGATCGCGGGCGAGACCGTGCAGATCCGCAAGGTGGTCGAGAACGCGGCCGTGGACTTCACGCGCGGCGTCTTCGGTCCCAGCGGGGGCACGGAATGGCTCGGAGGCCCGCGTCCGCCGGTTTCGCACGGCATCGGCACACCGGTGCTGGACCAGCGCGCGCTCGCGCCCGTCCTGTGGCGCCTCGTGTCCCCGGACGACGAGCCGCGTGCCTGGGAATCGATCGAGCGTCTGCCCGAGTGCGGGAACTTCGCGCTGGCTGCCGCCACGGACCCGGCCGGGACGGCGGTGATGCGCGACGCGCTGCTGCGGCGCCTGCGCGAGTTCGGGACTGCGCACGGCGGTCTGCGGGCCGGAGCTCGCTGGCAGCGCGCGGCGCGGCTCGCATCGAAGATCGAGGGCGGGAAGGACGGCCGTTTCCGCGTCGATTCCGGGCGCTGGCTCAACCCGGGAGCCACGGTGCGCGTTCGCGACGGCCAGTCGAGCGAGCTGGCGCTCGTGCAGAACGTGCTCGGCAACGGCGACATCGCGCTCGATCGCGTGCTCAAGAACGACTACCTGGCGTACGAGGCCGTGGTCGACGTGCTGGCGCGCCGGCCCGTCAACCTGAACACAGCGCCGCGCGAGGTGCTCGTCGCGCTGTTCCTGAACCTGCAGGTGGCCGGGCAGAACTCGCGGGTCACGGCGGACGAGGCCGACGAGTTCGCCGCGCTCGTGATCGAATCGCGCCCGTTCACGGGCTTCCAGGACTTCCTGCAGCGCGCCGTGTTGCCGGCCGCGGGCCTGGACAAGCTCCCCGGCGACGCGCCCGTCGTGCCCGATCGCCTGCGTGGCGGCGAGGCGTTCCTCGACAAATGGGACGCGGTCGCGGTCTACGCGAACGGGCTGAATGCGAACGACGCGACGTTGGCGTGGAGCACGATGCCGTACTCCTTCACGACGCGCGACGTCTACGCCCTCGAGCTGCGCGCGGCGATCAACGCCGAGTCGGGCGTGCTGCGCTACTCCGCCGTGCGCGACGACGTGATGGCCGTCGCGCCGCAGCGCGAGCTGATCCGGCTGTGGGCGCGGCAGGAGGATTTCGACGAGGAACTGCGCCTGGGTCTGGAAGCACCCTGGTGGCTCACCGGCCCCAAGGCCACCTCGCAGTGGGATTCCGGCGCCGTTCCGCCTTCGCGGTTGTGGCCGCAGCTCGGCACGTTCGAGGGCCGCACGTACCTCCCGGGCGTCAGCGACGATCCGGCCTACGCGAGCCTCGAGAAACCGCCGACCCCCGAGCGCACGTTCCCGTCGCGCGACGAGACCGCCTGGGCGGCGCTCATGCCGACCCGGCTGGCCGAGACCGTGCGGCTGAAGGGCCGCGTCGAGCACTTCGACCACGAGACGCGCGACGTCGAAGGCCGCTACCTGCCCGACCAGGTGATCGTGAAGGACGCCGCCGACGACATGGTGCGGTGGAGCGGGAAGGACGCGCCGTTCCTGCGTTCGAGCGCCCTGTCGCTCTGGATCAAGCCGCGCAGCCTCTCGGCCGGCCGCTTCCTCGACGTGGGTGGCACGGCGCCGGACGTGGACCGCGCGACCCTGTCCATCGACGGCGACGATCTCGTGCTGCGCGTCATCGACGGGTTCGGCGATCACCGCGAGACGGCGTTCACGGAGCGCGGCGAGGTCCGCTACTCGATCTCGAAATCGCCCGGCCTGCCCGTCGACGTGTGGAGTCACGTCGAGCTCGACGTGCGCGGCAACCGGCCCAGTCAGATGCACATGCTGGTCAACGGGCTCGCGCAGGGCGTCCGCACGCCGGGCCTGACGCGCCTCGCGGGATCCCTGTCGCAGAGCTCCGGGACCCTCGTCGTCGACTCGACCGAGGGCTTCCCCGAGCGGTGCGTGGTGCGCGTCGGCAACGAGCTGATCGAGGTCTCGGTCTCGAGTGGCGGCATGAGCGCGCAGCGCACCGAGACCGGTCCCAGCGCCGGTTTCGGCGGCCGCATGGCGCGCGAGGTCGCGACGCAGCTCGGCGAGGACGCGGCATCGCCTCCCGCCAACCTGGCCACTCTCTCGACCGATCACGCGGCCGGCACGCCCGTCGAGCTGTTCGGCTACAGCCTGCCCTTGCGCACCGACGTGCCGAGCGGCGAGGCGCAGCTCGCACGCGACGTGGGCAAGTTCCGCGTTTCACGGGTCATCGGCGTCACGGGCGGCCAGCAGTCGGACGGCGACCCGATCACGATCGGGCTCCTCGGTTTCGAAGCTGGAAAGGGCCTCGCCGGCGCGAACAGCTCGGTCGACGGACTCCTGCTGAAGTGCGCCGACGACGGTTTCGTCGTCGATCCCGCGACGCCGCCCGAGGAGTTCATGACCGCCTTCCACCCCGACGGCGGCTACGCGGTGATCGTGCAGATCGGGTGGAACTTCGGGAACCAGCAGGCCCAGGACTCCGCGGGCTCGCCCCTCGGCGGCATCGAGGTCATCCGCTACTCGGGCTGGTCGGGGAACACGCTGCGGATCGCGCAGCGCGGCATCGGGGAGGGGCAGCTCCCGAACCTCGGGAACCTGGACGACAACCAACGCACGCTGATCGGCGGCTCGCGCTCGTTCATCGCGACCTGGAACCCGAACCTGACGACGGCGCAGGACAACCAGCCCGTCGCGAGCAAGCTCGAGTGGGCCACCTACGTCGTCCCGATCTCGTTCGCCGTCCCCGGCGCGAGCGACGTCCGCGGATTCCTCGCGGCGAAGAAGGGCGATTCGAAGTTCGCGCAGGTCACGCACGTCAACGACGCCGAGTTCACCGAGTGGGTGCGCTACGACCACTTCGACACCGCACGTGCCCAGCTCGTGCGCGACGATCCGAACGCCCTGATCCTGGGCGTCTACGCCGTGCTCACGCGCAACATCGCGCTCGAGACGCGCCCGCCGCCGCCCCAGGGCGGAGGCGGCGGTGGCCCCGGTGGAGGCGGCGGCGCCCTGCTCGTCGCGGCCGCGACCGCGCCCGAACCGGTCGTTCCGCCGAACGCTGCCGCCCAGACCTACTCGACGACCGTGTGGGACCCGCGCATCGGCAAGAACGAGAACCTGCCGCAGGACTTCCCGATCACGCGCTCCGTCGAGACCTGGTTCCAGTTCCGGGGCGTGTTCGGCACCTGGTCGCACTCGCACAAGTCCGGCACCCTCGTCCACCCGGTCTTCGAGGTGCAGCAGAAGGACGTCTCGGGGGGCAAGCCCGGACGCCTCGACGCCGTCTTCCTCGTGGGGGCCGACCCCACGCACCCCGGATGGCCGCTCGTCGTCCAACGCGCGCACTCGCCAGCCGCGCAGCACGCGACGCGTTCGTGGCGCCTTCCGCAGGCGGCGAACTCGAAGCCCATCCCCGTGGTCCCGCGCGATGAGTACGTCGACTACGAGCCGTACCTGCGCAACCGCACCTACCTGGCCTTCCAGACGCGCAGCCCGGAAAACGTCGTCGCCGCCGCGGCGGTCGAGAACTCGAGCGTGCCCATCGTGGACACGCGTCTCCTCGCGCGCATCGTGTGCTTCCCTTCGGGCGAGCGCCCGCGGTCCGTCTCGAAAGTCCAGATCGGGGGCAGCCCCGATGGAGCCGGCGGGGTCGTCCCTTCGGCCATCGTCGACGAAGTCGCGTTCGGGGACGCGCAGTTCGGCCGGGCCACGCCGACGCTCGATCCCGAGGCCATGTGCGGCGCCAGTCTCGTCCTCGACGCCGATCTCGACGAATCGGGCACGCAGCTGACCGTCCGTCCGAAGACCGTGCGCATCGCCCTGTCCGACATCGGAGCGGACCACGAGTACCTCGCCGATCTGCCGGCGAACGGCGGCCTCCTGCGTGTCGGTGACGAGATCCTGGCGTACCGCTCGTACGACGCGCAGAGCGGCATCGTGCAGCTCGCGGCCGACGGGCGCGGGAAGCTGGGCACGAAGGGGGGAGCGCACGAGTCGTTCGACCCCGTGATGTTCCTCGAGCACCGTGTCGCGACCGTGCTCACGGCGGGCGCGGGAGCCGGGGATTCGGCGCTGACCGTGGCCAGCGTCGAGGGGTTCCCGCCGGCCGGGCTCGCGCTGGTCGGCAACGAGCTCTTGCACTAC
>JAPLOF010000039.1 GCA_026692665.1 Planctomycetota bacterium
CGCGGTTCTCGCCCGTGGCGTGGCACCACATCTCGCCCGGCTCGGAGCCGGGCGCGATCGCGTCCACGGGCTGCGCCGACTGCGTGCGGCCGCGCCCCGTGGGAGCGTCCATGTCGATCCAGTCCATGCCGTCCGGCTCGCCGGAGACGGCCGCGACACGCCGCCCGCTGGGAGCGCGCACCAGCGCGCGGACCTGCGTCGCGCCGGTCTGGATCGTGGCCATGGGGGATCCCGAGTCGCGCTCCACGACCTGGATCTCGCCGCTGCCTTCGAAGGCGGCGAGCAGCGTGCTGCGCCGATCGCCGAACACGAGGCCGCTCGCCGGGCCGGCCCCGATCAGTTGAAAGCGCGAGTCCGTGCGCCTCTCGAAGAGGTCGACGACGGAGAGCGCGCCGTCCGCGCCCAGGACCGCCGCGTATTGGCCGTTGCTCGCGACCGCGATCGCGCGCGGGTCCGCCGCGGCCTCGAATCGGTCGCGCACGAAGCCGGCATTGGGCTCGATCACGGCCAGGGCGCCCTCTTCGGCGACGAGCAGGTAGCTGCCCGGCCAACTCGGTGCGAGGCGGGTATCGGTGGCGCAGGACGTGGCGGCCAGTGCGAGGCACAGTGCGCGAAGGAGCGTCTGCATGATGCGTGAGAGTATGGGGCCGGAGCGCAGCCGGCCTGCTCCACGCGGCAGGCGCGACCGTTCAGGGCTGCGCTTCGTGGCAGCCGAGGTCGATGATCGGACCGTCGCCGAGCCCCGTGTCGACCGTCGCCGGATCGTCGACGAAGCGCGGCTCGCCGCCCAGGTCCGTCGCCGGTGCCGCGGAATGTGCGCGGTTCCAGCCGGCGTCGATGCCCAGCGAGCCGGGCAGCAGCGCGAGGTCGCCGTAGTCGTCGTCGGACGTGCCCCACGTGCCGTCGGATCCCGGGTCCGGAGCGCGCGCGAACGATGGGACTCCCGACACGTTGCCCGCGCCGGGTTGGGCCGCGTCGGCGAGGCCGTACTCGAAGTGCGCCGCGTATCCGCCCAGCGCGTCGGGCACGGATCCCGTCACGATGCAGTTCGCGTAGCGCGGCGTCGCGAGGTTCCCGACGAAGATGCCGCCACCCTGCTGCGCGCTGTTCGCGGCGTACGTGCAGTTCACGATGTGGGCCTCGCTGAACGCGATGTCGTAGGTCCCTCCGCCCTGCTTCGCGCTGTTTCCCACGAAGGAGCAGTCCTCGATCGTCGAACGCGCGAAGTAACCGCCCAGGATCGCGCCCCCGAAACCCTCGAGACCGAAGGCCGTGTTGCCCAGGAAGTGCGACGAGCGCACCACCGGGTCCTCGCCCTCGTTGTAGAGCCCGCCGCCGCCGAGCTCGGCGCGGTTGCGCTCGAACACGCAGCGCTCGACGATCGCGTCGCTGTAGTAGTTGCTGACGCCTCCGCCGACGGAGAACGAGCCGGCCGACGCCACGTTCTCCACGAACGTCGAGTCCTGCAGCAGGATCGGGCTGTTCAGCGTGTACAGGCCGCCGGCCTCGTGTGCCTCGTTGGCGACGAAGATCCCTCCCGAGACGATCGCGTGCGCGTCGTGGATCGCGTAGAAGCCGCCGCCGAACGAGGCGCGGTTCTCCTGGAACGAGCAGTCCATCGCGATCACGGCGCCGGCGGTCGTCCACACGCCGCCGCCGCCGCTGCCGCCGCCGCCGCCCGATCCGCCGTCGAGCTTCGTGCCGGCCTCGTTGCGCAGGAACGTGCAGCCTTCCAGCATCGTGAAGGTCTCGTCGTTGTAGTTCCCGCCGCCGCCCGTCAGCGCGGAGTTCTCGACGAACGTGCAGTGCTCGAGGTGCGGGGCGCTCTCCTGCGCCGCATAGAGCCCGCCGCCGCGGTCCGCGCGGTTGGCCTCGAAGAGGCAGTCCTCGAAGTGCGCGCCGTGGTGGCTGCGCACGTACGCGCCGCCGCCGTCCGTCGCGGCGACGTTGCCCCGGAAGGTGCAGCCGATCGCGAGCGTCGCCGCCTCGTGGTGCAGGTAGAGCCCCGCGCCGAAGTGCGCCGAGGCATTCTCGAGGAACCGGCAGCGGTCGAAGATCGAGCCATCGCTGTGGTCGTTCACCGCGCCGTGATTCCGCGCCCAGTTCTCGCGCAGCGTGCAGTCCACGACCGTGATCGCGCCGTGGTAGACGTTGATCCCCGAGCCCTGATCCCCGCTGTCGGGCGTGGGGCCCAACTCCGGCCCATCGGCGTAGCCGCCGCGGATCGTGAAGCCGTCGAGGAGCGCGCCGTGCGCGTCCGTCGCGACGACGACGTGGTAGACGTTGTCCGCGCGGTTCGCGAATTCGGGCCCGTCGTCGCCGGCGAGGTCGCCGTCGAGGATCGACACGTGCACGGCGGGATCGCGCTGCGCCAGGGCGGTCTCGTCGCCCGCGAAGCCGCCGTAGACGCGCACCCCGGGCGTCAGGGCGAAGGATGCCGCGCGCGAGCCGCCGCGCGGCGCGGGACGGTGCACGCCCCACGAGACCCAGACCTCGTCCCCGGCGCGCGTCTTGCCCAGAACGGCGGCCAGGTCGGGCGACGCGCTCTGCCAGGACGACCCGTCGCCGCCCGCGGACGCGCCGGCGTGGACGTACCAGCGCGCGGCCGAGGTCCCCGGGGCGAGGCTCGCGTCCGAGCCCCCGGAGCAGCCGGAGAGCACCAGGGCCGCCAGGGAGGTCAGGGAGGCCAGGCACGAAGTGGGGGCGAGGGCGCGCATGGCTGACCCGAAGTCTATCCGGCTCGCGCGCCGGGTGGTCGGGCGCCTCCAGCCGGGGCCCGGGTCGAGCAGCCCGGAATGCCAGCCGTCCGGCCCCCGCGCGTCGCGCCTGGGGCCGGACGGCCGGAGAGGGAAGCCCGCGGGCGCTACTTGAGCAGGTCCGCGACGACCTCGCGCTCGGTCTGCAGCTCCTTCACGGTCGCGGCGATCTTCTCCTTCAGGAACGGGGTGAGCGAGAGGCCCTGGACGATGCTCCAGTTGCCCTTGCCATCGCTCGTCACCGGGAAGGAGCTGATCAGCCCTTCCTGCACGCCGTAGCTGCCATCGCTGCGCACGCACACCGAGTGCCACGCGCCCTTCGGCGTCGCGACGAAGAGGTCGTGCACGTGGTCGATCAGCGAGCTGGCCGCGGAAGCCGCCGAGGACAGCCCGCGCGCCGCGATGATCGCCGCGCCGCGCTGCTGGACCGTCTTGAAGAAGTCGCCCTGGAGCCAGGCCTGGTCCGTGACGACCTCGCCCGCGCTCTTTCCGCCGATCTTCGTGTTCACGAAGTCGGGGACCTGCGTGGCGCTGTGGTTGCCCCAGATCGTGCCGTTCGTCACCTGCGTGACGGCGACGCCGGCCTTCTTGGCGAGCTGGGCCGCGGCACGGTTCTCGTCCAAGCGCGTCATCGCCGTGAAGCGTTCGCGCGGGACGTCCTTCGCCGCGTGCATCGCGATGAGCGCGTTCGTGTTGCAGGGGTTGCCGACGACGGCGACGCGCACGTTCTTCGCGCCGTGGTCGTTGATGGCCTTGCCTTGCCCGACGAAGATCGGGCCGTTCACCTTGATCAGGTCGTTGCGCTCCATGCCCGGGCCGCGCGGCCGCGCGCCGACGAGCAGCGCCCAGTTGACGCCGTCGAAGCCCTGCTTCAGGTCGCTCGTGAGGACCATGCCCTTCAAGAGCGGGAAGGCGCAGTCGTCGAGCTCCATCGCGACGCCCTCGAGCGCCTTCAGGGCCTTCTCGTCCGGGATCTCGACCAGGTGCAGGATCACCGGCTGGTCACGCCCGAACATCTCGCCCGAGGCGATGCGCGGGAGGAGGGCGTAGCCGATCTGGCCGGCGGCGCCGGTCACGGCGACGCGGATGGGAGCCTTCTCTTGAGCGACGTTCATGTGCGGAAACGCAAGTCGTGGGTGGAGCGCGTGGATGGAACCGAACGCGGGATGGTGACGGCGGCGCCCGGCGAAGGGAAGGGGAGTGCGCCGTTTTCGAGCTTCGGATGGGCTGTTCCTGGCCCGGCGCGGGCTATTCTCTACCGGTGTGGGGCGTCGCGCCGATCGGCAGGATCGGGCGCTCCCCCGCGAGGCGGCGTTCCGGAGGCTCTGAGACATGACGCGGGGGATCGCACAGACGCTCAGCGAGCCGAAGCTGCGTTCCCTGCTCGTGGAGCTCGGCCGGGCCGCGACCCGTTTCCGCTTCGAGGTCGCCCCGAATCCATGCGTGGGCGCCGCGATCCTCAGCGACGGCGAGGTCATCGCGCGCGGCTTCCACGAGGTCTGGGGAGAAGCCCATGCCGAGGTCCACGTCTTCGACGAGGCCGAGCGCACGGGCATCCCGCGCGAGCGCTGGGACGCGCTGGTCCTCACACTCGAACCCTGCACGAGCCACGGCAAGACGCCGCCCTGCATCGACCGGATCCTCGAGAGCGGGATCTCCTGCGTCGTGGTCGGCGCCCTCGATCCCGATCCGCGCCACCAGGGCGAGGGCTTGCGCCGCCTGCAGGCCGCCGGTGTCGAGGTCGTGCTGCTCGAGGACGTTACGCCGCTCGCGAAGGTCGCGCCGCACTTCCAGACGTGGCTCGACAACGAGCGCATCCGCCGTCCGCGCCCCTGGACGATCGCGAAGTGGGCGCAGACGCGGACAGGCCAGCTCGTGCCGCCGCAAGGCGTCGGCGGCGGCCGTTGGATCAGCGGGCCCGAATCGCTGCGCGAGGTGCAGATCCTGCGCGGTCGCGTCGACGCGATCGTCACGGGCATCGGCACCGTGCTGGCGGACGACCCGCGTTTCACGGTGCGGCCGCCGGGAAACCTCCTGAAGCCGCCGCGGCGCGTCGTGCTCGACAGCCGCCTGCGCACGCCGCCGACGGCGACGCTCCTGAAGACTCCGGGCGAGGGCGAAGCCGGCGGGCCGGTCGACGTCCTGTGCATCGGCGGCGCGTCGTCGGAGAGACACCGCGCGCTCGAAGTTGCGGGCGCGCACGTGCACCCGTTCCACGTCGCGACCGACGACGGCGTCAACCTGCGCGACGTGCAGACGTGGCTCTGGGACCAGGGCTGCCGGCGCGTGCTGCTCGAGGCCGGCCCGCGGCTCTTGACTCACTACCTGAAGTCGGGTTTCGTCGACCAGGTGCGCGTGTACACGGGCGTCGTGAACGGCGGCCAGGGGCCTTCGATGGGCGAGTGGCTCGGGAAGCTCAAGTTCCACGAGCGCATCGACCGCGAGTGGGGGACGGACGCGGTGCTCGAGGGGTTCCTGCGCGAGGACCGGCGGCGCGGGTGAGAATCGGCCGGGTCGCGTGCGGCCTCGCTGGATCACCCGTGGCCGGGGGCTGATCTCCGGCGCACTGTGCGCGCCGCGGGGTCAGCGGGGAGGAACCCAGGCTGGTGGACCCGCGCGCGAGCGCGCGGGTCTAGCGCCACTCCGCCACGTACAGATTCGTCTCGCCCGGCTTGCTCGCGCCGCGGTTGCTGGCGAACACGAGCCATGTTCCGTCCGGGCTGAACACCGGGAACGCGTCGAAATCCGGCTCGAACGTGATGCGCTCGAGGTTCTTCCCGTCCACGTCGATCGCGAACAGGTCGAAGTTCGGCATGCCCTTCTTGTCGTCGTGGTGGTTCGTCGCGAAGACGATGCGCTTGTCGCCGACGAAGAAGAACGGGGCCCAATTGGCCTTGCCCAGGTCGGTCACGCGGCGGCGCTCCGAGCCGTCGACGCGCGATACCATGATCTCCATGCGCGTCGGGCGCACTTGCCACTTCGCGAGGAGCTTCTCGTAGTCGGCCTGCTCCTCCTTCTCCTTGCCGGGCGTGAACATCGTCGAGCGGTACACGAGCCACTGGCCGTCGTGGCTGAAGAAGGCGCCGCCGTCGTAGCCGGGCTCGTGCGTGACCTGCTTCAGGTCCGTGCCGTCGAGCTTCGCGGTCCACAGCTCGAGGTCGCCCGAGCGCGTGCTCGTGAACACCATCCGGTCGCCCTTGGGCGAGACCGTGGCCTCCGCGTCGTAGCCGTACTCCGTCGTCAGCGCGCTCTCGCGTCCCGTCGCGAGGTCGTGCGTGTAGATGTCGAACTCGGGGTGCACCTGCCACACGTAGCCCGACGAGCGGTCCGGCGGCGCGGGGCAGTCGAGCTGGTACGCGGTCGTCGAGGCGTAGACCACGCTCTTGTCGTCGGGCAGGAAGTACGCGCATGTCGTGACGCCGCGCTCGTCCGACAGCCGCAGCGGATTCCCGCCGCGCGGGTCCGTGGCGTAGATGCGGTCGCACGTCGTGCCGACCGGCGTCGCCTGGTAGACGAGCCGGTCGCCGGCGAAGCTCCAGTACGCCTCGGCCGCGTTCTCGACTCCCTTCGTGACGCGCCACAGGTGCGCGAAGTGCTTCTCGCCCGGGCGCAGGAGCTCATCGCACGCCGTCAGGCCCGCGAACGGAGCGGCACCCGGCCGCGACTTCGATTCCGATCGCGCGGACGCGCCGGCCTGGCCACCCGAGGCCGAATTCGGCGCGGGAGCCCGGTCACCTTTCGTGTCGGTGCCGGCGCAGGCGACGAGCGGGAGGGCGAGGAGGACGTGGAGGCTCGAGCGGTTCATCGACCGGTGTTTCAGGGGTGGCGATCGTGGTCGTGCGCGCAGCCGTCGTGGCCGCGCCGCGGAGGGACGGGATCGTAGCCTGGGCGAGCGAACGGCTGACAGCGCAGGATGCGCCAGATCGCGAGCGCGCCGCCGCGCAGGATCCCGTGCGCCTCGACCGCCTCGATCGCGTACTGGCTGCACGTCGGCGCGAAGCGGCACATCGGCGGCTTCCACGGCGACAGGTAGCGCCGGTAGAAACGCAGGGGAGCCGTCGCGAGGGCGCGCAGCCTGCTCACTTCGCCTTCCGCGGAGCCCGCGGTCCGGACTCGGGGGGCGCGATGCCGGCGGCCTTCTCGTCGAAGCGGCGCGCGGCCTTGCGGGCCAGGGAGACGAGCTCGCTGCGCGTGGCCTCCAACTCGGGCTCGAGCTTCGGCGACGCCGCCACGAGCACGAGGTCGAAGCCCGGCGGGAGCTCGGGATAGCTGAGCCGGAAGGACTCGCGGAAGATCCGCCGGACGCGGTTGCGCTTCACGGCCGACTTCCACACGACCTTGCCGATCGAGAGGCCGAGGCGCGTGCCCGGAAGCCCGTTGCGCCGCGCGACGACGAGCAGGATCGATCCGCGGGCGCGGGAGCCCTGCTGGAACGCGCGTTGGAAATCGCCGGTGCGGACCAGGCGTTTCTCTCGGTCGTAGGCGAGCGGGCGGGCCAAGGCGTTGGCGCGGAAGACCGCGATCCCGCCATGGTACGCGGCGCCGCGACCCGGGCGCAGCGCTACCATGCGCGGCCTGCTTGGCCTCCCGCGGACACAACTGGATCGACGGCGCCCTCGCCGAAGCCGCGGGCAGCGCGTGGTTCGAGCTCTCCACGCCGGGCGCGCGCGCGCCCCTCGGGCGCTGGCCGCGCTCCGCCGACCTGGACCTCGAGATCGCGCTCGAAGCCGCGCGCCTGGCCGAGCCGGCCTGGCTACGGCTCGGCCTGGCGGAGCGCCACGAGCGACTGAGCCGGGCCGCGGACCGCCTCCTCGATGCGCCGGATCCCGAGGGGACGGCGCGCCGGGCCCTGGGCTTCGAGCGCGACGAACTCGAGCGGCACCTCCTGGGACTGGATGCGGCCGTCGCCGAGGGGCTGACCTCCGGCGGGCCGCTCGCGCGCGGACCACTCGGTGCTCGCGACGGTCCCTGTCTGCTCGCTCCGGTCTGGAGTTCGGGATGGCACGCGCCGGCGCGCGCGATCCTCTTCGCTCTGCGCGCCGGGCGGCCGGTGATCCTGGCGCCGGACGGACGCCTGCCGTGCGCCGGGGATGCGCTGCGCGACGCGTTCGCGGAGCTTCCGCGCGGCGTGTTCCAGGTGCTGCACGACGACGGCCGCACGCTCGTGCGTGCCGCCACGCGCCGGCCGGACCTCCCGACCGCGGTCGTGAGCGCCGAACGGCTCGATGCCGACTTCACGGGCGCGTCCCACGTCGAGATCGCGCGACCGCGGCGCGTCACCGCGGTCGTCGATCCGGCCCTCGAGCTCGACGGGCAGATCGCGCGCATCCTCGACGCGGCGATCGGCCGCGCGCGTGCTCTCTCCGGTTCGCGTTCCGGACAGGTGGGGCGGCTGATCACGCCCGAGCGCGCCTTCTCCCGCGTCGGCGAGATCGTGTTGGAGCGTCTGGCGGCGAGCTCGGAGGCCGAGCGCCCTCTGCCGATCGCCGCGCAGGCGCAAGCGAGCGCGCTCGAGGCGGCTCTGGCGCTCGGCCTCGACGAGGGCGCCACGGCGGTCCTCACGGGCTCCGAGGACGAGCGCGGGCTCTTTCCCGTGGTCTTCACGAACGTCGAGCCCGCGATGCGCGTGGCGCGGCTCGGCACCCCCTGCGGGCTCCTGCTGCTCTTGCGGGCCGTGGATCTGCGCTCGGCGCACTCCGCCGCCGGGCGTCTGGACCAGGAAGTCCGTTCCTAGCGTCTCTGGAGCCCGCGCGGGGTGGTCAGCGAACCCCGGACCGGGCACAATCGCGGGGTGAGGAACGGCCGATGAAGGGCTTTTCCCACGCCTCCTCCAGCCGGAGCGCAGCACGCCATGATCGACGCACGCCACGTCCACGAGACCCTCAAGCGCCACCAGCTCGCCGACGGATTCCCGTTCGTGCTCGACCTCGAGAAGAGCCACGGTTCGTGGCTCCACGACGCGCGGGAGAACGTGGAGTACCTCGACTTCTTCACCTGTTTCGCGAGCTGGCCGCTCGGCTACGACCATCCCAAGCTGCGCGACCCGGCGTTCGTCGCGCGGATCACGCGCGCGGCGCTGAACAACCCCTCGAACTCGGACCTGTACACGAGCTACATGGCCGAGTTCGTCGAGACGTTCGCCAAGCACGTCACTCCGGCCGGCTTCCCGTACCACTTCTGGATCGCGGGCGGCGCGCTGGCGGTCGAGAACGCGATCAAGGTCGCGTTCGACTGGAAGGCGCGGAAGATCGGCCTCGAGAACGTGAAGGACGACGGCGCGAGCCTCGCCGTGCTGCACTTCAAGGCCGCGTTCCACGGCCGCTCGGGCTACACGATGAGCCTCACGAACACCGATCCGAAGAAGGTCGCGCTGTTCCCGAAGTTCTGCTGGCCGCGCGCGCACAACCCGGCCGTCGAGTACGACCTCGACGGGAACATCGTGAACGACGTCGTGGCCGAGGAACGCCGGGCCTGCCAGGACATCGAGAACGGCCTGCGCCAGTTCCAGGGCAAGGTCGCCGCGATCCTGATCGAGCCCATGCAGGGTGAAGGTGGCGACAACCACTTCCGCCCGGAGTTCCTGGCCAAGCTGCGCCAGTACGCCGACGAAAACGAGGCGTTGCTCGTGTTCGACGAGGTGCAGACCGGGTTCTTCGGTTCCGGCAAGCCCTGGATGTGGCAACACCACGGCGTGCGCCCCGACGTCGTCGCGTTCGGCAAGAAGACGCAGGTGTGCGGCGTCTACTGCGGCACGCGCGTCGACGAGGTGAAGGACAACGTCTTCCACCTGCCGAGCCGCATCAACTCGACGTGGGGCGGCAGCCTCGTGGACATGGTGCGCAGCCAGCGCTTCATCGAGATCATCGTCGAGGAGAAGCTGTGCGAGAACGTCGCCCAACAGGGCGAGCGCTTCGTCGCCGGCCTGCGGACGCTCGGGAAGGAGCGCGGCGGGTTCACGAACGTGCGCGGCAAGGGATCGCTCGTGGCCTTCACCCTCGCGAACCCCGACGCGCGCAACGCGCTGCTCAAGGACCTGCGCGAGAAGAAGTTCCTGGCGCTGGCCTCGGGCGAGCGCGCGATCCGCTTCCGCATGCCCCTGAACGTGTCCGCGCGCGAGGTCGACCTGGCGCTCGAGCGCATCGCCGCGTGCCTGCCCGCGCGTCGGATCGCGGTCTGACCCCAGGCCACACTCAGGGCTTGTTCTCGAGTTCGACGCGGAGCTTCTCCAGCTCCACGTCGGCATTTCCCGGCTCGATCTGCTTCTCCGCGCGGGCCTTGGCCTCGTCCCAGGTGATCACCTGGAACGGGCCCAGGTCGGCGATGTCGGCGCCGGCCGGAGTGGGTGCGGCGGGCGCGGGTGCTCGTTCCGGGACGGGTTCGGGGATCGGCGTCGCCGCGGGCGGCGGTTCCGGGCGCGCCAACTCGACCTTCGTCCCGGCCTCCGTCGCGCGTGTGTTCGGCGCGGGCCCGACGCCCGCGGGGGCGGGGGCGGATTCCGGAGCGCAGGCCTGCATCAGGGCGACGAGCCCGACGGCGAGGAACAGAGTCGAACGGGCGCTCACTTGGGGTCCTGGCTCGAGCCCTTGCCCGCAGCATCGGTCGCAGGGGGAACGGGCGTCGGCGGCCGGGGCCTGGTGTTCCTGCCCGCGGCGCGCCCGCTGAAGTTCATGCTGGCCGGCGGGAGCGCCAGGGGCGTGCCGGCTCCGGCGTCGATGGCGGCTCGGACCTGTGGGTAGAGCTCCGGACCGAGGTCGCGTTCGTAGCCCTTCAGAGCGGCCGAGTAGCGGTTCCACTCGACGTCCCGGAGCCGCGCGACGGTGGCGAGCTTCTCGGTCGCGCCCGAAGCCTCGAAGATCGCGCGCAAGCGCTCGAGCCGCGCGACGCGATCGCGGTGCGCGCGCTCGACGTTGACCATCATCCGCACGACCGTGCGCTGCTTCGCGCGCGGATCGGTCTCGACGCGGCCGCCCTCGCGCGTCTGGACTTCGGTCGGTTGAACCGGCTCGCCGAGCTGCACGCTGCTCGGCGCCTGGCCCTTCTGACCGCCGGACGCGGCTTCGACCGACGCGGAGGGCGAGGCGGGCTTCTCACGCTGCGCGCCTTTCTCGGGCGCGCCGCGCTGGGCCGATGCGCCGAAGACCAGGACTGCGGCAGCCAGGAGGATTGCGGACATCCTGCCGATGCTAGCACCGCCGAGCGCCATGGCTAGCGCGACCGCTCCCGCCGTAGCCGCAGCTGACCGCAGGCCGCGTCGCTGTCGACGCCCCGCGACCAGCGCACGGTCGCGACCACGCGTTCCTCCAGCAGCACGCGCCGGAACCCCTCGACGGCCTGGCCTTCGGGGCGCCGATAGGGGCTCTCCTCGACCGGGTTGTAGGGGATCAGGTTCACCGTGCAGCGCCGGCCGCGGAGACGGGCCGAGACGCGCCGCGCGTGACCCTGCGTGTCGTTCGTGCCGGCGAGCAGCACGTACTCGTACGTGACCTCACGACCCGTCTTCTCGAACCAGTCGTCGCCCGCGGCCAGGACCTCGTCGATCGGGGTGCCGCGCATCGCGGGCACGAGCTCGTCGCGCTGCTCCTGGTCGGGCGTGTGCAGGGAGATCGCCAGCTGGAACCGCGGTCGCGACGGCGCGATCTTGCGCAGACGCTCGGGGAATCCGACCGTCGACACGGTGACGCGGCGGGAGCCGAGCCCCATCTCGTCGTGGACCGCGTCGAGCGCGGCCGAGAGGTTCGCGAAGTTGAGCAGCGGCTCGCCCATGCCCATGACGACGCTGCGCGCGAGTCGACCGAGGGACTGGCCGCGGACGTACTGCTCCAGGATCTCGTGGGCCGCCAGGTTGCGCGCGAGGCCCAGCTGCCCCGACGCGCAGAACGGACAGCCGATCGGGCAGCCGGCCTGCGTGGACACGCACAGCGTCGCGCCGTTGCGCTCGGTCTCGTCGTCCTCGGCCGCGAGGGCGAGCGAGGGCATGTGCACCACCTCCACCGAGACCTCGCGCGCGTTCGCGCGCGGGAACTCGATCAGGAGCTTCGTCGTGCGGTCGGGAGCGGAGCTGCAGCCGATCTCACGGCCCGCGAAGATGGGCAGCTCGCGCTCGAGATCCGCGCGCAGGGAGGCCGGAAGCGAAGTCATCGCGGCGTACTCGAGGAGCCCCTTCGCGAGCACGTTCTCGCGCGCGATCCGCGCGTGGAAGGGCTTCGCTCCGAGTTCCACGAAGACGCGCGCGAGCTCGTCGGGCGCCAGCGCCAGCAGCGTGCGCGGCGCGACGCTCGGCACGGCTTCGTCGGCGGGCGCCACCTCGGGGCGCGGATCGGACGGCGGGTTCATCCGGCCTCAGCGCGCGGCGAGCAGCGCGCTGCGCAGCTTCTCCGCGACCTCCGCCGCGACGCGCCGCGCGTCCGGCAGGGAGGGCGGGTTCGCGCCGCCCACCGCCTTGTGTCCGCCGCCGCCGTACGTCTCCATCATCTCGCCGACGTGCGCGCCGGGCCGCGGTGGATTCCAGGGGTTCTCGCCAGCCGAGACGTGGAAACCAGCCCGCGTCGGGATCACGCCGACGGAGTAGCTGATGTCGGGGTGGTGGTAGAAGGGCGCGAAGCGCTCGCGGCGGATCTGGTTCGAGCTGGCGTCGTAGAGCAGGACGCCATCCTTCTTCCACTGCACCGTCGGCGGGAACTGGGCGAGCGCCTTGTCGCGGTTCCGGCTGGCGCGCTGGTGCGCCTTCTCGACGTCCTCGCGATTCGCGACGGTGTCCAGGTCCTGGTCCACCAGCGCGCCGGCCAGGACGTCCGTCCAGTCCGGTCCGGGTGCCGTGGTCAGCGCGCGCGCGATGCGCAGGGCGGACTCGTCGCCGAAGATCGCCTGGTCGACCGACTTGTAGCGGGCGGCGTCGATCACGTCCGACCACCGGGCCATCTCGACGAAGCGCGGCGGGACGACGAACCCGAGGTACTTCTCGGCGTGGCGCAGGACCAGCGGGGGGCAGGACGGCGAGGTCTCGTCCCACATCCACCGGTCGGAAGGCGCGTACAGCTGCCTCAGGTCTTCGCGGAGGAACGTCGTGGGATGGTGGTCGAACCACCACTCGGCGCGCGGATGGAAGTGGAAGTCGACGATCGCGATGCGGTTGCCGGCCTCGAACGAGTCCCAGTTCGAGCGCTGGTCGTAGTTCACGCTGCGCCAGAGCGCGCGTTCCCCGGCCTTCTCGCGCAGGACGTGCGCCAGGACCGCCGCGGAGACCATGCCGTCGAAGTCGCGGTGGTAGTGGATCGTGAGCGGTCCTTGCGACATGGCGGGCAGAGCATAGCCGCACGGGAATCGCAGTTCACGCCGCACCTGCCGCGAAGCGATTGCGCGAGCGGGTCCGGCGGCGGAGACTGCGCGGAACCCCAGGGTGAACGTCCCGTCATGAACGCCACGCTCGCATCCTCTTTCCTCCTCGCGCTCCTCCTGGCCGTCGCTCCCCGGGCGGACCGCGACGAGTTCGTCGAACGGCTCTACGAGCAGGGCTCGGCCGCCGAGAAGGCCGGGAACGTCGACGCGGCGCGCGCCGCCTACGCACGCGCCCTGGAGCGGGACGCGAAGCACCTGCCGACGCTCGCGCGGCGCAGTGCGTTGGAGAAGGCCGCGGGTCGCCACGACGAAGCGCTCGACGACGCCGGACGCTTCCTCGCGATCTGGCGTTACCTCAAGGAGCGCCCGCAGGGACTGATGGCGACGCAGCGCGAGTTGGCGGCCTACGCCCTCGAGGCGGACCCGCTGCGCAAGCGCAACGACGCCTTGCGCCGCGACTACGTCGGACGCCTCCTCGTTCTCGCGAACGAGCAGATGGATCACCTGGCCTGGCACTCGGCGCGCGCGATGCTCGTCGAGGCGCAGACGACGGATCCGGAACACCCCGAACTCGCGGCCGGTCTCGCCCGCATCAAGAAGGAGGGCGGGAACGAACTCGCGGTCGAGGACGAGACGGGTGGCGTCGATCCCCTCGCGGGCGTCACCGCCGAGTGGATCGCCGCGAACGATCCCCTGCACACGGATTGGGACAAGGCGTGGGAGCTCGAAACCCCGCACTACAAGATCCGGACGAACAGCGGGTACCGCGTCCTGAAGACCGTCGCGACCGCGATGGAGCAGGTGCACGGCTTCTACCGCGAGTTCCACCAGTACAAGACCAAGGGCGAATCGATCCCGGTCGCGAACGTCCTGATCTTCAAGAGCGCCGCCGAGTACAAGACGCTCGGCAACCAGCCGGTCGAGTGGGCCGCCGGCCACTGGGACGGGACGAACGTCGTCACGTACGACGCGCGCAACGGCGGCGAGGGCGGGCTCGCCGGGATGCTCGACACGCTGTTCCACGAAGCCAGCCACCAGTTCACGACGCTCGCCGGCGGAGGGGCGGTGCCGGCTTGGCTCAACGAGGGCATGGCCAGCTTCTTCGAGGGCACGAAGCTGCTCAGCAACGGCAAATTGGCCTGGAATCTCCCCGTTCCGGGGCGCCTGTACCCGCTGGTCGAGGACCTGCGCGGACCCAAGCCGAACGGCATCGCGAAGGTGATGACCGGCGAGGTCGACGACTACCGCGTCAACTATCCCTACGGCTGGGGCATCGTCTACTACCTCTACAACGCCGAGGACGACGACGGGCGGCTCCTGTACCGCTCGGGGATGCGCGAGTACTTCCAGGAGTACCACTCCGAGGACCACGTCGCCCGGTTCACGGAGTTCTTCGTCACGCGACCCAAGCTGCCCGGCGTGGCGACGCTGGCGGATTTCGAGAAGCGCTGGAAGGACTGGATCTTCGGCCTCGAAGCCGAGGACAAGGGCCTCGCCGACGCGGCGCGGCGCGACGAAGAGCGCGCCGATCGGCAGATGAAGCAGGGCAACGTGCCGCGCGCGATCGAGCTGTATGAGCGCTCGCTGCGACGCGAACCGGATCACCCCGAGACGACCTGGAAGCTCGCCGCGGCGCTGGAGGCCGCGAAGCAGGGCGATCGCGCGGCCGGCACGCTGCGTCGCTGGATGTCCATCACGGCGGCGCGGCCGGGCGAGCCCGATCCCGAGGCGGCGCGACGCGCGGACGCACTGGCGCGCATCGCGAAGCTCGACACGAGCGCGAAGCGCCTGGCCGAGATGCGCACGCGGTTCCATGCCGACGCGCTGCAGCTCGCGAAGGACTACCGCGCGAAGGGCTTTCCGCGGCTCGCCCTGCGCACGTTGCGCGGTCCGGCCACCGCGCAGCCGCCGAGCGCCGAGGCGCGCGCGCTGTACTTCGCGATCCAGGACGAGAGCGGCGTGAGCCTCGAGACGTGGCGTCTCCTCTTCGACGAGCGCACGCTGAAGGGCTTCTACGGCGGCGGTGAGAGCGACTTCCGCGTCGCGGAAGGCGTCATCGAGGCCACGATCACGGCCGACGAGGACGTGCAGAAGGGGCCCTCGACGGGCGCGTCACCCACGGAGCGGCCGAAGAAGGCCGACACGTTCGCGTTCCGGCGCCTGTTCGTCGACGTCGAGCCGGCCGGCGACTGGTCGCTCCAGGCCGACGTCGAGGTGGCGAAGGGCGGGACGCTGGGCGGCCTGTGCTTCGGCAAGAAGGGCGACGGACTCTTCCACGGAGTCGCGCTCCTGCCGCAGGGGTACTGCGACCTGGCTTCGTTCGGCACGGACGGCAAGACGCTCCTGCGCACGAACGCGAAGGTGGGGGAGGGCTGGCACACGCTGCGGATCGAGGTTGCGGGAACGCGCCTCGTCGTCCAGCTCGACGGCGCGCAAGTGCTCGAATGGCTCTTCGATTCGCGCGCCGCGCTGCAAGGCGACTTCGGGCTGCTCGCGGGCGTCGGCAAATCGCGCTTCCGCGAGATCCGCCTGCTCGAGTTCGACGCGAGCCTGCCGCGCCGCACGGAGATCGGCCGGCGCCGCGTGGTACAGCCCGACGAGGCCGACAAGCCCCTGTTGCGCTCGCCCGGCGGACAACCGAGCTACCTGAACCAGGCGCCGCCGCTGCTCACGGTGCAGGGCTGGATCGGCACGCCGCCCGCGGGCGGCGACCTCGAGAAGCTGCGCGGGTGGCCGTGCCTCCTCGCGTTCTGGTCCACGTACCAGGAGAAGGCCGTGCCGATCGTGCCCGGTCTCGAGAAGCTGCGCGCCGCGCACGCGGACCTCGACATCCCGATCCTCGTGCTCACGAACGAGAAGCGCGAAGTCGTCGAGGGCTGGCTCAAGGATCACCCGATGCCCTTTCCGGTCGGCTACGACAACTCGAACGCGCTCTTCCAGGCCTACGCGATCGAGAAGGTGCAGCTCCCGCACGCGAAGCTCCTGGGGCTCGACGGCCGCGTCGTGTGGGAGGGGAACCCCGACTACAAGGAGGAGTTCGGCAGCTATCTCGACGAGCCCCTCGCGGACCTCGTGAAGCGCGCGCGGCTCCCGGAGCTGAAGGTCGCGGCCGCGACGCTCGAGAAAGCGCGCGCGGCGGAAGCGCGCGGCGAGTACGCCGCGGCGGCCCAGGACTACCGCGCGATCGCCACGATCGACGCCGCGCACCCGACCGTCGCGGCGGCGAAGAAGGCGCTCGAAGCGCTGGAGGCGCGCGGCGCGGCGGAGATCGCCCGTGGAGACGCACTGGAGAAGGACGGACGGATCCTCCAGGCCCTGAAGGTCGCGGAGAACGTCGTGACGGCCTACGCCGGCCTCGACGCGGCGGGGATCGCACGCACGGCCGTCGAGAAGCGCAAGGCTTCGAAGTCCTACAAGAAGATGAGGCCGCTCGAGAACAAGCTCGTTGCGGCGGAGAAGAGCCTCGAGTCAGGCAAGCTCGACGATGCGCGGACGAGCCTGGGCTCCCTCCAAGCGAGCCTCGCGGCGGGGGGGGATCCGAAGCCCGACCCGTGGCTCGTCGAGCGCGTGCAGGAGCTCGCCCGGTTCGCCGACGGGGCCAAGGACGGCAAGGACGTGATCCGCCGCTATCGCGAGCGGTTCCCGGAGCTGGGTCCGTCCCACTGAGCTCGCGGCGGGTGCGCTCGTCCGCGGCCCGGCCCGCACGGAAACGGGCCCTTCTCCGGTGATCCCGTCGCGCTGCGCGTCGCGTTCCGCCGCGGAACTGGATCGCTGCCGCGGATGATCCCTGGGCCGCGATCCCGCCCGGTGGAGCGAGTGCCGGCTCACGGGCAGCATCCCGCGAACACTGGTCGTGCCCCGTGTCGGCGCGGGCGAGACTCAGGCGCTCTCGCGCTTCTCTTCCGCCCGCGGGATCCGCGGCGTCGCGCCCGCATCGGCTTCGAGCGCGGCGTCCGCGTCCTCGGCGTCCTCGGACTCGACGGTGAGGCCGCGCGCGAGGCTCTTCGTCTTGCGCACGATCTCGGCATCGACGACGAAGCGCGTCTCGTCGCGGCGCGACGGCAGCTCGTACAGGATGTCGAGCAGCATGTCCTCGACGATGGCGCGCAGCGCGCGCACGCCGGTCTCGCGCTCGAGCGCGAGCTCGGCGATGGCCTCGAGCGCGTCGGGCTCGAACACCAGCTCCTTGCCGTTCATCTCGAACAGCATCTGGAACTGGCGCGTCAAGGCGTTCCGCGGCTCGGTGAGGATGCGCACGAGAGCCGCGCGATCCAGTGTGTCGAGCGTCGCGATGATCGGCAGGCGGCCGACGAACTCGGGGATCATCCCGAACTCGATCAGGTCCTTGGGCGTGAGGAAGCGCACGAGCTCGTCGCGCGCGCCCGGCTGGCCCGGCGTCGCCATGCGCACCGGCTCGAGCGGCGTGTCGGACTTCTTCGCCGCGCGGTCCACGAGTTCCTTGGACGCGGTCTGACGGCCGAAACCGATCACGTCGCGGCCGACGCGGCGGGAGATGATCTCCTCGATCGCGCTGAACGTGCCGCCGACGATGAACAGGATGTTCGACGTGTCGAGCTGGATGTAGCTCTGCTCGGGGTGCTTGCGCCCGCCCTGCGGGGGCACGTTCGCGACGGTGCCCTCGAGGATCTTCAGGAGCGCCTGCTGCACGCCCTCGCCCGACACGTCGCGCGTGATCGAGACGTTGCCGGTCGTGCGCGCGATCTTGTCGATCTCGTCGATGTAGATGATGCCCTGCTGCGCGCGCTCGACGTCGAAGTCGCAGCCCTGCAGGAGCTTCAGGAGGATGTTCTCGACGTCCTCGCCGACGTAGCCGGCTTCCGTGAGCGTCGTCGCGTCGGCCATCGCGAACGGCACGTCGAGGAGCTTCGCCAGCGTGCGCGCCAGCAGCGTCTTGCCCGAGCCCGTCGGGCCCACGAGCAGCACGTTGCTCTTCTCGATCTCGACCTCGCCGAGCGAGGACGGATTGCGCGCCTGGTGGCGCAGGCGGTTGTAGTGGTTGTAGACCGCGACGCTGAGGATCTTCTTGGCGCGCTGCTGGCCGATGACGTACTCGTCGAGCTTGCGCGCGATCTCGATCGGGGTCGGGAGTCGGCGCCCGGTGGCGTCCACCGCGCCCGAGGCGCGCCGCGCTCCGGTCGTGGACGCCGTCGAGCCCGCGGCCTTCGCGCCCTCGGGCGCGCGGCGCTGCTCCTCCTGCAGGATCGAGTTGCAGATCTCGATGCACTAGTTGCAGATGTAGACCCCCGGCGGGCCGGCGATCAGGCTCGCGACGTGATGGCGGCGCTTCTCGCAGAACGTGCAGCGCTCGACGTGGCGCCCTCGGCCGGTGGAGGAGGTCATGGTGTCCTGATTCTAGAGGATGGGGCGCTTCGCCGCCGGATACGGCACGGGCCGCGTTCCTGGAAACGCGGCCCGGCGGTCGGAATCGGCCCTCGTGGGTGCGGATTCCATCTTCTTTCAGCTCTTCGGAGCCTCGGGCTCCTTGGGCTCCTTGGCGATGATCTGGTCGATCAGGCCGAAGGCCTTGGCCTCGGTGGGCGACATGAAGTTGTCGCGCTCGCAGGCCTTGGACATCTCCTTCACGGTGCGGCCGGCGTGGCGCGCCATGATCTCCTCGAGCGCCTGGCGCAGCTTCAGGATCTCCTTGACCTGGATCTCCATGTCCATGGCCGTGCCCTGGGCTCCGCCCCACGGCTGGTGGATCATCACACGGCTGTGCGGGAGCGCGAAGCGCTTGCCCGCGGCACCGCCGGCCAGGAGCACCGCGCCCATCGAGGCCGCCTGGCCGAGGCAGTACGTCTGGATCTGCGGCTCGATCAGCTGCATCGTGTCGTAGATCGCGAGGCCCGCCGTGACGCTGCCGCCCGGCGAGTTGATGTACATCTTGATGTCCTGGTTCCGGCCCGTCTTGTCCAGGAACAGGAGCTGCGCCATCACCGCGTTCGCGACCTGGTCGTCGATCTGCGTGCCGATGAAGACGATCCGGTCCTCGAGCAGGCGCGAGTAGATGTCGTAGACGCGCTCACCGCGACCGGTCTTCTCGATGACGGTCGGGATCGGGTAGTAGGAGGAGGTCTCCGTCATGAGCGTTTTCGCGTGGGGTGATGGCTTCGGGGAGTGACCAGGAGCTGCGCTTCGAGGCCCGTGGGGGAGGTCCATCGACCGTCCGGCCGCAGATCTCAAGCTCGGGTGCCCGTGGTTCATCGAGGGTTCAGGAGGGAGTCGTGATCTTGGCGTTCTGGCGCAGGAACTGGCGCACCTTGCGTTCCAGGATCTCGACCGCCATCTGATCGAAGAGCTTGTTCTTCGTGTAGTACTCGCGGACCTCCTCGAGCTGCGCGCGGTTGCGCGTGGCGATCGTCTGGAGCTCCGCTTCCATGTCCTCGCGCGTGACGAGCAGCTTCTCGCGCTCGCCGATCGTCTGCACGAGGAACAGCGCGCGCAGGCCCTTCGCCGCGGCCTCTTCGGCCTGCGGGCGCTGGCCCTCGATCGTCTCCTTGATCTTCTCGTCCGGCACGCCCTGCTGCTGCATCTCGCGTCCAGCGCTCTCCAGGCGCGCACGCGTCTGCTCGTCGAGCATCATCTTGGGCAGCTCGACCACGTGCTGCGAGAGCAGGTCATCGAGGAGCTTGCTCTCGATGCGCGCGTCCTCCTGCTGCTGCTTGGCCTCGGTCAGTCGCTCGCGCACGAAGACCTTCAACGCCGCGTCGTCCGCGACGTTCAGCATCTTGCGGATCTCCTCGTCCGTCGGAGGGATCATGCGGAAGGCCTGCTTGACCTCGATCTGGGTCGTGCCCGGCTTGCCGCGCAGGCTCTCCTCGGGGAAATCCTGCGGGAAGGTCATCGCGATCGAGCGCGTCTCGCCGTCCTTGACGCCCGCGAGCCCACGCTCGAACTCCGGGGCTTCGATGCCCGGCGTCGGCGTCTTGGGCGACAGGCGCAGGTTGTCGCGCTCGAGAATGGTCCGGTCGCCTTCCTTCCAGGTGACCTTGCAGACCGCCATGCCGTCGGCCGGCAGACCGGCGTCGCCGGCCGGCTCGGGGCGGCTCTGCTGCGCCTTGAGGTTCTCGATGGCGTTCGCGACCTCGGCGTCCATGACGGGCTCGAGCTCGCTCTCGACCGCGAGACCCTTGTAGTCCTTCAGGTCGATCTCGGGCCGCAGGCTGACTTCGAAGCCGCAGTCCCAGTCGACGCCGTCCAGGATCTTCACGTCGTCCAGGTTCACGCGCTGGAAGCCGACGATCTTGAGGTCCTTCTCTTTCACCGCCTGGTCGTACGCCTGCCGCACGAAGTGCTCGACGGCGTCGTTCTTGAGCTGCGGTCCGTACTGCTTCTCGACGACCTGCAGCGGGACCTTGCCCGGCCGGAAGCCCTTCATGTTCGCGTTCGACGCGAGGTTCTGGAGACCGCGCTTGTACGTCGCCTGGAACTCGGGGCTCGGGACGGTGAACTGGATGCGGGCCTGGCAGGGGCCGAGTCGTTCGACGGTGACTTGCACGGGGGTACGGTCGGGGCTTGGCCCGCGCGGGGCCGGTCGTTCGGAAGGTCGTGGCGGTCGCCCCGCGGCGGGGTTCCCGGCCGTCCGCGGCGCGCGCGGTCGGCGTTCGAAGCGGCGGAAGGTACTCCGCGGCGGGCGGCCTCGTCCACCCATCGGATCGCGCAGGCCGCCGGATCGAATCCGAGGTCGATTCGCGGACGCCTTTCGGAGGCCGGAAATCCGTTCCAGACCCGAGTCCCGTGCCCCCTGGCTTCAGCGCGGAGCTTCGACGAGGCCCGCGAGCCGCGCCAGACCGTCGTCGAAGTCGACCCCGAGCTTGGCCTCCAAGAGGCCCGCGAAGACGCGCATGATCGGGTTCCAGCCCAACTCGCCCCCGTCCCTCCAGGTGATGCGCGTGCCCGCCGGGTCGGGAACCAGCGCCAGGGAGCCGCGCGTGCCCTGGTCGACCCCGCGGAAGAGGATCTCGTACTCGACGCCCGCCCCGGGGGTGGCTTGGACCAGCGTGAGCGAGCCGAAGCCCAGGAGCTGGCCTTCCCAGCTCATCCGCGATCCGGCGCCGCGCGGCGGACCGTCGAAGGTCACCTGGACGGACGGATCGCGGGCCTTCGACCAGGGCGTCCAGGCGTCCCAGGTGCGAAGGTCCTCGAGGGTCTCCTGCACGCGCTCCGGCGGCGCGCGCAGGGTGCGCGAGCGCTCGACGGACCACGTGCGGGGCAGGAACGCCCCGATCACGACCACACCGATCACCAGGAAGCCGACGCCGAGGAGCAGGATGCGCAGGAGACGGAGCATGGAGGGGGACCGGGCGGGCGGATACCCTACCCGGCGCCGCGCGTCCGACAAGGACTGGCTGGTCCCGCACCGCGCGCCGCTCGATTCCGTGACTGAAACTCCCCATCTCCTCCTGGCGGGCGCGCTCCAGGCCGGCGATCTGCGCCTCGCGGCGGCCGAGATGGCCGCCCTGCCGGCGGCCGCCCAGGTCCCCGACGTCGGAGCGCTCGTGCCGGGGCGCAAGGGCCGCGGCGTGCGCCTGTCGGCGCTCCTGGAGCGCGCGCGTCCGACCCCGGCTGCGCGCTACCTGAACATCGAATCGCGCGACCCTTCGTTCGCGGTCTCCGTGCCGCTCGACGAGGTGCGCGCGGTTGCGATCGTCGTGTACGAACTCGCCGGCGCTCCGCTCGCGCCGGCGCAAGGCGGACCGTTCCGCCTGCTCGTGTGCGGACACCCCGACGAGTGCCTGAACGTCAAGGAACTCGCCCGACTCGAACTCAGCCCGACCCCCGGCCGCGATACGCGTCCGAAGGACGACGCGGAACACGCCGCCCTGCACAGGAAGAACAAGCACTGACATGTTCTGGCTCTCGAAACCCTTCCGCTACGTCGAAGCCCGTCCTGGTCTCCTCGGTGTCGGCGGCATCGTCGACCTGCCGTC
The DNA here is from genome assembly GCA_026692665.1 of Planctomycetota bacterium. GTDB lineage: Bacteria > Planctomycetota > UBA1135 > UBA1135 > JAEUHZ01. The sequence goes on from JAPLOF010000039.1 coordinate 22,043, forward strand.
GTTCGGTCTCACGTACGACGAACTGGCGTCCTTCCCGGCCGAGTACCAGGTGCCGAACGTGGGCGCCTACGCGTCGCAGGCCAAGCTCGGCACCGCGCCGATCCGGGGCGTGCGCCTCGCGGCGCTCCTGAAGCACGTCGGCGCCCATCCCGAAGCGATCCTGGTGAACGTGAAGAGCCGCAGCGGCTTCGTGGGCACGCTCTGGCGTCGCGAGATCGAGCCGCTGGCCATCGTGGCCTACGCGCGCGACGGGAAGCCGCTCTCGGCGGAGCTGGGCGGGCCTTTCCGCCTGGTCGTGCCGGGCCTCCACGACGAGGCGCGCGACGTGTGGGACCTGGCCGTCATCGAGTTCAGCGACAAGCCCGCGTCGAAGCCGCGCAACGGTCGCGGCACGGCGCCGACGCACTCTTCGCAACCGGGCGAGGTGCAAGGCGGGCTTTCGCGGTCGTCGCTCGACCCCGCCGATCCGCGCGGGATCGTGGTGCCGCCGCCGATGCAATGAAGTCCGCGGCTCGGCCGCGCGGAAACACCGAGGCCCCGCGGCGCGCCAGGCGTCCCGGGGCCTCGGTCGCTCCCGTCCGGACTAGAACGCGTACGTGAGGTAGCCGAACAGGCCGTTCTGCGCGTACTTCACGTTCCCTTCCAGGTCGATTTCCTGGCCGTCCGCTTCGATCCCGAGGCGGAAGCTCTCGAACCCGAGGCCGATACCCAAGTGCTTCCAGGGGTACCACTCGACGCCCAGGTAGATGTCGGCCAGGCTTCCCGTGTAGCCGCCGTACTCGAGGTAGAAGAGGTCCACGCTCTGCTTCAGGAAGAACTCGGGCGTGATGGCGATGTCCGCGTGCAGCCCGACCACGGGCAGCGGGGCCGTGAAGTCCGAGCTCTCGCTGCTCGAGACGCCCTGGAACTTGAAGCTGAACGGCATCGTGTAGAGGCCGAAGGCCGCGGAGAGGTCCAGGCGCTCGTCCATGATGAACGAGTACGAGTACGACGCCCGGAGGATGCTGAGCGAGGATTCCAGCCCCACCTTGGTGCCCTGCGTGAACGTCGTGTCCCCGACGGTGATGTCCTCCTCGAGGACCTTGGACGCCGAGCGGTCGGACTTGATCCAGTCCAGCGAGACCTTGTGCCGCGACGTCTCGCCGAACCGCCAGTACCCGCCGACGCGCACGTCCTGGGTCTTGGTGTCCAGGCCCAACGCGTCCTCGAGGTTGACCTCGAGACCGAGACCCGCGGCTTCGGAGCCGAGCCGGACAGTGCTGTCGTAGCGATTCAGGAAACCGCCGAGATAGATGCCGCCGCGTTTCCAGGGCAGATCGCTCCCCGTGTCCGTGTCGCTCGCGGCCGCGGCGGTGGACAGGGCGCCCAGGGCGCAAGCGAGCATCAACCAGGCAGGCAGGGTGGTTCGCATCGAGGGGGGGCTCCGTCCGGAACGTCGGTGGGGGGCGTGTCGCCCGCAGGGTGGAAAGGCTGCCCGGTGGTGTCAAGCAGGCCGTCCCGTCCTGGGCCGAGTGCGGGCGGAGCCTGCGCACTGCGGCGGGTCGGGTGCGCAGCCGAGACGCGTTCCGTCGTGCGGCGTGCTCAAGGAGCCGCGTCGCGCGCGCGGCGTCGCCCGAGCGTGCGCACGAGCAGGACGGCCGCGGTCGTCGCGCCGATCGCGATCAGCACGAGTCGCAGCGCCAGTCCGTAGGCCGACTCGACCGACCGATCCAGTCGCGCCGCCGTGTCGTCCACGCTCCGCTGCGCGGCGGGCAGGCTCCGATCGAGCATCGCGACCGCCGTGCTCAGCTCCTGGATGGCCTGCGTGACCTGCGCCGCGAGGGCTGTGTACTCGACCGGGTCGAAGGGCTTGCTCGGCGAACCCTCGGGCGATGACGCGCCCGCTCCGTCACCCTTCGACCCGGGCGGAGAGACGCGTGCGACGAACGCGTCCACGGATCGCGTGGTCGTGTCGAGCGCCTGCGACATGCGCGTGCCGGCGTCGAGGGTCGCTTCGACCTGCTTCAGGAGGTCCTGGGTCGGTGCCGACGTGCGCTCGAGGTCGGCGACGATGCCGGCGCGTTGTGCCGTCAGCTCGGCGGAGGCGCGGCGCAGGAGCGCATCCCCTTCGGTCCGGATCTGCTCGGGGAGCACCGCCGCCGTCGCGGCGACGCTCTCGGCCGCCAGCGAAGTGCGCTCGAGGTCGCGCAGTACACTCTGGATGTCAGGCTGCTCCGTGAGCTGCGACGTCAGGAGTTCGATCCGCCAGGCCAGGAGCCGGGGCGCTCGCTGCGCCAGGAACAGGCCGCGCTCGGCCAACTCCCTCGCGCGCGCCACCTCGCGAGCGGCCGGCTCGATCTTGTCGAGCGGGTCGAGGCCCAGCGTGCCGAGCAGACTGCCCGAAGCGTCCTTCTCGCTCTTCGGATGCGCCAGCTCCGTGAAGCGCGGCGCTCCCGACTTCACGAGCGTCTCGGAATCTGTCGCGGTCGCGCGCCATGCGGCCAGGGCTTCGCGCATCGCGGTGACCTGCTCGGATGAGAGCAGGCCCTCGGCCGCGGCGAGGCCCTGTGCCTCGAGTCGCTTCCACGCGTCGAGCATCGGCTGGTCGGCCGCGCCCAGGCGCGCTCGCCAGTAGGACTCGTGGGCCTGCGCTTCGTAGGCCGCGAGCGCCACGAGATCCGCCAATGCGGAGAGCGGACGCGGTTCCGTGGCCGCGGCCAGGGCGCGCTCCGCGGCCGCGATGCGGAACTGCAGGGCCTGGCGTGTTCCGAGCGCCGTGCCCTCCTCGCGCGCGTACAGGTAGGCCGCCACGTCGATCTGGACCACGAGGTCGTCGGCGAGAGCGGTGACCTCGCGCCGGGCGCGCTCGAGGTCGACGACGGGCGCCGTGCTCGAACCGCCCGTCGCGACACCGAGGATCTCGCCCGGCGTGGCGACCACGCCCTCGGCGAGCCGGCAGGACGCGGTGGCGAGCGCGAGAACCGCGCCTGCGAGGCCGGTTGCGGCCCAAGGGCGCGGAATGGACGACGGCGTTCGCATCGGGTGCTGGGGCCAGGATGCCTCGCCGTGTCCGTCGCCACCAGATCCGACATGCCGCGCGGGATCCAAGGCCGTGGTCGGCTGGCTTCCTCCGGAAGGCGAGCGGGCTCGTTCGAGCCGCGGGGCCCGGAAAACAGGAGGGCCCCGCGGCGCCGTGCGCCGCGAGGCCCCGTTCGTTCCAGCTCCGGTCTCGAGGAGACCGGGAGCGGATCACATCTTCTTGTTCGGTTCGATGGGGTTCGAGCCGCCCCAGAACTCGATCGAGTTGAAGATGATGATGTCACCGAGATAGAAGAGGCCGTACACCGGGATGATGGTCAGGCCGAGGAAGATGCCCTCGTTGGCCCACTTGTTGTCGGTGACCGTCCGGTTCCAGTGGTGCAGGTTTTCCCAGGCGTTGTTGGGGCCGAGGCAGCTTGTGGTGGTCAGGCCAAGCGCCAGGGCGCAGCCGAGGAGCATCTTCTTCATGTGCGGTTCTTCTCCCTAGGAGGGATCGAGCGTGGGGGTGTCGTCGGCGGGCACCAGCGCGGCGACGAGCCGCGCCTGTCTCCCAGCCGCCCAGGGTGACACCCTGGGTATGAGGGGGGCGTTATAGCGGTCGGGCCTGGCCGGATCCAGCCCGGAGGCGCCCCGGCTGGCCCTCGACTCCGAAGGCGGCTTCGAACAGGCGCTGGACGGACCCATCGGTGGGAATCCGTACCAACTCGTCCGGCCGGAACCAGCGCAGCGCCAGGGACTCCTCGCTCAGGGCCTCCACGCAGCCGGGAGGAGCCAGCACGAGGAAGCGGGTGTCCAGGTGCCAGTGCTCGGGCTCGCCCGGGCGCGCGGGGATCGCGTGCACGTCGACGTCCAGCGGGTGCGGGTCGATGCGGAGGTCGGCGATGCCGCTCTCCTCGACCGCCTCCCGCAGGGCCGCGCGCGCGAGGTTCGCGTCGCCGTCGCAGTGGCCGCCCAGTTGCAGCCAGCGGCCGAGCTTCCGGTGGTGGGTCAGGAGCCCCGCGCCGCGTTCGGGATCCACGACGAGGACGCTGGCGGTGAGGTGACCTTCGAGTCGCGTGCGCCGGTGCGCGTCGGCGGGGTAGCGATCGATCCAGGCGACGATCCGGTCGCGTTCCAGGGCCTGCGCGGGGTTCCTCGGGGACCAACCGGCGAGGAGCGCGCGCGCGAAGGAGGTCGAGGGCTCCTCCCGGAGGGCGTCGAGAGCGAGGAGGGGGGAGGTCATGGCCGCTCGGGCCGTCGCTCGGGGAGCTCCGACGTAGTCCGAAGGCCGCTCGGGTGTGGTCGGTCCTCACCGCGTCGGTCGCAATTCCAGCGGTCGTGCGCGCAGGCGCGCACGACTAGGCCCGCAGCAGTTGCCGGTACCGACCCGCCTTCGACTTCGCGCCCACGCCGCGCTTCTGCCGGTCCTTCAGCAGCCACTCGTGGAACTCCTCGTAATCGCCGGGGAAGTACACGATCCGATCCTCGTGGTCGTCGAACGAGAGGATGTGGGTCGCGACGCGGTTCAGGAAGTACCGGTCGTGGGTCACGACGATCGCGGAACCCGTGTACTCCTGGATCGCCTCCTCGAGCACGCGCAGCGTCTCGAGGTCGAGGTCGTTCGTCGGTTCGTCGAGCAGCAGCACGTTGGCCGGCTCCCGGAGCATCTTCGCCAGGAGGACGCGGTTGCGCATTCCCCCGGAGCACTCGCCGAGCAGCTTCTGCTGGTCCTCGCCCTTGAAGTTGAAGCGCGCCACGTATGCGCGGCCGTCCAGCGTCTTGTTGCCGAAGGGGATCTGCGGGTTGCCCTCGCAGATGTTGTCGTAGACCGACTTGTCGTCGTGCAGCACTGTGCGCGACTGGTCGAGCCAGACCATCTTCACCGTGGAGCCGATGGTGACCGTGCCCGAGTCGGGCTTCTCGCGGCCCGTGATCATCTTGAGCAGCGTGGTCTTGCCGCGCCCGTTCGGGCCGATGATGCCGAGGACGCCACCCGGCGGGAGCTCGAACGTGAGGTCCTTGATCAGGACGCGCTCGCCGTAGCCCTTCGTGACGTGGGAGAGATCGAAGACCTTGTCGCCCAGGCGCGGGCCGGGCGGGATGCGCAGCTCGATCGCCTCCAGCGCGTCTTCGGCCTTCTGCTGCACGAGCTCGGAGAAGCGCGCGAGGCGTGCCTTGCTGCGTCCCGTGCGCGCCTTCGGCGTGGAGCGCTTCCACTCGAGCTCGCGCGCGATGACCTTCTCGCGCGCTTCGCTCTGGCCGCGCTTCGTCTCGTTCTCCCTCTGCTTCTGCTCGAGGTAGTCCGAGTAGTTGCCCTTGTACGGACGCCCGAGGCCGCGCTCGATCTCGAGCATCCAGCCGACGACGTTGTCGAGGAAGTACCGGTCGTGGGTGATCAGGATGACCGAGCCCTGGTAGGCCTTCAGGTGCTCCTCGAGCCACTCGACCGCGTCCGTGTCGAGGTGGTTCGTGGGCTCGTCGAGCAGCAGCATGTCGGGACGCTGCAAGAGCAGCTTGCACAGCGCGACGCGGCGTCGCTCGCCGCCCGACAGCTTCTTCACGTCGGCATCGAACGCCGGGAGTCCGAGCGCGTCGGCCGCCTGCTCCAGGCGGCTATCGAGCTCCCAGATCTCCTTGTGGTTCATCTCCTCGAGGAGCTTCTCGTACTCCTCGCCCATGTCGCCCGACTCGGTCAGCTCGTTGAAGCGCTTCTCGACCGCGAGCAGCGGGGCCATGGCCTCGCGCAGGTTTCCGAGCACGTCCAGCGCGTCGTTCAGCGGCGGCTCCTGGGACAGGTAGCCGATCGACAGCTCGCCGACGGCCTTGGCCGTGCCCTCGAACTGCTTGTCCTCGCCGGCGATGATCCGCAGCAGCGTCGACTTGCCGGCGCCGTTGTTCCCGATGATGCCGATCTTGGCACCCTCCAGGAACGAGAGCGTGATGCCCTTCAGGACGACCTTGAGGCCGTAGTGCTTCTGCAGGTCCTGGATCTGGTAGATGATCTTGTCGGCCATGGGAGGGCGAATAGGATACCGGCGCCGTGCGCGGGCGTGAAGTCCGGTCGTCTCAGCGGACGCGGTAGATCGCCAGGCTCGCGTTCCCGAAGACGGGCTCGAGGAGCGGGTTCTCGCGCAGCCGCGCTTGGTCGGGCACCGGGCCCACGGCGCAGCCCCCGCCCGCATCCGCAGTGCCCGCCAGGCGATCCGACACGAGGTAGAGCGGCGCGGAGGGCACCCAGGTCCGTGCGCGTGCGACGTTCTCCCGGGTCACTTCCGCCTGCAGGGCCTCGCGCGTCGCCAATCGCGCGGACGGCTCGCTCTCGGCCGGGCGCAGGCGGACCCAGCGGCCGTTGACGCTCTGCCAGCGCGCCGCGTGCCAGGCGGGCGTGAAGCGCTCGCTCTCGACGAAGGCGCGGCGCTCGCCGAACGCGGAGACGTTCGTCCACGCTCCCGAAGTGACGAAGACGGCGTCCGGTGGCGATTCCTCGCGGATCCAGTCGAGTCCCGCGCGATAGCCGCGCGCGAGCTCGGGCTCCGCCGACGCGGTCTCGCGCAGGGACGCGAGCGTCCGCGCGAGGCCGAGTGCGGAGAGCGGCAGCGCGAAAACGAGGAAGGCCGCCAGGGCGAGGCGACGGTGCGCGTGCACGGCGCGCACGACGGCGACTCCGGCGAGGATCGTCAGTGCGAGGTGCCCGTTGTAGGCGAAGAAGAGTTCCGAGAGTCCGGCAGCCGCGAGGATCGACGCCGCCGCGATTCCCGCGATCGCCGTGCCGAAGAGCCACGTGGACACCAGGTCGAGAGCGGGTGCGCGGCGTCCCAGTCCCGCGCACGCGCCGACGAGAGCGGCGCCCGCATGCAGGATCCACCACAGGGGCGCGCACACGGCGACGAGCCACCACGGCGCGAGCAGCGCACCGTATCCGAGCGCGTTGGCGCACGAGACGAACGGCCCCGCGATGCGCATCGCCATCATCGGCGCGACGCGGAACATCGACCCCGCGTAGCTCGATTCGGCACCGACGAGCCACAGCGTGAACGGCGCGCCCCCCAGCAGGACGACGGCCAGGAAACCGAGTGCCTCGACCGGGATGCGGCGGGATCGCAGCGTCTCGACGAGGATCGCGAATCCGAGCCCCGCGACCACGATCGGAAGGACGGATCCCTTCGAGCCCGAAGCGAAGGCCGCGACGAGCCCGATGGCGATCGCGAGCTTCCAGCGCGGGCCCTCGCCGCGGAACCAGGCGATCCCGAGCACGACCAACGCGGCGAGCGCGGCCAGGCCGGCGCGCGTCGTCGGGCTGTGGAAGACGCCGGCGTCGAAGTGGTTCTGGAAAAGCAGCCCGGGGATCTCGACTCCGAATGCGTCGCGCAGGCCGCTCATGAGGTCCGTGTGCGTCACGACGAGCCCCGCGGCCACGACGCCGGCCCACGCGTTCCCACCCAGCGCCCGCGCCGCGGCGAACGTCGCCAGGCCGAGGACCAGGGGGCCCACGCCGGCGTAGTGGAGCGATGCGAGCTCCGCGACGGGCGTCCCCAGCAGGGCGTGCGCCGAGGCTGGGAGCGAGTAGCTCAGGATGTGGTAGACGAGCGGCGTGTCCGCGACGCGCGGATCCTGCATGGGCCATTGGCGCGCGAACTCGGCCGCATTGCCCAGATGGAACAGGAGGTCCGCGTCTTGGCGCGCCCACCACTGGTCGGGTGTCAGGAACGGTGTGCGCGCCACGCACAGGACCAGCACGAAGAGCAGCGCGGCACCGGCCGGCTTGCCGAGTCGCATACCGGTGTCGATGCGCGCGCGCTCGGCGCGCAGCACCGCCGGGACGAGCGGCAGGTAGGCGAGCGGGTACGCGACGATGGCCCGGTCCAACCCAGCGATCTTGGCGCCCAGGAAGGCCAACGCCTGAGCGGCGAGCCCGAGGACGAGCGCCAGCGACAGGCGCTCCACGCGATCCGAGCGCATCGGGACGAGGAGGCTCGCGAGGATCCAGCCCGGTCCCAGGACCTGGACCGCGAAGAACGCGCCGGCCTGCATCGAGGTCCGCGGCTCCGCGCCGAGCACGAGCGGCGGCACGGCGAGGAACGCCAGGACCAGGAGGAGGAGCCGGATCAACGCGCGGCCCCCACGCTACGACGTTCCCCGTGCATGGACGATCGAGACCATAGTGTCCGGCCCTGGAACCGCGCAGGCGATTTCGCGCTCCCCGAGGGCCCGGCGGCCCGTGCGCCCACTCCGCCGCCCCGGACGGCATACTGAACCCCCGTTCGAACGAAGCCCGGGCTCTTCCTCCTGGAATTCACGATGGTTCTCGCCCTCCTCTGGATCCTGTTCGCCCTCGGGCCCGCGCATCCCCGCGTCGCGCGCGAGGATCCGGCGGCCGTCGCGCCCGTCCAGGTCTCCGTGGACGTCGCGCCGTCGCTCGAGCGCGCGCGCGCGCTGGCTGCGGCGGCGCGCGAGGCGCGGAGCGCGAAGGACTCGCGCGCGGCCCGCGCGCGCGTGACCGAAGCGGTCGATCTCGTCGTGGCGCTGCCCGAGAGCGCGGGGGGCGCGGACTGCGAGGCTGCGCTCTCCGAACTCGGCACGCTGGCCGCTGAGGTCGGGGACATCCAAGCCGCGCGCTCGGCCCGCGAACGCCTGGTTGCACGTCTCGAGAAGAACCGGAGCCCCGAGGATCCGGATCTGCTCCAGAGCCTCGCCGAACTCGCGGCGACGATCGCGCGCCAGGGAGATCCGCGCCGTGCCAAGGTCTTGCAGGAGCGCGTCCTCGCCGGACGTCGGAGCACGCTCTCGGAGGATGACCCGCTGGTCCTCCGCGCGAAGATCGGCCTGGCGGAGACGACGCGCACGCTGGGCGACCCGGCCGGGGCGCGCGCCCTCCAGGAGGAGGTTGTCGCCGTCCTGGAACGCACGCCTCCCGCGGACCTCCACGACCTCGCCCGTGCACGGATGGGCCTGGCCAACACGCTCTACCAGCAGAACGACTACACCGGCGCCCGCGCGTTGCAGGAACGCGTGGTGGGGGACTGCGCGGCCGCATTCGGCGAGGACGACGCCATGCTGCGGGGAGCGCGCGGGAATCTGGCCATCACGCTTTTCGATCTCGGCGAGCTCGATGCGGCGCGATCGCTGCAGGAAGCCGTGCTCGCGGCCTGCGAGCGCGAACTGCCCGACGACCATCCCGAGCTGGCCCATGCGCGGCGCGGGCTCGCGAACACGGTCGCGACCCAGGGCGACCTGAAGCGCGCCCGCGAGCTCGAGGAAGCCGTCCTCGCGACGTTCGAGCAGTCGCTTCCGGACGACCACGACGACGTGCTCCGGGCCCGCGGCAACCTGGCCGTGACGCTGACGCAGATGGGCGAGTACGCCCCGGCGCGCATCCTGCAGGAGCGCGTGCTCGAGGTGCGCGAACGCAAGCTGCCGGGGAACCACCCGGACCTGGCGCGGACACGCATGAACCTCGCCAGCGTGCTGGTGTCCCAGGGCGACCTGCCCGAGGCGCTGAGCCTCCAGGAGCGCGTGGTCGAGGTGTTCGATCGCGCCCTGCCGGCCGATCATCCGACGCGCATCGGCGCGCGGGCGAACCTCGCGCGCACCCTGTACCTGATGCACCAGGACCAGCGAGCCGTGGAGATCCAAGGCGAGGTCCTCCAGGCCTGGGAGCGCACTCGGCCCGCGGGGCATCCGGACATCGACGCGGCGCGGGCGAACCTGGCGAACACCCTCTTCCGCCTGGGAGAGGCCGCGCGCGCGAGGGAGCTGCGGATCCAGGTCCTCGAGTCCGCCGCGTCGTCCCTTCCCGAGGCGCACCCGCTCCGGCTCGAAGCGGAATCGAATCTCGCGCGCTCGCTGCTCCTCGAGGGCGACCTGGATGCGGCCAGCGAGCACCTCGGCCGCGTCCTGCGCCTCGGCGTCCAGAGCCTTCCGCCGTTCTCGCCACAGATCTCCAAGGCGCGCGAAATCACCCTATGGCTCCTCGCTGCCCGCCTGCGGACCGCGTCGGACCCGGCCCCGGAGGCGGAGCGACAGCAATGGCGCGAGCTCTTCCGCGAGCAGGCCAGACTCTTCGGGGAGGAGGCACGGCGTCGGGTCGTCCTCGCGCTGCTCGAATCGTCCCCGCGCGAGGCCGAGGAACGCGTGGCGTCGCGTCGCGAGGACGTCGCGCTCGCGCTCTCCTTCGCGGCGGGATTGGGGACTTTTCCCGCGGATGCCGCGCTGAACCGCGACGCCTTCCTGCTGGTCGAGCAGAGCCGTTCGACCGCGCTCGCCTCGGCCCGTATCGGCGTCGGCGCGGTCTCCGATCCTGCGTTCGAGGGGCTCCGCCGCCGTGTGCGCGCCGCCAGCGCCGAGCTCACCCGTCGGGCCCAGAGCGGCGGCCGGGCCGAGGACCTCGACGCGGCGCGGGCCGAGCTCGACGGCGCGCAGCGGGACCTGGTGTTGCGCGGAGCGGCTCACGCGGGCGGGTCGAAAACTCTCGATCCCGACCTCGATGCGCTCGCCGCCGTGCTCGGGCCGCGCGACGCGCTCGTGTCGTGGCTGCGCTACGAGTCGCAGACTCTCGTTTCGGCTCGGCCCGTCGCAGCCGCGGGCGTGAACTCGCTGTGCGCCTTCGTGCTGCGGAAGGGAAACGGCGGTGGAGCTCCCGTCCTGACGCGGCACGAACTGGGGCGAATCGATCGGATCGCGAGCGCGGTCGAGGATTGGCGCCGTTCGGCGCAGGTCTCGGCCGAGCGCGGGCTCGCCGGCGGCGCGGACCCGCGCACGGAGCTCACGCGTCGCGGCGCGGAGCTGCGCGAGCTCGTGCTGGATCCGCTGCGCTCCGCGCTGCTGGGCGCCGACCGCGCGATCGTGGCGCTGGACGACGTCCTGCACACGGTGCCGCTGGATGCGCTGCCCGCTGGCGAGGCCTGGGGCGGGGCGAGCGGCAGCGAGGCGTTGCTCGGCGACGTGCTGCGCGTGGAAGTGCGGGCCTCGCTGCTCGAGTTGCTCGCTCCGCGCGCCGCCGCGCCGCGGCCCGACGCCCTGCTCGCGCTGGGCCACCCGGCGTTCGATTCCGAACCCGAGGACGTGGAGGATGCAGCGCTGACGGGCGGGCCGGTGCTGGCTTCCGCCGCGCGCGCGGGCAGCGCCGCGGGGGTCCTGCGCGGCGGAGCCTGGGAGCGCGGCTTCGCGACGCTGCCCGCCACGCGCGACGAGGTGCGCGCGATCGGACAGTACTTCGAGGACGCCTTCGGCGCGGAGGCCCCGGCGCGCGTGCTCACGCGCCGGGCCGCGTCGCGCGAGAGCCTCGTCGAACTCGCTCCGAACGCACGCTGGCTCCACGTCGCGACCCACGGTTGGTTCGCTCCCGAGTCGGTGCGCTCGTCGGAGGACCGCGCGGATGCGGCGAGCGGTTTGGCAGCGGGCGGGCTGGGCGACGACGTGCGCGCGCGCGGGTCCAGCCCGCTTCTCCTGTCCGGACTCGCGCTCGCGGGCGCGAACCTGCCCGCGGATGGACTCGGACGGATCCCCGGTCTCGTGACGGCGCAGGAGATCGCGGCTCTCGACCTCTCCGGTTGCGAGCTCGCAGTCCTCTCGGCCTGCGACACGAACGTCGGCGTGCGCCGCGCCGGGCAGGGCGTCGCGAGCCTGCAGCGCGCTCTGCACATGGCCGGCGCGCGGAGCGTCATCACGAGCCTGTGGAAGGTGCCCGACGAGGCGACGCGCGAGCTGATGACGGACTTCTACCGGCGCCTGTGGATCCAGAAGAAGCCCAAGCACCAGGCCCTGTGGGAGGCCAAGCGGATGCTGAGGGAATCGCGGGACGAGAACGGATCGCCACGGTACTCGCCGCGGGACTGGGCGGCGTGGGTGTTGACCGGGGAGCCGGACTAGGGCGCACCTCGCATCGGGCCCCGGCGGTGTTCTAGGCTCTGGCGATGGCAAGGACGCACTTCGCAGTCGGGCTGCTCACGATCCTCGCGCTCGCGGGCGCGGCCACACGCGCGCACGCCGGCGACCCGACGTTCGACGCGCGCTACCGCCACGATCTCGTGCGGAAGGGACCCCTCGTGGCGCTCGACTGGTCCTCGGGCCCAGGCGACGTGTGGCGCGTCAGCGGCCTCGAGTTCGTGCGCGGCGGCGAGATGTCGATCGTGTTCGGGGAGTCGACCGTCGTCCTCGGCGTGCACGAGAAGAACCCCGTGTGGGCCGTGATCCTCCCCGACAAGCCGGCCTCGATCACGGGCCGCATCTCGGCCAGCGGGAGCATGGTCTCCGCCGTGTGGGTGCGCTTCCATCCGGCGAAGTTCCCCGAGCTCTTCCCCGTCACGCGCGTGACGGGGCCGGGGCCCGCGACCGCGATGCTCGCCGCGCGCCGCATCGCGCTGCAGAAGATGGGCGGCAGCTGGCAGGCGGACGGATTTCCGGCCGTGCCGGATCCTGGTGCTCTGGTCCTCGACTGCGACACGAAGCAGGGCCCGCGCCGTTTCCTCGCGATCGACGACACCAAGAACTCGGTGCAGTACATGGCCGCGTTCGAGAAGCGCACTTTCCCGCCCGATACCGCGCTCGATCCCGCGACCGCCACCGCTGCGTTCGACGCGGCCTGGGCGCGCTTCGACGCCGTGTACGCCAAGTTCGGTCTGCGGCCCGATGTCGATTGGGATGCGGCCAAGGCCACGTACCGCCCGCTGGCCGAAGCCTCGAAGACCACCTGGGAAGCGGGCACCGCGATCGCGTTGTGCATCGAGAACCTGCGCGACCTGCACGCCTGGGTGAAGGCCGACGGCGAGTTGTGCGCGCCGTACCAGCGCGCGCGCCCGCTGAATGCGTCCTGGTCGGGGACGCAAGCCGTGATCGGGACGCTCGCGGATCCCTCCCGGCAGGTCGCGGTGGGGCGCACGAAGGACGGCATCGGCTACATCGGCACGTTCGGTCTCACGGACGCGGGCGCCGTCGACGCGTTCGACGCCGCGCTCGAGGAGGTCGGAGACTGCTGGGCGCTCGTCCTCGACGTGCGCATGAACGGCGGCGGCGACGAGACGATGGCGCAGAAGATGGCCGGGCGCTTCGCCGACAAGAAGCGCGTGTACGCGCAGAGCCAGTACCGGTCCGATCCCGCGAAGCGCACCGCGCTCGGTTCTCCGAACCCGCGCACGCTCGAGCCGCGCGGACCGTGGCGCTGGAGCCAGCCCGTCGCCGTGCTCCAGGGCCGGCGCACGATGAGCTCGGCCGAGTCGTTCGCGGCGATGCTCGCGACGTGCACGAACGTGACGACGATGGGGGAATCGACCGCCGGCGCCAGCGGGAATCCCGAGCAGCTCGACGCGGGCGGCGGCATCCTGGTGAACGTGCCGCGTTGGAACGACCTCGACCCTTCGGGCAAGCCGATCGAGGACGTCGGCCTGCCGCCCAAGGTGCCGTTCGTGCCCACGCCGACCTCCTTCACCTCCGACACCGACGGTCTCGTCTCCTCCGCCCTGGATCGTCTGCGCAAGCAGGCGAAGGGCGTCCGCCGCGCGGGCAAGCCCGCGAAACAGTGACCCTGGACTTCCAACGATGATCGCAACGCTCCTGTTCCTGCTCGGATCCGCCGCGGACCCGCTGGCCCTCGGTGCCTCGCGGATCGAACTCGACATCGACGGCGTGAAGCTCGAGGTGTACGCGCACAAGCCGAAGGACTGGGATGGCGAGCGGATGCTCATGGTCTTCCACGGCGTGAACCGCAACGCCGACGAGTACCGCGACCACGCCGTCGGCATGGGCGAGCGCTTCCACATGCTCGTCGTCGCGCCGCGTTTCGACGCCGAACGGTTTCCGTCGCGCGCCTACCAGCGCGGGGGGATCTTGAAGGAGGACGGGACCGCGGCCGATGCGAAGGACTGGACCTATGCCTACGTGCCGAAGATCGCGCGCGCGATCCGGGAGCGCGAGGCGAAGCCCGGGATGAAGCACTGGCTGATCGGTCACAGTGCCGGCGGTCAGTTCTGCGTGCGCATGGCCGCTTTCCAGGACACGGGCGCGGAACGCATCGTCGCCGCGAACGCCGGTTCGGCGCTGTTCCCCGCGCGCGATGCCGAGTTCGGCTACGGATTCGGGAAGCTTCCCGAAGTGCTGTCGAGCGACGACGTCCTGAAGCGCTACCTCGCGGCCCCGCTCACGCTCTACCTCGGGACCGCGGACGACCACGAGGACGAGTGGCTCGACACGAGCGCGCCGGCGATGGCGCAAGGTCCCGGGCGGCTGCAACGCAACCGGGCCGCATTCGCCGCCGGGGAAGCGCTCGCCCGCGAGAAGGGCTGGCCGTTCGCGTGGCGCAAGGTGGAGGCCCTGGGCGTCGGCCACGACCACGAGAAGATGTTCGACCACGAACAGGCCGGGGTGGCGCTCTTCGGAATCCCGGAGAAGTCCGCGAAGAAACCCTGACCCGCGACAGGCCGCGCCGGTCGTTCCGCGCGTGCTCGGAGGGCGCTGTGTCCGCCGGTCAGCGCGCGCCGCCGGGCAGGACCGCCGCGCGCGTCGTGCTCGACAGGAGCCGCACCATGCGGCTCGCCGGGGGCCAGGCGCCGACGACCGTGCCGGTGCCGCTGTCGAGCGTCGCCACGATCGTGCCATCGGGCAGGAACGTGACGGCCGGCCCGAACCCCTGCGCCCACGAGCGCAGTCGGAGCGCCGTGCCCGTCCCGATCGTGACGCGCCACAGGGACTGCACCCCGTTGTTCTCCTCCGTGACCAGCACGCCGCGACCACCCGGGCCGATGACGAGGTCGAGCGCGCGCTCGTCCACGGCGGAGGCCACGTCGAGATCCTGGCCGAGGAGCGTCGCCGGCCAGCGCTTGAATTCCTGATCGTCCGGGTTCTCGTCCGCGAGCGCGAGCACGAGGTCGGTCCCGGATCGCTCGACGAGCGGGAGCCCCGCCGCTTCGTCCTGGAGCATGTCGACGCCCTGGGGCCCGACCCGCAGGAGTCGCCCGTGCTGCGTGGGGGTCGCCGGTAGCGTGAGCAGGTAGGACTGTGCCTCCGGAGCCCACAGGATGCGCTCCGGATTCAGGGCCGGCTGCTGCAGGAACGGGGGCACCGGATTCCCCGACGAGTTCGTCAGGTTCCGTGTCGAAGCGGCCCCCAAGGCCGGGTCCATCAGGAACAGGTCGGCCTGCTGGATTCCGGCGCCGGACGTGGTGGGCGCTTCGCCCGCGGCAAACAGCAGCCGGCCGCCGGGCAGGAACATGAAGACCGCGACCTCGTCGAGGTAGGGTTCGAAGACCTCGGTGCGCGTGACCTGTTCGGCGGGCGCCGGTTGGACCGCGGCCGTGCCCACGTACAACTCGCCGCGGTAGGCGCCGGTGCCGAATGCGCGCCAGGCCACGCGAGCGCCGTCGTCGCTCACCGCGAGCCAGGGTCCGTCGAGCGTCTCGGGCGCCGCGCCGCTGCCCGCGTAGCGCGTCCGGGTCGAGCCCGCCGGCAACGCCGTCCCGCTTGCCGCCACCACGAAGGGGCGCGAGGCCTCGGGGCCCTGCTCGGCACCGACGCAGGTGGCGTACATGCCGTTGGCGCTGATGGCGAGCCCGTCGCCGAACCACGTCGCGATCTCGGCGAAGGGCACCACCTGCGCATCGCCCTCGACGCCCGTCGTCCAGCGCAACACGCGATCGCGGCACACGGCGAGGGCGAAGCCGGCGCCGAACCCCAGACCGTTCGGCAGCACCTCGAGCGGCGGCGAGGCGGACGTGCGCGTGCGCGGCGCGCTGCCGTCGAGCGCGAGCTCCAGGAGGTCGCCGCCGGCCTCGAGGCGCGTGGCCACGAGCACGCTCGACCCGTCGCGAGCCACCGCCACTCGCGCGAGGAACGGGTCGATCGGCGTGTCGATCGGCTGCGGCAGCTCGTAGAGCAGGTGCGGAACCCCGGCGGGATCGACGTGGAACCAACCGTAGACCCACCCGACGTCGGGGACGGTCCGGCGATGGTGGTAGATGGATCCGGCACCGTTCGGGAGCTCGAGACGCGACGCGTTCTGCACGTCCGTGCGCAGGCGCGGCCGGGTCGTCGCGAGATCGTCGAGCGGAGTGCGCGCGCTGGAATCGACGGGCAGGAGCTCGATCGCCTGGCCCCACGCCGGCGTCCACGCGGGAGCCCCCGCCAGGTCGAGGACGACGAGTCGGTCTTCACCCGGACCCGCGCCAGCCACGAGGACCGTCTGCGCGTGGCTCGGAGGGGCCAGGACCGCGGCCGCGATCAGGGCCGTTCGGGTCCAAATGGTGGTCTTCAGGCAGTGCATGAAGGCTCTCGGCGATCGGTTCCGGTGACGCGCCCCGTTCCTGCGGCGTTGCTCGGATCTTAACCGACGGATGGGTGGCCTGCAGGCGAGGACGGCGCTTCTCGGTGGTCGGAACGAAATTCCCGTCGGGACCGGGTGGTTCCGGATCCTGGACCGACCCCCTCCTCCTCCGTCCCGAGTGTGGCCGCCGGCTCCGAATCTCACGCCGTGGACACCGCTGGGGAGGGGCGCCGCGAACCGTCGAGCTCGGCGCCGGGAGCGACGGCGAGGCGCTCCGGCGGATCCGGGCGTGTCGGGGCTGCGTCGTGGGATCCGGCCCGCTAGGCTCCGCGCACCATGGCCAACCTGACCCACCTCGGCATCCAGACGAATCACCCCGGCGCGTACGACGGCCGCTGGCGGAAGACCGCGGGCGAGCTGCTCGTGAGCGAGAACCCGGCGACCGGCGAAGTGCTGGGCCGCGTCCGGATGGCGAAGAGCGCCGACTACGACGCGGTCGTGGCCGCGGCGCACGAGGCGTTCCTGCGCTGGCGCATGGTCCCGGCCCCGAAGCGCGGCGAGTACGTGCGCCGGATCGGCGAGAAGCTGCGCGAGCGCAAGGACGAGCTCGGCCGCCTCGTGACGCTCGAGGTCGGCAAGATCCTCCAGGAAGGCCTGGGGGAGGTGCAGGAGGCGATCGACATCGCCGACTTCGCGACCGGACTCTCGCGGCAGCTCTACGGCCTCTCGATGCACAGCGAGCGCCCGCTGCACTCGATGCGCGAGCAATGGCATCCCCTGGGGCCGGTGGGGATCGTGACCGCCTTCAACTTCCCGGCCGCGGTCTGGGCCTGGAACGCGATGCTGGCTCTCGTCTGCGGCGACGCCTGCGTGTGGAAGCCCAGCCCGAAGGCGCCGCTCACCGCGATCGCGATGACCAACATCGCGCGCGAGGTGCTCGAGCCCGACGGCTTCGGAGCGCTGGTCGGTCTCGTGATCGGCACGAACGACGACGTCGGCAGCCGCTTCTTCGACGACGAGCGCCTGCCGCTCGTGTCGTTCACGGGCAGCTCGCGCATCGGCAAGATCTGCGCCGCGCGCGTCGCGGGCCGCTTCGGTCGCACGATCCTGGAGTGCGGCGGCAACAACGCGATCCTGCTGATGGAGGACGCCGATCTCGACCTCGCGCTGCCGGCGATCCTCTTCGGCGCCGTGGGCACCGCCGGTCAGCGCTGCACGAGCACGCGGCGCCTGCTCGTGCACCCGAAGCTCGCAGCCGGCGTCGAGCGCCGCCTCGTGCACGCCTATGGATCGATCCAGGTCGGCGATCCGCTGGCCAAGGGCACGCTGTGCGGTCCCCTGATCGACGCATCCGCCGTGGACGCGATGCAGGAGGCGCTGAAGCGCGTGAAGGCCGAGGGTGGCAAGGTCATCTACGGCGGGCAGGTGATGAACCTGCGCGGACGGCTCAAGGGCGGCCACTACGTGAAGCCCGCGCTCGTGATCGCCGACAACGCGATGCCGACCGTGCAAAGCGAGACGTTCGCGCCGATCCTGTACGTCATCAAGGCCCGGGACCTCGACGAGGGCATCGCGAAGCACAACGCCGTGCCCCAGGGCCTCTCGTCCGCGATCTTCACGCAGAGCGTGCGCCACGCGGAGCGCTTCCTGTCCGCCTGGGGCTCCGATTGCGGCATCGCCAACGTGAACATCGGCACGAGCGGCGCCGAGATCGGCGGCGCCTTCGGGGGCGAGAAGGAGACGGGCGGCGGCCGCGAGTCGGGGTCCGACGCCTGGAAGGCCTACATGCGGCGGCAGACGAACACGATCAACTGGTCGCGCGAGATGCCTCTGGCGCAGGGGATCCAGTTCGGCTGATCGACTTCCACGACGGGGCTCCGAGCTGGAGCCACATGGCGCGGCCGCGGGCTCTATACTGGGATCAGGTGCTCGCGCACGAAGTCCCGGCCCAGCCATGAACGAACTCCGCATCGGCGCCCTCGGCGCGCTCCTGTTCCTCCTCTCGACGTCCGCAGCGGCACAGTGGAATCCCGCTGGCGCGCAGTGGGGCAAGGTCGACGCAGCCGATCTGCGCGTCATGACCTACAACGTCCAGGACGGCATCTGTTCCAGCCAGCCCAAGGTCGAGGGCAACAACTCCTGGTGCGCGCTGGCACGCCTGGTCGCGGCCATCAAGCCCGACGTGCTGCTCCTCGAGGAGACGGCCGACAACAGCGGCAACGGGACGGGTTCGGGCATCGACTCGGTCGCGGAGCTCACGACGACGATCGGGTACTTCCTGCGCGGCGGGAACGACTCCTTCAACGGCAATGCGCCCGTCACCTCGTGGGTTCGGAAGTACGCGCCCAGCTATGACCTGCCCTACACGTTCGTCTCCAGCGAGAACGACGGCTTCAATCGCAACGTCATCCTGTCGCGCTTCCCGTTCGCGGACCTGAACGGCGACACGAAGTCCACGATCTCCGACGTGCCGACCGTCGCGGCGAGCTCCGCCTGGGCGCCCGGCGGCGACGGCGGGATCCGGGGCTTCATGTTCGCGGAGATCGACCTGCCGAACGCCACGTACGCCGGCAACGTCGTGGTCGGCTGTGCCCACCTGAAGTCCGGCAGCGCGACGAGCGACCACGACCAGCGCGTCGCGGCCGCGCAGAACGTCAGCTACGTCGTCCAGTACTGGTACGGGGGCAACGGAGGCCTCGTTCCCGATCCTCTGAATCGCATCTCGGACTCGCCGGCCGCGACCCAGGTCCTCCCGCTGAACACGCCGGTCGTCATGGGCGGCGACTGGAACGAGGACGAGGCTGCGAACGGCGCGACGCGTGGGCCGGTCAGCTGGCTCGCCAGCGCGCTCAACATCGGCGGCGCGACGGACGGTCCCGATCGCGACCTGACGGATTCCACGCCCGATTCCGCGGTGAACTTCTTCTCGGGAAGCGACGCCAGCCACAGCTCGGGCTCGAAGCTCGACTACCTCGTCTGGCAGGACAGCATCGCCACGCTGCGCCTCTCCTCGATCTTCATCTCGGGCTCGAACCCCGCGCTCGCTCAGCCGCCCGAATGCGTCGGGTTCGCCGGAGGGGTCGCGGGCGTCACGAACATCGCTTCGGACCACCGGCCCGTGTTCACCGACCTGCGCCTACCGATCGTCGACTGCAACGGCAACGGGATCGCGGACACGACGGACATCGCCAACGGCACCGCGACCGACACCAACGGGAACCAGGTGCCCGACTCGTGCGAGTGCTTCGCCGTCAACTTCTGCCAGACCTCGCCGAACACGGTCGGCGCCGGCGCGCTCATGGACAGCGCGGGGACGCTGAGCCTGTCGACGAACAACCTCGTGCTGATCGCCTACGACGCGCCGCCCAACGTGAGCGCGCTCTATTTCTACGGCCCCAACGAGACCCAGGTCCCGTTCGGGAACGGCTTCCGCTGCATCGGCAATCCGATCACGCGCCTGGGTGTCCTCCAGACCGACGCTCTCGGCACGGCTTCCTACCCGCTCAACTTCAACAGCGGCTCGCTGACGCAGATCACGCCCAGCTCGACGTGGTCCTTCCAACTCTGGTACCGGAACCCGGCCGCCGGCGGCGCGGGCTTCAACCTCAGCAACGGACGGCGCTTCCGCTTCTGCCCGTGACGCCGGCCGCGGACCACGGCCGAGCGCGCGGCGCGTCGTCGGCCGGTCGCGCGCCGGACCACGCGCGCCATCTGGTCGTTGCGCTCGCGCTGGCCGCGCTCGCGTTGCCCGGAGCTCTCCCCGGCTCGCGCGGCGAGCCCGACCCGGTCGCGTTCCTCGTCTGGATCGCGCTCGTGGCTGCACCGGTCGGGGCGCTGGCCGGCGGCTCGCGGCTGCCGGCCTGGCCGCATGGGGCGGCGATTCCCGGCGCCTGGATGCTCGTCCTGGTGGCGGTGGACGCGCTGGGTGCGCGTGACCTCGACACGCCCCTCGGGGCCGCGCTCGCCGCGAGCGGTCTTTTCGCTCTGGGGTTCGCGCTCGGACGCTGGTTGCCGCGTGCGCGGACCTTCGCGGTGTCCGCGGTGCTCGCGGGCCTTTCGGCCAGCCTGATCTTCGCGCCCGTGGCGGGGGCGGTGCTGGGCGCGCCCTGGCCGGGCGGCGCGACCGCGCGGCTCCTCGACGCCTCGCCCGCGACCCTCCTGGCCGAGTGCGCCGGCGTGGACTGGCTGCGCCATCCCGCGATCTACGACGCGGCCGGCTCGGCCGACATCGACCCGCGCACACGCAGCCCGTACTCGCCGGTGCTTGCGGCGGGAATCGTGCTTGTGTTGGGATGCATGCTCGCCCTCTTCGCCGAGCGTTCCGCTCGCGCCCGGGAGAGGTCCTCCGACGCCCCTCTTCCTTAGCCGATGGCCCTCCACAAGTACTTCTGCACGTTCCCCCAGGAGCTGATCTCCGAACCGATCATCAGCCACACGCTGGGGGAGAAGTTCGGCGTCGTGCCCAACATCCGCGCGGCGAGCATCACGGACACGATGGCTCTCGTGGCGGTCGAGATCGAGGGCGACGAGGCCGCGATCCTGTCGTCCGTGAACTACCTGAAGTCGCGCGGCGTCAAGATCGAGGAGATCCGCGACCAGGTCGGGCGGTGAGCCGCGACCTGCCGACGTCGGGGCCGTTCCGCGCTCCGCGGACCGGGCGCGCCGCGTGCCTGGGACTGGCGACCATGGCCCTGGCCGTGGCTTGCAGCGGGCCGGCGGAGATCGGCCGCGAAGCCGAGTGGGATCCGCCGCAGCAGGGCGCGGTCGTGAGCGAGCACCCGGCCGCGACCGAGATCGGGCTCTCCATGCTGCGGCGCCGCGGGAACGCCGCCGACGCGGCCGTGGCGACCGCGCTGGCGCTGGCCGTGGTCTACCCGCAGGCCGGCAACCTCGGTGGCGGCGGTTTCGCGTTGTGGGTGCCGCACACGGGGCTCTCCGTGGCGCTCGACTTCCGCGAGGTCGCGCCGGCCGCGGCGCGCCCGGAGATCTACCTCGGCGCGGACGGCCAGCCGGTCCCCGAGCGCTCGACGCGCGGTCCGATCTCCGTGGCCGTGCCCGGCTCGCCCGCGGGACTCTTCGAGCTGCACCGCCGCTTCGGTCGCCTGCCCTTCGAGCTCGTGGCCGCCCCGGCGATCGCCCTGGCGCGCGAGGGGTTCGCGGTCGACGCCTGGCTCGCCCGGGATCTCGCCCAACCGGGCGTCTACGAGGAATTCAACGACGCCGCGCGCCAGCTCTTCTTCCCGCGCGGGAAGCCGCTGCAGGTCGGGGATCGCCTGGTGCAGCCCGAGCTCGCGCGTACGCTCGAGCGTCTCGCGAGCGACGGTCCAGGGGCGTTCTACACGGGTCCGGTCGCCGACGCGATCGTCGGCGCGCTGGCGCTCGAGGCCATTCCGTCGCGCGACAAGGGCGGCGCGATCGGTTCCGGGTACGGCGCGGGGTGGATCGTGCACGCCGACTTGCGCGGCTACGTGGTGCGCGATCGCGCGCCGCTCGTCGGCTGGTTCCGCGGGAACGAGATCGTGACGATGCCGCCCCCGAGCTCCGGCGGGGTTGCGCTGCTGCAGACTCTCGGAGTTCTCGAAGGCCTGCCGCTCGATCCCGAGCGCGACCGGGCGGTCGCCGCGCGTCGCTTCGAGACGGATCGCCCGCCGGGCGGCGACGACCCGGGGCTCTCCGATCGCATGGCGCACTGGTGGATCGAGGCCCTGCGCGGCGCGTTCGCGGATCGTGCCGAGCACCTGGGCGACCCCGACTTCGCGACCGTGCCCGTCGCCGAACTGCTCGCGCCGACCGCGATCGCCGCGCGTCGCGTGGCGATCGGGGAAGTCGCGAGAACGACCGTCGCGCCCACTCGCGTGGCGCGCGAGGGCGGAGAGACGACCCACCTCTCCGTCCTCGACTACGACGGCAACGCGGTGAGCCTGACCACGACGCTCAACACGACCTTCGGTTCGGGGATCCTCGTGCGCGGCGGCGGGTTCCTCTTGAACGACGAGATGGACGACTTCGCGCCGGCCGGCGGGAAGCCGAACGTCTATGGCCTGGTGGGCGGAGAAGCGAACGCGGTGAGGCCCGGCAAGCGCCCTCTCTCCTCGATGACGCCGACGGTCGTGCGCGCGGGCGGTCACGCGAACGTGATCGTGATCGGGAGCCCCGGCGGACCGCGCATCATCACGGCGGTGACCCAGGTGCTGCTGCGCGTCCTCGTCCTGGGGGAGTCGCTCGAGAACGCGGTGAAGGCGCCGCGCCTGCACCAGCAGTGGAGTCCCGCCGAGACGGTCTTCGAGCCCGAGTTCGACGCGCGCACCGTGGAATCTCTCGAGAAGCGCTTCGGTCAGCCCGTGAAGCGCACCGTCCTCCACTTCGGCTCCGTCCAGGCGATCCTCGTGGACCGTGTCGGGGGGATGCCGGTCGCCGTCAGCGACCCGCGCCGAGGTGGCAGCGGGGGCGTCACCGACCGCTGAGCGCGCGCCCAGCACGCGCAACAGGCCATGACCGACCGCTTCGAACTCGTCTGTCCGTTCCAGCCGATGGGGGATCAACCCCAGGCGATCGAGAAGCTCGCGCGCGGGCTGCTCGAGGGCGCGCGGCACCAGACCCTCCTCGGCATCACCGGCTCGGGCAAGACGTTCACGATGGCCGCGACCATCGAGAAGGTGAACCGGCCGACTCTCGTCCTCTCGCCCAACAAGACGCTCGCGGCGCAGCTCTTCTCCGAGTTCAAGGAGCTCTTCCCGAAGAACGCGGTCGAGTACTTCGTCAGCTACTACGACTACTACCAGCCCGAGGCCTACGTGCCCTCCACGGACACGTTCATCGAGAAGGACGCGAGCCGCAACGAGGGCATCGAGCGCCTGCGGAACTCGGCCACGCGCAGCCTGCTCCAGCGGCGCGACGTGATCATCGTCGCGTCGGTGTCGTGCATCTACGGCCTCGGATCCCCGGAGAACTACGCCGGCATGGCGCTCTCGCTCACGCGCGGCCAGAGCCTGGAGCGCGAGGACCTCCTGCGCGCCCTGACGCGCATGCAGTACGCGCGCAACAACACCGACTTCCGCCGCGGCACGTTCCGCGCGCGCGGCGACGTGATCGAGGTCTTCCCGGCCTACGAAGAGGATCGGGTGATCCGCATCGAGCTGTTCGGCGACGAGATCGAGAGCCTCGTGGAGGTCGATCCGCTGCGCGGCGAGGTGCTGGGCGACCGCGAGACGATGACGATCTTCCCGGCGAACCACTACGTCGCGCCGGCGGACCGCCTGCAGAAGGCGATCGAGGGCATCGCGGTCGAGTTGGACGAGCGTCTGGAGGTGCTGCGCTCGCAGAAGCGCCTGCTCGAGGCGCAGCGCCTAGAGCAGCGCACCCGCCACGACCTCGAGATGCTCAAGGCCACCGGCGTGTGCAACGGGATCGAGAACTACTCGCGCTGGATGGACGGCCGTGCGCCGGGCGAGTCGCCCTTCACGCTCCTCCACTACTTCCCCGAGGACTGGATCGTGTTCGTGGACGAGAGCCACGTGTCCGTGCCGCAGGTCGGCGGCATGTACCGCGGCGACCGCGCCCGCAAGGAGACGCTGGTCGAGCACGGATTCCGCCTGCCCAGCGCGCTCGACAACCGTCCGCTGCGCTTCGAGGAGTGGGAGAAGCTGGTGCGGCAGTGCGTCTACGTGTCGGCCACGCCGTCCGCGTACGAGATGGGGCACAGCGTGGGCCGCATCGCCGAACAGGTCGTGCGCCCCACGGGCCTCCTGGATCCCGAGATCGAGGTGCGCTCAGCCCGCACGCAGGTCGACGACCTCCTGCACGAGATCCGGCGCGTCGTCGCCGCCGGCTGGCGCGTGCTCGTGACGACGCTGACGAAGCGGATGTCGGAGGAGCTGACGACGTACTACGCGGAGCTGGGCGTGCGCGTGCGCTACCTGCACTCGGAGATCGACGCGATCGAGCGCGCGGCGATCCTGCGCGACTTGCGACTGGGGGAATTCGACGTCCTGATCGGCATCAACCTCCTGCGCGAAGGGCTCGACCTGCCCGAAGTCGCGCTGGTCGGCATCCTCGACGCGGACAAGGAGGGCTTCTTGCGCTCCACGACGTCCCTGATCCAGACGTGCGGCCGCGCGGCGCGCAACGTCGAAGGCCGCGTGATCTTCTACGCCGAGAAGGTCACGGACTCGATGGCGACCGCGATGGGCGAGGTCGAGCGCCGGCGCAAGCGCCAGGTGATCTACAACCAGGAGCGCGGCATCACGCCGAAGACGATCCTGAAGCCGATCCGCGACTCGATCGAGTCGCTGTACGAGATGGACTACGTCGAGGTCGCTGAACTCCCCGAGGACGGCGGCCGGAAGAAGAAAGGCAGCAAGCAGGGCGGCGCACTCGAAGACGCCTGGAGCTGGCCGGCCGACAAGCTCCGCGGCGAGGTCGAGAAGGTGCGCGCCGACATGCTGCACGCGGCACAGGAGCTGCGCTTCGAGGAGGCCGCGAAGTCGCGCAACCGCCTGCAGAAGCTCGAGGAGATCCTGCTCAAGCGCTAATCCGGAGCGCCTGCGCTCCGGACCACCCGTGCTTCTGGGTTCTCTCGGTCCGAGCCCGGCTCGCTCGTCGAGTGCCCAGACGCAGCCCCCCCCGACTCGCCGATCTCGCGGGCTCGCACCCCGGCCTCGAACGTCACCCCTCGATGCGAGCCGGGCCGCGGAGCCTCGCGCTCCACGGCCCGGCGTGCATGCCCGTCGCGGCGGTTTCAGCTCTTCTTGCCGCGCAGCATCGAGGCCGCGCGTTCCGCCGCGCGCGTGCCTTTGTGCTTGTCGACCACTTCCTGGAATTTGGCCTTGGCCTTGCCCGAACCGAGCTTGGCCGCCTGTTCCTGAGCCCGGGCGAGCGCCTCGGCGCCAGCGATCTCCTTGGCGAGCTTCTCGTCCTTGCGGATGTCCTCGGCGCGCTTCTTGGCCGCGTCGCCGATCGGACCGGAGAATTCCTTCGCCAGGGCGTCGAACACGGTCAGGCCCTTGAGCACGTCGCGCGCGCCGACGAAACCCTCGGCCTGGTCGTTGAGCAGCTTCACGTGCTCGTCGATCGCGGCGATCAGCGTGGTCGCGCCGACCTTCTCGGCTTCTGTCGACTTCGCATCGTCCGAGATCGCGCGCAGCGCGGAGAGAGCCTTGCCCGGGTTGCCGGAGGCCATCGACTTGGCCGGAGCGGCGAGCCGCCCTTCGGGTTCCTTCTCGACCGGAATGGCGAGGAAGTTGGTCGAGCGCTTCTTCGCGCCCTTCAGGACTTCCTTGACCGTGCCCTTGGAGAGTTCATAAGGGCTTCCCGACCAGGCGACCTTGCCCTGCGTGTCGATCAGGACGCTGTGCGGGATGCCCTTGACCCCGTACGC
This sequence comes from Planctomycetota bacterium, assembly GCA_026692665.1. GTDB lineage: Bacteria > Planctomycetota > UBA1135 > UBA1135 > JAEUHZ01. The sequence continues at coordinate 47,665 of JAPLOF010000039.1, forward strand.
GCCGCTGGCCCGCGAACCCGACGCGACGGGGAGCGTGATCCCCATCGAGTCGACGTAGTCCGACACGAGCTTCGCGTCCTCGTCCGAGACGGCGACGACGACGAGCCCCTGCGCGGCGAATTCATCGTTCATTTCCTGGAGGTGAGGCCACGCCCCACGGCAGGGGCCTCACCAGGTGGCCCAGAACTCCACGAGGACGGCGTTGCCGCCCAGGTTGTCGAGTTCCAGCGGGCGACCGATGTGGTTGAACCACGTCTTGGCGTTCAGCGGCGGAGCTTCGGCCCCGGGCTGGATGCCGTCGGCGGCGGGGCTCTTGAAGCCCACGACGGCGAGGGACCCGAGCGCGAGGAATCCGAGGGCGAGGAGTGTTTTCATGGGTGGTGCGGGAGTCCATCCCGGCCCATCGAGCATACACCCGGGATCGCGGATTCCAGTGGCGGAGAGCGCTGCGCCTGCGCTTCGAAGCCGGTTCCCGGGTTCGAGGTGCTCCCTTGTCGTGCCTTTACGCCGCCCGTCCGCCACCCGAGGATCCAGGACCGGCACGCATGTCCCAACTGGCCTGGAACCCCGACATCGACCTGGGCTCGATCCCCGAGCAGCCCGGCGTCTACCTGTTCCGCGACGTGTCCGGGGCCGTTCTCTACGTCGGCAAGTCGGCGCGGCTGCGCGACCGCGTGCGCACCTACCGGTCGGGCGGCGACGGGCGCTGGCAGATCCGCTTCCTCGACGCGGAAGCGCGCACGGTCGAGACGATCGTCACGCGCACCGAGCAGGAGGCGTTGCTGCTCGAAGACACGCTGATCAAGACGCACAAGCCGCCGCACAACGTGCGGCTGAAGGACGACAAGTCGTTCCGCATGCTGCGCATCGACCTGTCCGACGCCTTCCCGCGCCTCAAGTTCGTGCGCGCGAAGAACCCCGACGTCGGTCGCGAGGGCGGTCGCGCGCGCTTCTTCGGGCCGTTCGCCTCGAGCGGCGCCCTGCGCAAGACGCTCAGCGACCTGCACCGCATCGTGCCGTTGCGCGATTGTCCGGACCACGTGCTGAACAACCGCTCGCGGCCGTGCCTGAAGCACCAGATCGGCCTGTGCAGCGCGCCGTGCGTGGGCCTCATCTCGGCCGGGGAGTACGCGGCGCTCGTGGACAAGGCCGCCCGCATCCTCTCGGGCGACGTCGAGGACGTGCGCGCCGATCTCGAGGCGCGCATGCGTTCCGCGGCCGACGCGCTCGAGTACGAGCGCGCGGCGGGCTGGCGCGATCGGCTCACCGCGCTGTCGCGCACGGTCGAAGGTCAGGGCGTGCGGCCCAAGGACGACGTGCGCCGCGACGTGCTCGGGCTCGCGCGCGCCGGCGACGCGGCGGTCGTTCACCGTCTGTCCTTCGGCGAGGGGCGCATGCACGAGAGCCGCGCGCACGTGTTCCGGTCGCAATTGCCCGACGAGGAGCTGCTGCACGTCGTGCTCACGGCCCTGTACGCGCCCGGAAGACGCGCAGTGCCGGCGGAAATCGTCGTTCCATGCCTGCCGTCCGAACCCGAGCTCTTGCGCGTCGCGCTCGGCGGCGATGTCGCGATCCTCGCGCCGAAGAGCGGCGAGCGCGCGCGCATGCTGGGCATCGCCGGCGAGAACGCGCGGGCCGAGCTGGTGCAGGCCGAGAGCGAACGCGCCGGCGAGGAGGCCGCGCTCGACGAGCTCGCGCAGATCCTCGCCCTCGACGGCGCTCCCGAGGTCATCGACTGTTTCGACGTCTCGAACTTCCAGGGCTCGAACGTGGTCGCGAGCCGCGTGCGCTTCCGCCGCGGGCACGCCGATCGTGCCGGCTACCGGCGCTTCCAGGTGCGCGGCGTCGAAGGCCAGGACGATTTCGCCTCGATGAAGGAGGTCGTCGGCCGCTCGTTGCGCCGTGGAGTCGAGGACGACGACCTGCCCGACCTCGTCGTGATCGACGGCGGCGCGCAGCAGCTCGCCAAGGCCCTGGAGGCGCGCGACGAGGCCAGCGCCTGGGAGGTCGCGATGGTCGGCCTGGCCAAGGCGCGCTCGGCCGGCGGCGCGCGCGCCAAGGCCACCGACGAGCGGCTCTTCGTGCCCGGAGCGCTCGAGCCCATCCCGCTGCCGCGGCACAGCGCGGCGCGTCACCTGTTGGAGCGGATCCGCGACGAGGCGCACCGCTTCGCGATCACCTACCACCGCAAGGAGCGCGGCAGGATCGCCTCGCGCCTCGACTCGATCGCGGGCGTGGGCCCCGAGCGCCGCAAGGCGTTGTTGCGGGCCTTCGGCAGCGTCGCCGGCGTGAAGTCCGCGAGCCTGGAACAGATCGCGGCGGTCCCGGGGATCGGGCCGGAGCTCGCGGCGACGATCGAGCGCAGTCTGCGGGAGGCGAGCTAGGGCTTTCCTGGCCCGGCCGTTCGGTCCGAGGGGCCGCGGATCTCCCGTCCGTGCCGGAACGGGGACCTCCCCTGGGCCTTGTGGTATCAACGACGCCGCCATGAAGAGATTGCTCGCCTCGGTCTCGATCCTGGCGCTCACTGCGTTCGCACGAGCCCAGGGCCCCGTTCCTTCCGCGGCTCCGCCCGCGCCGCGCGCCGCGCGCGCGCTCCTCGTCGGCTGCACGCAGTACCCGTACCTGGAACAGGCTGGCGTCGCCCCGGGGTCGAACACGATCTCGTTGCGCGGCCCGGCGAACGACGTCGAGCTCTTCGCCCGCACCCTGCGCGACGTGTACGCGGTCCCCGCGGCGTCGATGACGCTGCTCTTCGGCTGGCCCGACGACGAGAAGGCGCGGCCCACGAAGGCCAACATCGTGCGCGCGTTCCAGAAGCTCGCCGCGGACGCGAAGGCCGGCGACTGGATCGTGATCTTCCTGGCCGGCCACGGCTCGCAGCAGCCCAGTTCCGCGGCGAGCCTCGACGACGAGGCCGACGGCCTGGACGAGATCTTCCTGCCGGCCGACGTGCGGCCCGCTCCGGACGGCCAGAAGGTCCCCAACGCGCTCGTCGACGACGAGATCGCGCAGTACGTGGCCGCCATTCAGAGGAAGGGCAGCGAGGTCTGGCTCGTGGTCGACGCGTGCCATTCGGGCACCCTCTTGCGCGGCGGCGACTGGGTCGTGCGCGGCCTGCCGGCGGACCGGCTCGGGGTGCGCGGCACGGCGCCGCGTCCGGCGCCTGCGCCCGTCCCGGCCACGCCCGGCACAGCCGCACCCGGCGCGACCCCCGCGCCCGCACCCGCGGCGACCGACGGCGTGTCGGCGTTCTACGGCGCGCAGAGCTTTGGTTCCGCGCCCGAGATGGAGCTCCCCGAGGGCGGTGCCGACGCGCGGCCGCAGGGGCTCTTCACCTACCTGCTCGTGCGCGAGATGCGCCGTCTCGGCGCCAGCGCGACGTACTCCGAGCTCGCGCAGCGCGTGATCGCCGCGTACCAGGCGTTCCCCTGCCACCTGACCGTGCCGATGGCGCAGGGCGACCTCGACCGCGTCGTCGGCGGCGGGGGCCGCGTGGCCGAGCCGCCGCTCCTGCTCGAGATCGTGAACGGTTCTCCCCGCCTGAACCAGGGGATCCTGCAGGGGGTCGACGTCGGGCTCCAGCTCGAAGCCGTCGCGGATGGCGCGGCCCCGGACGCGCGGGCCCTGGCCGTGCTCGAGGTCGTCGCGGCGAGTCTCTACGACGCCGAGTGCGCCGTGCGCTCCGGCGCGCTCCCGGCGGACGCCACCTCGCTCCGCGCGCGGATCACCGCGCGGCCGCTCGGAGAATTCCAGCTCACGCTCGCGGTCGTCTCGCCGCGCGACGAGCCGCTCGGGATCGACGCTCTGCCGCAGCCCGTGCGCGACTTCCTGAAGAGCGAGACTTCGAAGTTCCGCGTGACGGCCGATCGACGCGAGGCCGACTGGCGCATCGTGGTCGACGGCGATCACCTCCACCTGCGCGCCGCGGACCACGTGGGTGCCCCCGACCTCCTCGACGTGCCTACGGCCAAGCTCGCGTTGACGCTGGGCAAGATCCGCAAGGTCCACAACCTGCGCCGGCTGTGCGGCCTGTTCCCGCCGCCGGACTCGACCCTCGCGGTCTGGCTCGAGCGGCGCGCGCGCGGCTCGACCCGGGTCGAGCGCCTCGACGCCGGCGACGTTCTGCGCCCGGGCGACGAGGTGCGCGTGATGCTCAAGAAGTCCGGCGCCGGAATCTACGACGTCACCGTGCACTTCCTGGACGCGAACTACGGGATCCGCTGCCTGTTCCCCCCCGCGGGCGGCAGCGCGCGTCTCGAGCCCAAGGCGGACGCGGCGCTGGAGCTCGTGCCCTGGACGGGCGTGATCGACGACTCGCTGGGCGTCGAGAGCGTGTGGGTCCTGGCCGTGCCGCGCGGGCCTTCGGACCCCGTGCGCAGCGTGGCCGAGTTCGCGCAGGACCCGACCACGACGCGCGGTCTCGCCGAGGAGAAGGCCGCCCGCGGCGTCCTCGAGGAGCTCATGGCCGGGACCTTGACCCGCGGCCTCGCCGTGGCGGACTCGAGCGCGCCGTCGGCGGGCAGCATCTTCCAGGTCCCGCTCGTGACCGTGTGGCCCGAACTCGGGCCACCCGCCTGGAAGAGCGCGGAGCCGCCGCGCGCGGAGGCTCCGTGCCCGTTCCTCGCCGGCCTCCCGGTCGCGTTCGATCCAGGCACCTGCTTCGAGTTCGCCGCCAGCCCGGCCACGGGGGCGCGCGACGACGTGCTGCTCCTCGGGGACGCCTCTGGCCCGCGGGCCGTCCTGTTCGACTTCTCCGCGCCGGCCGCCGTGCGCCCGGCGCGTCCGGCCGACTTCGACCCCGAAGCCGCGTTCCTGTTCCTCCCCGACGGCCGTCGCCTCGCGCTCTACGACCGCCGCGACCGGGGCTCGTTCGATCTGTGCCTCCTGGACGCCGACGGCGACGGGAACGCGGAGTCCCGGTGGACGAGAACGGACGCGGAGTGGATCCTCCAGGAAGGAGTCCGGATGCCCTGGCTCTCCCAAGCCCACCTCGCGACCAGCGTGATCGGCAACAACATGACGAAGCTCGCGACCGCGCGGCTCTCGTTCCTGGCCGCTCGCGCCCAACATTGAACGTTCCGCGTTCGATCGCCCCCCGTTCCCATCTACGCAGAACCGCATGAGAGTCTCCGCGCTCACCACCGTGTCCCTGGGCTTCCTCGTCGCGGCGGGCTTCGCGGCCTGCCAGTCGGAACCGTTCCACCGCGAGACGCGCGCGTTGGACCAGCGCGACGCGGGATCCGTCCACGTCACCGTGCTGGCCGTCGCGCCCTGGTCCCACTACGTGGACGCGCTGACGCCGCGCTTCACGATGAGCGCGGACGACGCGGTCGGGAAGGTGATCCGCGACACGCGCCAGAGCATGGAGTCCCGCCAGTCCTCGGTCTCGACCGGGGCCTCGGCCACGGAGAAGCCCGGGATGTTCGGCGCGCCCACGGGCCCGGACCCTGTCAAGGCCAGCGTGTTCGCGGCCGTTCCTGACAAGCTCGAGGGTCCTGACGCGATGATGGAGGTCTGGACGGCGAACTCGCTGTACCAGGAAGTGCAGATCCTGAACCGCGTGCTGCGCGACGCCGTCATCCCGACTGGATTCCGGCCCTACCTCGTGCGCCTGCAGGTCAGCCTGATCCCGCGCCGCCGCCACCAGCCGTACGACGCGTACACGACCCTGTCCTTCTTCTCGCCCGAGGTGCAGATCGCGGCGGCCGGTTCCACGCCCGCGCCGCGCAGCGCGCCGAGCGTGTCCCTGCGCTCGGGCGGCGTCTCCGGCGAGTCGACGGGCGGCACGGGGCCCGTCGTGCTGCCGCTGCTCGTGACCGACAACCTCGAATCGTCGCTCGTTTCGCGTTCGCAGCAGGACGCGCAGCGCCTCGCGTTGTCGCTGTTGGCCCTGCCCGGGGACTTCGCCGGGAAGCTGACGGCGGACCTCTTCGCCAACGAGTTCCAGGGCCAGGTCGCGGGCCGCGACCTGAACAGCCTGCTCACGATGGCGCGCGTTTCGCCGAACACCCTGCGCGTGCGGATCGGCGCGATGGCGGAATCGACGGCCGACTACGCGATGGTGCCGCGCAACCACAACGTGACGCTCCTCGTCATGGTGCCGGAGAAGAGCGAGGCCGAGGTCGAGCTCGTGGCGCGCACCTCGCTGGTCGACACGCAGACGGGGATCGAGCTCGCCGACAGCTCGCCCGAGCGGGTCGCGGCCCTGCTCGAGGGCGTCGGATCCCGCTGGGGTCTCCAGGGGCTCGGCGCGCCCGCGCTCGAGGAGCTCTTCCGACTGGCGCAGTCGAACGACCAGTCGCGCTTTCAGAAGCGCCTCAACGAGCTCGCGAGCCCCACGTCGCAGGGCGCGCAGTACCCGCAGTCGCTCTGGATCGAGCTGGTCGGCCTCGTGTCGGGGAGCCAGTTCACGTCCACGCGCTTCGAGCTGCCTGGTCACGGCGCGGGTGGGGGGGTCCCGGCCTCGCTCACGTCGCAGACCCTCGTCGTGCTCGACTACGGCTGGTCGCGCTGCGAGACGATCGTGCGTGATGCCGCGTTCCCCGAGAACGCCAAGCTGCGCGCGTTCCTCGAGTTCGACGACAACGGGCGCGTGATCTCGCTGCCGGCGGACGCGCTGCAGGTGGACGCGGAGAAGCAGACGCTGCGTCTCGTGTTCACGTCGCTCCTCGCGCTGAACATGTCGGGGCCGGCGGCCATCCCCGGGAACCTGCGCATCCGGCTGAACCTGGACGGCGACGACCTGCCTGCGTTCTCGGCGCTCTACCTGCCCGGGACCACGGCGCCGCCGGCCGCGCAGACCCCGAAGGGTTCCTAGAGCTGGCGCGTTCAGCGCGGCAGGCGGATCACGACGGGCTCGTCTTTCGCGAGCGGGACCTCCACCGCGCGCGAGGCTCGCCCGTGGCTGGCCTCGGCCGCATTCACGCGCCAACGGCCCCGCAGCAGCGTCGCGACGTGCACCCGTCCGTCCGCGTCGCAATCCCGGCCGAATCGTCCGCCTTCGACGCCGATGCCGTCGACGCGCGCACCGCTCGCCGGACTGCCGTCGGGCCGTAGCACCTGGAAGGTCGCGGCGTAGAGCTCGAGCCGGATCGGATCGAGGACGCGTGTGCCGGACGAGGGCTCGAGGACGCGCACCGGGATCCAGGGATAGCTCACGTCGCCCACGTAGAGGCGGCTCACGGCCCAGGGCAGGGTCTCGACGACGAAAGCACCCGCGGCGTCGGTGCGGACCGTGCTGCGGGGCGGCCGGCCGGGCACGTCGTCCTTCAGCAGGACCTCGATGCCCTCGAGCGGCGCGCCGTTCGCGTCGAGGATCGTCCCGCGTACGAGGTCCACGCTGCGCAGCACGAAGGGGATCCAGGGCGGGTCCGCCGACTCCGTGACCGTGACGGTGCCTTCGCCGACGAGACCCGGCCCGCGCACCGCGATCCGATAGGGGCCGGCGCGGACGGGCGCCAGCTCGATGCGCGGCCCCTCGGCCTCCGTGAGCGGGATCGGGAGCTTCGAGAACGAGCGTCGCGGGCCGACCGGGAACCACTCGACTTCGACGCGTCCGGCGACGGGGTTCCCGCGCTCGTCCACGAGCTCCAGGCGCAAGCTCGCGACGGAACTCGTGAGGGGCGCCGCGATCGTCATGCGGGGGAGTGCTGCCGCGGGCTCGGTGGTGCGTGCGGCCTCTGGATCCGGCGCGACCGCGATCTCGTGCGCGCGTGTCGTCCCTCCCGGGTTCGCCGGCGCCTGCAGAGGCTCGAGCGCCGCGGGTGCCAGCAGACCCGGCAGCCACGCCGCTGCGACGAGGATCGCCATAGAGACTACGAGCAGGAGGGGCAGGGCCGTCCGCCCGCGCGTGTGCGGCGGAAATCCCTTCCGACCCCGTTGCGCGCCTGCGACGGAAGGGCAACTTGACCGGCGGACACTCCATCTTCGGCCGCCGGAAGGCGAAAGGAATGGATGCATCCACCGGGCCGCACGGCTCGGCGCGCGCACGGCGATCCCGCTCCTCGCTCTCTCCTTCGATCGCATCGACGGGGAGGATAGGGCGCGGAACCCGCGGTGTCGCGTGGACTCGTCCATCCCAGCACACCGCTTCGCGATCGACATGAACCTCTCCACGATCTCCAACGCGCGCTTCTCGGCCGTCCTCCTGGTCCTCGGATTGGCTGCCTGTTCGGGTGGCAGCTCGAGCACGCCGTCGCCGGCGCCGACCTCGGCGCTGACCTCGACCTTCGACTCCGACGTCGCCGTGCAGTGGAACGAGACGATCTACACGCGGATCCGTCTCACCGGCACGAACCCGCCGCGCGCCTCGCGCGCTTTCGCCTACACCGGGGTCGCGTTGTACGAGGCCGTCGTGCACGGCATGCCGGGCTACCAGAGCCTGCAGGGCCAGTTGAACGGACTCCCGGCCGCCACGCTGCCGGAACCGACGGCGGGCGCCGTCTACGACTGGGCCATCGCCGCGAACCGGGCACTGAACGTCGTCAGCAACGGTCTCATCGCGGGCTCGACGGCCGAGTTCGACGCGCAGGAAGCGTCGCTCCTCGCCACGCTCTCCACCGGCGTCGACACCGCGGTCGTCGACCGCTCGGTCGACTTCGGCGACGCGCTGGGCGCCGCGATCCTCGTGTGGGCGGGGACCGACGGCACGGCGCTGCAGGCCGACTGTCAGACGAACTGGGTGGCGCCGGTCCCGCCCAACGCGGGTGGTTGGACGCCCGTCTCGGGCAGTGCCCAGCCGCTGCTGCCGTGTTGGGGCGACATGCGCACGTTCGTCGTCACGGATGGCGACGAGTGCGAGCCCGTCGGGCCGCCGCCCTTCTCGACCTCGACGAGCTCGCCCTGGTACGCGCAGGCCCTCGTCGTCTACAGCACGACCGGCGACGCGGGGGCCGGCCTGACCACCGACCAGAACAACATCGCGCGCTACTGGGCCGACAACGCCAGTGCCACGGGCACGCCGCCGGGGCACTGGGTCGCCATCACGTGCCAGGTCGCGTCCGACGAGGCGCTCACGCTCGACGTGTCGGCCGAGGCGTTCGCCCGCGTGGGGCTCGCGGTCGCCGACGCCTTCATCACGTGCTGGAAGGAGAAGTACACGAGCTACCTGATGCGCCCGGCGACCTACATCCGCGCCAACATCGACGCCGGCTGGGATCCGTTGATCGGCACGCCGAACTTCCCGACCTACACGTCAGGCCACTCGACGCAGTCGGGTGCCGCGGCGACGGTTCTGACTCAGATGTTCGGCGCCTATCCGTTCACGGACACGTGCCACAGCCGCCTGAATCCGACGGCCGGGTTGCCGGCGGACCGCACGTTCGCGGGCTTCACGGACGCCGCGAACGAAGCCGCCGTCTCGCGACTCTACGGCGGCATCCACTACGCCTTCGACAACTACGACGGCATCGACTCCGGCGTGTGCGTCGGCACCGTGCAGAACAGCACGCTGCAGTTCCTGGCTCCGAACTGACGGCTGCGGCCGGGCCCAACGAGCGCCGCGCGTCCGGGTTTCCCGGCGCGCGGCGCTTCCGTCGCTGGCCGGACGCGTCGCGGGTCAGCGCGAGAGCGCGCGCAGGAACGCCGCCAGGTTCAGAGCTTCCGCATCCGTCATTTCGAGCGGTGCCAGGCGCTCGTCGCGCTCGGCGATGGGATTCCCGCCGCGGCGGTAGAAAGCCACGACGTCCTCGAGGGTCGCCAGCCCACCGTCGTGCATGTACGGCGCCGTCAGCGCCAGGCCGCGCAGCGTGGGGGTCTTGAAGCGCCCGCGGTCGGAATCCTCTCCGGTGATCTCGAAGCGGCCCGGCAGCGCGCGGCCCTCGCGCGCCCCGACGCCGGTCGCGTGGAAGTCCTCGTCGGTGTAGTTGCGGCCGGCGTGGCAGCGCCAACAACCGGCCTTGCTCTCGTAGAGCCAGAGCCCCGCGCGCTCGCTCTCGTTCAGGGCGTCGAAGTCGCCCGACTGGAAGCGATCGACCGCGCTGTCGCCGATCCAGATGCGCTCGACGAAGGTGGCCAACGCGTCCCCCGTGTCCGTGATCGTCGCCGGGCGCCCGAACGCGGCCTCGAAGGCCGGTCCGAACCGCGGATCCCCGCGCAGACGCGGCGCGATCTCCTCGAAGCCGAGGTCCATCTCGATCTGGTTGTGGATCGGCAGCAAGACCTGCTCGCGCAGCGTCATCGCCTGTCCCGTCCACGAGAAATACTCGCCCAGCCCGCGGTTCAGGAGGCTCGGCGTGTGCCTGAGCGCGGTCTGCCCGCGCACGCCCAGCGAGTAGGGGACCGGATCGGCGAACCCGTGGTCGGGTCGGTGGCAGCTCGCGCACGCGATCGTGCGATCGCCGGAGAGGACGGGATCGAAGAACAGCGCGCGTCCAAGCGCGAGCCTCGCCGAATCCGGCGTGCCTGGTGCGGCGCCTGCCGCGTGGAGTCCCGGCGGCGCGACGAGCCCGAAGTCGGCCGCGAGCGTGTCGATCGGCAGCCGAGGCGTCTCGCCCGCGGCCAGCGCGATCGTCCAGCTTGCGAGACCGAGGCGGGCGGCGAGCATCGAACTCCACGTTCGCCTCGGCGCCCTCGACGCGCAAGGGGCGAATTCCCGCGGCGTCCAGGCCTCGCGAACGGTCGAAACCTCAGGACTTCGGCAGCCTCGGATTGCGCCGGCCCGCGACCACGATCATGACGGCCCCGACGATCAGGGCCGCCGCGATCCAGGCGCGCGCCGGCAGCTTCTCGCCGCCCAGCCACGCGCCGAGCGTCAGGGCGACGAGGGGGTTCACGAACGCGTACGAAGTCGCCAGCGCCGGTGATGTGTGCTTCAAGAGCCACAGGTAGGCGCTGAAGCCGAGGAGCGACCCGGCACCGACCAGCCACAGCCAACTCGCGACGTGTCGCGCCTCGATCGCGGACACGTCGAGCCGCGAGCCCTCCCCGAGTGCCCATCCCGCGAGGAGTTGGAGCGCGCCTCCGCACAACATCTGCGCCGCGGTCGAGACCATCTGCGACCTCGGGAGCCGCGCCTGGCGCGAGTACAGCGAGCCGATCGACCACGAGATCGTCGCGCCGAGCAGCGCGGCGATGCCGAGTGCGTCGAGAGGATGGCTCGGATCCGGCGCGGAGAGCAGGGCGACGCCGAAGATGCCCACCGCGACTCCGGCGAAACCCGACGGATGCGGTCGGACCCCGCCCGGCCGCCACCAATCGAACAGGAGCATCCACAGCGGCACGCAGGAGACCACGAGCGACGCGATGCTCGACTCGACGCGCGTCTCGGCCCAGCACACGAGCCCGTTCGAGGCCAGCATCAGGAACGCACCCGAGATCAGGGCCGGCAGGAAGTGCTCACGCCGCGGACGCTCCTCGCCGCGCAGGAGGGCGAACGTCATGAGCACGGCGCCAGCCAGGAGGAATCTCGACCCGGCCATGAGGAAGGGCGGCAGGACCTCCACCGCGACGCGGATCGCGTAGTACGTCGATCCCCACAGGACCCAGACGCACAGGAGCGCCACGACGACGCGGGCGCGTTTCTCCGGCGGTAGGCTCATGCCCGCGGGTGGTGCAGGCGGTGCACGGCGGCCACCGTGTCGGCGTCGAGGTGCGTGTAGACCTCGGTCGTCCTGATCGAAGCGTGTCCCAGCATCTCCTGCACGGCGCGCAGGTCCGCGCCGCCCTCGACGAGGTGCGTGGCGAACGAGTGGCGCAACGCGTGCGGCGAAGCCGGTACGGCCAGCCCGGCCACGCGAGCCGCGTCGCGCACGACGCGCCAGGCTTCGCCACGCGTCATCGTTCGTCCCTGTGCGCCCAGGAAGACGTGCACGGATCGCGCGGCCCCCGGGCGCGTGCGTCGGCCGTTCGCGATCCAGGCCTTCAGCGCGCTCGCCGCGCGCTCGCCCAGCGGGACGAGCCGCACCTTGGATCCCTTGCCCACGAGCCGCACGACGCGCAGCGCCGGATCGAGGCCGTCGAGGCGCAGGTTCGCGGCCTCGCTCACGCGCGCGCCCGAAGCGTACAGCACCTCGAGCAGCGCCAGGTCGCGCTCGGCGCGCCACGGATGGCGGGGCGCCCAGCGTGGATCGCGCGGCGCGGCGAGCAGGCTCTCGACGTCGATGGGCGCGATCGCGCGGGGCAGAGGACGCGCGAGACGCGGCGCGGCGATCAGCGCCGTCGGGTCGCGCTTCAGGCGGTTCTCCTGCACGAGGTGCCGGGCCAGGACGCGCACCGAGGCCAGCGCGCGCGCCACGCTCGCCTCGGCGTAGCCGGCGCCCCGCAGGTCGCCGAGGTGATCGACCACGAGCGTCGCGTCGACCTCCTCGAAGCGGGCGATTCCGCGGGACTCCGCCACGCGCAGGAAGCGCTCGAGATCGCGCCGGTAGGCACGCAGGGTGTTCGGCGCGAGGCCGGCCTCGGCGCGCAACGAGACGAGCAGGTCCTGCACGTCGGCCGCGAAGGACGCGCCCAGCGCCGGCGCGGGAGCCCGAGCGACACCCCGCTCGGACCGGCTCGCGCGCCGCACTCGACTGACCCCGCCCATGGCGGCCGACAGTCGTGCTTTCGCGGGCGCGGATCAAGCGCCGGCGCCCCTTGTGGGTCCGGAGGGGCCTTCCTAGACTCTTCGCCCTTCCTTGGGCTTCGGATCCCGTCCCCGACTCGGGACCCGATGCCCGCGGAGCCGATAGCCGCCAGCCAGCCGTCCTGATCTTCCGACGTCCCGGACGACGACCGACCCGCTCCCAGCCCCGCTCCAAGCCCTCGAAGCCTGCTCCATGAAGCGACTCTCGGCGAAGGAACTCGAAGAGCACGCCGCGCGCCTGCGCACGATGCTCACCCTGCTCTCCGGTGACATCGACCGCCTCGAGGAAGAGGCGATCGGCGAGGCCGGGATCCAGATCGACGCCTCGGGGGAAGGCGGGACCGACAGCTACAGCCAGGAGTTCAGCCTCGAGCTGATCCAGCGCGATGAATCGACCGTGCGCGAGGTGCTGGATGCTCTCGACCGCGTGAAGAACGGCAGTTTCGGATTCTGCGAACTCTGTCAGGTGGCGATCGGCAAGGAGCGTCTCAAGCACATGCCGCACGCGCGCAACTGCATCGCCTGTCAGCGCAAGGAGGAAGAGGGGCGCGCTTGAACACGGCCGCCACGACCGCGGAGGGTGCGGAACCCAAGGTGCTCCCGGGTCCGCGCGCGGTCGCGGTCCGCCTCGGCATCGCGGTCGTGCTGGTCGCGGCCGACCTGTGGTCGAAGGCCGCCGCGTTCGCCTGGATCGAGCGCCTCGACCAGGCTGGCCGGCTCGTGGTCGACTCCTGCGGCAGCGCGCACCGCCGCCAGCCGATCGTCGGCGAGTGGTTCACGTTCATGCTGTCCTTGAACCCCGGCGCGGCGTTCGGACAGTTGCACTCGATTCCCTACCTGCTCGTGAGCGGCCGAGCGGTGGCGGTCGTGTTCCTCGTGTGGCTCCTCGTGCGCACCCCGCGCGGACGTCCGTGGTTCACGAGCGCACTGGTCCTCGTGCTGGGAGGCGCCCTGGGCAACCTCTACGACAACCTGCTGCGCCCGCGCGATCTGGTGCTCGACCGCTTCTACCCGGCCGATCGCTTCCCGTTCGGGCCCGTCCGCGACTTCATCGACGTCTACTTCGACGTCTGGCGCTGGCACTTCCCCACCTTCAACGTGGCCGACTCGTGCATCACGGTCGGCGCGATCCTCCTCTTGGCCTCGGGATTCCTGGGCTCGCGCTCGAAGGGCTCGGGCGCCGCGGCGTGAACGCCGGCCGCGTTGCCCGCCGATCGCGGAGGCCGTAGAGTCTCCCGTCCATGGCGCGTCTGGACGTGCAACTCGGGCCGATCCGGCTCTCGAACCCGATCCTCTCCGCTTCGGGGACCTTCGGCCACGGTCTCGAGATGAGGCACATCGTGCCCCCGGGGCTCGTGGGCGGGCTGGTCTCGAAGACGGTGACGCTGCGGCCTCGCCCGGGCAATCCCGCGCCGCGCATCTGCGAGACGGAAGCGGGATTCCTCAACTCGATCGGGCTCGAGAACAAGGGGATCGACCACTACGTGCGCGTCGTCCTCCCCGAGGTCGCCACGGCGGACACGATCATCGTCACGAACATCGGCGCGGAGCGGGTGGACGAGTTCGCCGAGCTCGCCGCCCGCCTGGACTCGGAATCCGCGGTGGACGTGCTCGAAGTGAACCTGTCTTGTCCGAACGTGCAGGACGGCAAGCTGCCGTTCTCGACGGACCCGGCGATGGCCGCCGCCGTCATCCGCGGCGTCCGCCGCGCGACGAGCAAGGTCGTGCTCGCCAAGTTGTCCCCGAACGTCTCGCGCATCTCGGAGATGGCGATCGCCGTCGAATCCGCGGGCGCCGACGGGATCACCGCGGTGAACACCGTGCTCGGCATGAAGGTCGACTGGCGCACGCGCAAGCCGGGCCTGTGGACGACGCAAGGCGGGTACTCGGGCACCGCGATCAAGCCGATCGCGCTGCGCTGCGCCTGGGAATGCGCGCGTTCCGTGAAGATCCCGGTCGTGGGTTGCGGCGGCATCGTGACCGCCTCCGACGTGCTCGAGTTCCTCGTCGTCGGCTGTCGCGCCGTGCAGGTCGGAACCGCCAACTTCGGGGATCCGGGGCTCCTCGCCCGACTGGCGGCCGAGCTCGAGGCGCTGCTCGACGGCGCGGGGCTCGCCTCGATCGAGGACCTGATCGGATCTCTGGAGCTCCACGCGCCGCCGCCCGCCCGCTGCGAGCCCGGCAGCTCCGCGACGCGGGATCTCCGCACACCTTCGGCCCGTGATGCCGGCGTGGCCGCGGGAGGCGCTTCCGCCTGACGCGCGACGATCGCGCCACCGGCGGTGCCCATGCGGCTCGAGGACCTGACCCCCGCGATCGTGCGGCGAGCCGTGGCGATCTACCTGGAGATCGCCTGGCCCGGCGACGGATTCCCGCGTCCGCGCCTCGACGTGAAGGACCTGGAGAGCGCGAGCACGCTCGACGCCCTGTTCGCGCGATTCGACCCGCAGCCCACGCGGGACCGCGGTTCGCAGAAGCGCCACACGCTGCGCCTCGGGAATCGCCAGTACCCGTTCATGAAGTTCGTCGTCCAGGAATACCTCGTCGACGCCGAGTACTTCTTCGCGGTCGACACGCACGACGAGCTCGACGTGAAACCCACGGATCGGGACTACCCGGCGTGGATGGAGCTGAAGCGGACCAACGCGCGGCTGAAGCGCGAGATCGAGGCGGCCTGGGCACGGGAGTGCCTGCCCACCTATGGCGACCTGCGGGTGATCGCCGAGGGGCTGGCCAAGATCGAGCGCGAGGGCGAGAAGCGCGCGCGGTTGCTCGTGGTCGACGACGAGACCGAGGTCTGCAAGGGGCTCGGAGCCCTGTTGCGCGGCCGCGGCTACGAAGTCGAGTTGGCCTTCGACGGATCCCAGGTGCTCGAACGCCTGCGCCGCGATCCCAAGCCCGACCTGCTGCTGCTCGACTTCTCGATGCCCGAAGTCGATGGCGAGCAGGTCCTGCGCCAGGTGCGCGCCGATCCGCGCACGCGGGATCTGCCGGTCCTCCTCGCCACCGCCTCGACGATCGACCTGGAGCGCATCCCGAAGACGAGCGGGGTCTTGCGCAAGCCGTACCCGCGCGAGGTGCTCTTCGCGATGCTGAGCCAGCTCCTCGAGCGGCGCCCCCCGTCCTGAGAGCCGGCCGCGGAGGCCCCGAGGGCCGGTCCAGCCGCGCCGTCCACGCGGGGGGTGGCGGGCGTGCCCCGACCGCCTTCCGCGGTGGCCAGAAGGCTGCCGCTTCCCTCTGCCGCCTCGCTGGCTTCTAATCTTCCGCTGCAATCCGCTTCGTGCGCGGCCCGGGAAGCCCGGTCCGTCCACGCAGCCAGAGGCGCTTCACTCATGGCTTTCGACTGGGACAAGATCACCGACCGCCTGGGGGCCTTCGGCGAGAGCGTCGGTACGACGCTGAAGGGCATCTTCGGCGCGCGCAACGAGCGCATGGTCAAGCGCCTGGAACCGTTGATCCAACAGATCAACGCGCTGGAGCCGTGGGCCAAGAGCCTCACCGCCGAGCAGTTCCACCAGAAGACGAACGAGTTCAAGGCTCAGGTGCAGAAGGGGGAGAAGACCCTCGAGGACCTGATCCCCGAGGCCTTCGCCCTGGTGCGCGAGGCCGCGGTCCGGACCCTCGGCATGCGCCACTACGACGTGCAGCTCGTCGGCGGCATGATCCTCCACGAGGGCAAGATCGCCGAGATGATGACGGGCGAGGGCAAGACCCTCGTCGCGACGCTGCCTCTCTACCTGAACGCCTTGTCGGGTCGGACCGTGTACCTCGTCACGGTGAACGACTACCTGGCGCGGCGCGACGCGGCCTGGATGGGACCGATCTACGACTACCTGGGCGTCGCCGTCGCCTCGATCCAGTCGGACATGGCGCCCTGGGAACGCCAGCCGGTGTACCTGTGCGACATCGTCTACGGCACGAACAACGAGTTCGGCTTCGACTACCTGCGCGACAACATGAAGACGCGCGTGGAGGACCAGGTCCAGCGGGACCTGTACTTCGCGATCGTCGACGAAGTGGACTCGATCCTGGTCGACGAGGCGCGCACGCCGCTGATCATCTCGGGCCCCGCGGCGGACACGAGTGACAAGTACATGCTCGCCGACGAGATCGCGCGCAAGCTCCAGAAGGACGTCCATTTCGAGGTCAAGGAGAAGGAGCGTGCCGTGGCCCTGCTCGAGGCCGGTATCGATGCCGCCGAGAAGCTGGTCGGCGTGCCGAGCTTCTTCGTGCCGCCGCACGAGGACTGGCTGCACTTCATCGAGAACGCGCTGCGCGCCCACCACCTGAACCGGCGCGACACCGAGTACGTCGTCGAGGGCGACGAAGTGATCATCGTCGACGAGTTCACCGGCCGGAAGATGACCGGGCGGCGCTGGTCCGACGGTCTCCACCAGGCGGTGGAGACGAAGGAGGGGCTGAAGGCGAAGCAGGAGAACCAGACCCTCGCGACGATCACGCTCCAGAACTACTTCCGCATGTTCAAGAAGCTGGCCGGCATGACCGGCACGGCGATCACCGAAGCGGGGGAGTTCCACAAGATCTACAAGCTGGACGTCGTGTCGATCCCCACGAACGTCGCGATCGCGCGCATGGACCACGAGGACGTCGTCTACCGCACCGCGCCCGAGAAGTGGAAGGCGATCGGCAACGAGATCGTCGAGATGCACAAGAAGGGCCAGCCGGTCCTCGTGGGCACCACGTCGATCGAGAAGTCCGAGACCGTGTCGAAGACCCTCGCCGCCCGCAACATCCCGCACGAGGTGCTGAACGCGAAGAACCACGAACGCGAGGCCACCATCATCGCGCGCGCCGGCGAGCGTGGCGCGGTCACGGTGGCCACGAACATGGCCGGCCGCGGCACGGACATCAAGCTGGGCGGGAACTTCGAGCACCGGCTGGACGAAGCGCTCAAGGCCGCCGGACTGACGCTCGGCGACCCGGAACGCCTGGCCGAGATCGACGCGATCCGCAAGCAGGTGCGCGAACAGTGCGACAAGGACGAGCAGGAAGTGCTCGGGCTGGGCGGCCTCTACGTGCTGGGCACGGAGCGCCACGAGGCGCGGCGCATCGACAACCAGTTGCGCGGCCGCACGGGGCGCCAGGGAAACGTCGGCAAGTCGCGCTTCTTCCTGTCGCTCGAAGACGACTTGATGCGGATCTTCTATCGCGACTGGGTGAAGAACGCGAT
Source organism: Planctomycetota bacterium (assembly GCA_026692665.1). GTDB lineage: Bacteria > Planctomycetota > UBA1135 > UBA1135 > JAEUHZ01. The sequence continues at coordinate 65,418 of JAPLOF010000039.1, forward strand.
GGAGAAGCTCGGCATGACCGAGGACACCCCGATCGAGTCGGGGATGGTCACGCGCGCGATCGCGCGCGCGCAGAAGAAGGTCGAGGATCGCAACTTCGAGATCCGCCGCTCGCTCCTCGAGTACGACGAGGTGATGAACGGGCAGCGCAAGGAGATCTACGGCACCCGCCAGGACGTGCTCGAGAAGGTCGCGCTGCGCGACAAGGTCGAGATGATGTTCGGCCGCTCGATCGAACGCCACGCGCGCCATGTCCACCTGCAGGACGCGGAGGGCTTCCGCACCTGGTTCCTGCGCTGCTTCGGCTTCGAGATCGACGCTCAACTCGCGGCCGACGCGACGGCGAAGGTCGGCGATTCCCGTCCCGTCGTGCAGGTCGTGCTGGACACCTACGCCAGGCGCGAGGCCGAGGTCGGCGGCGAGATCTTGCGCCAGGTCGAGCGCTACCTGCTGCTCAAGGCGCTGGACGACAAGTGGCGCGACCACCTGCTCGCCATCGACTCTCTCAAGGCCGGCATCGGTCTGCGCGGCTACGCGCAGGTCGATCCCAAGACGGAGTACAAGCGCGAGGGCTACCAGCTCTTCGAGCAGCTCCTGCAGGCGATCGAGGACGAAGTCACCGGACTCATCCTGCGCATCCAGGTGGACCCCGCCGCTTCGGCTCGTCCGGCGGGAACGCCCGCTCCGCGCTACGTCTCCCCGATGGGGCCGGGCCGCACGCCGGGGAACCCGGCGCTGCAAGACGGCGCCGTGCCGCCGGCTGCGCCGCCGAGGGATCCGGCCGCCGCGGGTGCTGCGCCGGCCACTCCGCCGCGCACGGGATCGCCGGGACCCGCGGGGGCTCCTGCGCCGAAGACCGGTACGTCCTCGGCGCCCGCCCCGGGAGCCGCGGGCGCGCCCGGCAGCGGCGCCACGGCGCGCCCGTCCGCGCCGCGCTGA
>JAPLOF010000040.1 GCA_026692665.1 Planctomycetota bacterium
CCTACGAAACTACGTACCTCCGGGATACCGAGACCTACAAGCCCGACCCCAGCCGACAACGCAGCCGATCCAACAGCGCCATGTGGATCTTGCACACGCGCGACTCGGACAGCCCGAGGACCGTGCCGATCTCGCGCAGCGGCATGTCCTCCCAGTACTTGAGGTACACGAGCCGGTACTCGAGCACGGTGAGCCTCTGGGCCACGAGGCGCAGCAGGTCGTCGCGCGTCAGGCGCTCCTCGGGAGCTTCGCGCCCCTCGTCGGGGACGGCTTCGAGCGTCTGACCCGATGCTGAGTTCCCGTCTTCGCCCCACGCCGGCGTGACGGGGCTTTCCACGAGCGCAGGACCGTAATCCTGCTGGTAGACGTGCAGCGGGACCGAGAGCGCGACCGCGACCTCCTCGTCCCACGGCTCGCGGCCGAGGTCGGCGCGCAGGCGCTCGATCGCCCGGCGCCGCGCTTCCAGCCGCGCCCGCCAGGGCCGGGGCAGCCAGTCCAGGTTGCGCAGCTCGTCCAGCAGGGCCCCGCGCAGGCGGTGCTCCGCGTAGAGCTCGAACGGAACTCCGCGCTCAGGATCGTAGGCCTCGATGGCGGACATCAGGCCGACGTTGCCGGCCGTCTCGAGATCGCCCCGATCGACGCTGCGCGGGAGCCGGCGCTCCAGGGCGCTGGCGATCGTGCGCACCAGCGGCTGGTAGTGCTCGACCAGGGCGTTGCGCGTGCTGTCGCAGCGCGCGGCCGACACGGAGAGGGCTCCGCGGGAAGCGCGCGGCAGCGCGGACGGGCCGGCGTTCTCGGCCGCGTGGCGCTGGCGCGCGCGGTGGTAGGCGCGCCACAGTTTCGCCTCGTTTTGCGCGGCCTTTTCGGCCTGCCGCGCCTCCTGCCCGGTCTCTCTGGCCGTGCCGGCGGACGCACGACGGCGCACGAGCACGGCGGGCTCGCGCGCCTTGGGACTTGGGCGCGCAGGAGCCGCCAGCCTGAGAGGCTGGATCCTGGCTCGACGGGTTTCGGGGCTTCGGGCCGTCACGCGGAACGGGGGGATCTGCGCGTCGTGGGCAGCACGCGCAGGTCCCCTGATACAGGTTTCAACGGCCCGATCAAGGGGCGCGTCGCGACCGCTTCGCCACCTCGTCGTGCGGCGCGAGGTCCGACGGCCATCCGAGACTCCCGAGGACGCGCTCTTCGGCCGCGCGCATCGCGGCGCGATCGGACCGCGTGTGGTCATCGTGTCCGCACAGGTGCAGGATCCCGTGCACGACGTAGAGCGCGAGCTCGCGCCCCGCCGCGACGCCGCGCTGGCGCGCCGTTCGGCGCGCGCACGTGTGGCTCGCCACGATCTCGCCCGCCTCGGACAGGTCGTCGGAGAGGTCGAAGGACAGGACGTCCGTCGGAGTCGGGTCGCCCAGCCATTCGGCGTGGAGCCGGGTCAGCTGCCGATCCGGGACGACGGCGATGGAGACCCGCAACCGCGGCCGGCCCCCCTCGCGCAGCGCGGCGCGCGCGGTGCGACGGATTTCCGCGCCGCTCAGGAAGGGCCGGGATCCGACCCACTGCACGTCCACGGGCGGCGCGCGCCCCGTGGTGGCCTGGGCCGGCTTCCCACGGCGGCGGGTCTTCGCGCCGGGGACCTCGGGATCGCGACCGCGGTGGCCGCGGCGCGCGTGGGTGCGCCGCAGCAGGCTCACGGCCGGTACGGATCGCGCGGACCTTCGCGCGGCGGAGCGTCCCGGGGAGGCACCTCACGCGGCGTCTCGCGCGGAGGCCCCTCGTAGGCGCGCACGATCTGCTCGACGAGCGGGTGGCGCACGATGTCCTGGCGCCCGAACTCGACGACACCGACGTCCTGGAATCCGCGCAGGCGGTTGTAGGCGTCGATCAGTCCGCTGCGCTGGTGGTGCTCCAAATCGGTCTGCGAAGGATCGCCCGTGACCACCATGCGCGACCCCTCCCCGAGCCGCGTCAGGAACATCTTCATCTGCGGCACGGTCGTGTTCTGGCCCTCGTCCAGGATCGCGAACGCGCTGGCCAGAGTGCGGCCGCGCATGAACGCGAGCGGCGCGACCTCGATGACGCCCTGTTCCTCGAAACGCAGCACGTCGTCGAAATCGAGCAGGTCGTAGAACGCGTCGTAGATGGGGCGCGTGTACGGGTTCAACTTGGCTTGGAGATCGCCGGGCAGGAAACCCAGGTGCTCGCCGGCCTCGACGACGGGCCGCGTGATGATGATGCGCTTGACCTGGCCGGCGCGCAGCGCGCGCAGCGCGGCGGCGACCGCCAGGTACGTCTTGCCCGTGCCGGCCGGCCCGACGCCGAAGACCAGGGCGTTCTTCTCGATGAGCTCGAGGTAGCGGCGCTGGTTCTCGCTGCGCGCCGCGACGGGGTTCACGCGCAGCGCCGACAGGGCGGCCGTGGAGACCAGGTGCGGCCGCGGCGGCGCGGAGTTCTCGTGCGGTTCCGAGCTCGACGCGCGCTCGGGGACGGACGTGGTGCCGGGGCGCAGCACCCGGTACGACGGCACCGCCCGGCCGGACGCCGGGCGCGGCGCGACCGCGCGCTCGACCTTCTCGACGGCGGGCGCCGTGTCGGTGCCGAGCAGGATCGACTCGATGTCGGCCAGCGCCAGCTCACGGCCCTTGCGCGACTTCCCGAGCAGGTGCTCGATGCGCCGGCGGGCCTCTTGCACGCCCTCGTCGGTGCCGCGCAGCCGCAGGTTGCCGCGGCGAGTGAAGATCTCGATGTCCAGGTCCTGCCGCAGGATCTTCGCATACCGGTCGTAGGGGCCGAGGACGAGGATCGCCTCGTCATGCGAACGCAGCGGGATCGTGATCTCGGTCGAACTCAGGGTAGGGCTCCGTGTTGAACCGGCGTTTGGAACCGGGGGAAGCGCCGCGGCGCTGTGACTAAGAATGCCCCTGTTTTCGCGGGCCTGTCAACGCGAGATCCCGGAGAAGCTCTCGGGAAAGAGGAATGGCCAGGTCAGGAGCGCCATCGGAATCGAGAGCAGGAGGCTGTCGAGCTGGTCGAGCAGACCGCCGGACGGACCGAAGCAATTCGAGGAATCCTTCACGCCGGCGCGTCGCTTGACCCAGCTCTCGAGCAGGTCGCCCGCTTGCGCGGCCACGTTGAGCAGGGCGCCCGCCAGGAGGCCGCCCGCGAGCCCGAACCGTCCCTCGGGCAGGACGCCGGCCGCCCACAGCGCACCGCCCAGCGCGGTCGCCGCGACGAACGAGGCGACGCAGCCCGCGGTCGTCTTGCCCGGCGAGATCCTCGGGAACGGATGCGACTTCCCGATCGCGCCGCCGACGTAGTAGCCGGCCGTGTCGCCGATCTTGGAGAGTGCCAGCAGGGCGACGAGGCCGCTCGTCCCAACGGCCTGCCAGATGCCCCACAGCGCCGGCAAGGGCGGCAGGAGCCACACGGCGAGGCCGAGGACCACGAGCAGCCGCCGGCCGCCGCCGGGCTCGAGCGCGGCCAGGGGCGCGCTCGTGACGGCCAGCAGCGCCAGCACGAGGAGGGCCGGCCCCACGTTCGCGCGCGCGAGCGCGATGTCGTTCAGGGCCCAGACGAGGATCGCGCCGACGGCCACCATCCCGACGATTCGGCCGACCGCCGGCCCGCCCAGGAAGCGCGCGAAGCTGCGCGTGAGCCCGTGCACCGCCAGCGCCGCGAGCGCGGCGAATGCCGCCTCGACCAGGTATCCGGGCCGCGCAGTGCCGCCGACGGCGGCGGGGAAGGCCTCGTACTCGACACGCAGCGCCGCGCCCTCGATGGCGGCATTGGCCAAGAGGATCGTCGCGATCGCGCCCAGGAGCAGCGGGGGCCGGATCCCGATCGCCGCGAGGCTGCCCATGCGCGCCACCTCGATGACGGCCGCGATCAGGATCAGGCTCGTCACCCAGAACAGCGGCCGACCCGAACCGTCCGCGGCGTTCCACCACAGGAGCCCGGCGACCGTCGCGAGCAGGGCGCCACCGGACAGGGTGCGCCGCAGGATCTTCTTGGCCTTGGACAAGGTTGCGTCAGGTGGAGGCGAGCGAGGGGTCGCGGTACGGAGCGGACGAGCCGGGTGCCACCGTTCACTCCGCGCGCTGGCGCCGGGCCGCGATCGGAGTCACGGGGGCCGCGGCCTTCTCGGGCGACATGTCGGCGACGAGGCCGCCGAACTTGCGCTTGCGGCCGGCGTAGGCGCGCATCGCCTCGATCAGTTGCGGCCGGCGAAACTCGGGCCAGCATTCGCGCGCGACGTACAGCTCGCTGTAGCTGATCTGCCACAGGAGGAAGTTGCTGACGCGCATCTCCCCCGCCGTGCGCACGAGCAGGTCCGGATCCGGCGTCTCGGGGTCGTAGAGGTACGCGCGCAGCGTCTCCTCGTCGATCCCCGCCGGGTCGAGCACGCCGGCCCGCGCGTCCTCCGCGATCTGCCGGACGGCGTCGGCGATCTCCGTGCGCCCGCCGTACGACAGCGCGAGGCGCAGGAGCATGCCCTCGTTCGCCGCCGTGTGCGCTTCCGTCCGACGCAGTTCCTTGAGCGCGCCGGCCGGCAACTCCTCGAGCCGCCCGATCGCGCGCAGACGGACGCCGTTCTCCATCAGCGTCGGCAGCTCCTCCACGAGGAAACGCTTCAGGAGCGACATCAGGTAGCGGATCTCCGGCGCGGGCCGCTTCCAGTTCTCGTGGCTGAAGGCGTACAGCGTCAGGCTCTCCACGCCCATGCGCGCGCACTCGGTCGTGATCTCGCGCACCGAGTGGATCCCCTCGCGGTGCCCGAGGATGCGGCGCAGGCCCTGGCGCTCGGCCCAGCGCCCGTTGCCGTCCATGATGATGGCGATGTGGGCCGGGAACGGGCCGCCCAGGTCCGGACGCACGGGCGTCGGGCGGGTCATGAGGGCTGGATCCTGCCGCGCTGGATCACCTGGTCGCGCTCCGGGCCGACCGAGATCATGAGCACGGGGGCGCCCACCTCGCGCTCGAGGAACTCGACGTACGAACGCGCCGCCGCCGGCAGGTCCTCGAACTTGCGGACGTGCGTGATGTCCTCGTTCCAGCCCGGGTGGCTCTGGTACACGGGCCGCGCCGCGTCGATCGCCGGCAGGTGCGCCGGCCAGTCGCGCACCTGGGTGCCGCCCAGGTCGTAGCGGGTCGCCACGGAGAGCTGCGGGAACCCCGACAACACGTCGAGGTTCGTGACGATCCAGCCGTCCGCGCCCGAGAGGTCCAGCGCATAGCGCACCGCGACCGCGTCGAACCAGCCGCAACGCCGCGGCCGGCCGGTGGTCGAGCCGTACTCGTTCCCCTGCTTGCGGATCCGCGCGCCGACCTCGTCGTCGAGTTCCGTCGGGAACGGGCCCTCGCCGACGCGCGTCGTGTAGGCCTTGGCGATCCCGACCACGCGGTCCACCCAGCGCGGCGGGAAGCAGGCGCCGGCGGCGATGCCGTTCGCGCCCGTGTTCGAGGACGTCACGAACGGGTACGTCCCCGCGTCGATGTCGAGCATGGCGCCCTGCGCGCCCTCGAACAGGATCCGCTTCTTGGCGCGGTGGGCCGCGCGCACCTCGGCGCCGGCGTCCGCGACGAATGGGCGCAGGCGCTCGCCGATGGCGACGTAGCGGTCGAGCGTGGAATCGAGGTCGAGCGGGGTCGCGCCGTGCACGCGCTCGATCAGCGCGTTCTTCTCGGCCAGCGCCGCCCGCAGGCGCATCCGGCACAGGTCCGGCTCGAGCAGGTCGCAGACCCGCAGGCCGACGCGTGCCGCCTTGTCGGCGTAGCACGGTCCGATGCCGCGGCCCGTCGTCCCGATTCGCCCTTCGCCGCGCCAGCGCTCCGAGAGACCGTCGATCACGCGGTGGTGCTCGAAGATCACGTGCGCCAACGCCGAAAGGCGGAGGTTCGAGCCGTCGACCTTCACCCCGCGGGCACGCAGCCCGTCCACCTCGTCGAGGAGCTTGATCGGATCGACGGCGACGCCGTTCCCGATCAGGTTCCGGGTGCTCGGGTTCAGGATCCCGGACGGAATCAGGTGCAGGACGTACTTCTCGGCCCCCACGACCACCGTGTGGCCGGCGTTGGGACCGCCCTGGTAACGCACCACGACGTCGGCTTCCCGGGCCAGGAGGTCGATCAGCTTGCCCTTCCCTTCGTCGCCCCACTGGGCTCCGAAGACACTCAATGCAGGCATGGGGAGGAGTTCGGCTCGGAGTGCGGGGTCCTTGGACGGAACCGCGGGATTCTCCGGACCCGGCGCGTCGATCACAAGAGGCGAACCGGCTCGCGCGAGCGAAACGCGGCGCGGGCGATCCTGGGCACGGCGGCGGTCGTCCTCAGGCGTCCCCGGCGAATGCGTCCGGGCTGAGCTCGTGCGCCCCCGGGCCGCTCGGCAGGGCCGGCGGAACGCCGCGGCCGATCCAGTCGCGACACGCCGCCACGAGCCGTTCGCGGTCGACGGGCTTCGCCAGGTAGTCGTCGCAGCCGGCCTCGATGCAGCGGTCGCGGTCGCCGGCGAGGGCGTGCGCCGTCACGGCCACGATCGGTCCGGCATAGCCGGCCGCGCGCAGCTGGCGCGTGGCGCTGTAGCCGTCGAGCACGGGCATCTGCATGTCCATGAGCACGACGTCGTAGGCGCGACCGGCTCCGAGGGCGGCGAGCGCGCGCTCCGCGCCCTCCGCGCCGTTCGAGGCGACGTCGACCGAAGCGCCGGCGCGCTGGAGATAGAGCTCGTAGAGGCGCTGCGTCGAGAGGGTGTCCTCGACGAGCAGGATGCGACCGCTGAGCGACTCCTTCGCGGCCCCCCCGGCGGCCGTGGAGACGGCCGGCCCGCTCTCGGCCGGACACGGCAGGCTCAGGGTGAAGCAGCTCCCCGCGCCACTCGCGCTCTCGACGTCGAGTTCGCCGCCCAGGACGTGAGCCAGTCGACGCGAGAGCGCCAGGCCGAGGCCCGCGCCACCGTGGCGCCGAGTCAGCGACCCGTCGCCCGGCGAGAAGACCTCGAACAGGCGGTGGCGCTGTTCCGCCGTGATCCCGATGCCCGTGTCGGCGACGACGACCTGGAGGCGCGGAGCGCCCCCCAGCGCGCTCTCCATGTCGCAGGAGAGGCGCACGACACCGCTGTCGGTGAACTTGATCGCATTGCTCACGAGGTGCGCGAGGATCTGCCCGAGACGGGTCGGGTCCGTGCGCAGACTCTCCGGGACGGACGCGCCGCACTCCACGGCGAGCTCGAGCCCCTTCCTGTGCGCCAACGTCTGGTGCTCGGCGACGACCGCGGCGAGGAGCGACCTCGGCGAGCAGTCGCGCTTCTCCACCAGGAGCCGCCCGGACTCGAGCGCGGACAAGTCCAGGATGTCGCTCAACATCGTGAGCAGGTGCCGTCCTTCGCCGCGGATCGAATCGAGCTGATGGTCGCGTTCCGCGTCCAACAACGGTCCTTCGCGCAAGAGCTCCACCGCGCCGAGGATCGCGATCATCGGCGTGCGGATCTCGTGGCTCATGTTCGTGAGGAACTCCGACTTCGCCTGCGCGGCGGACACGGCGGTCGCGCGCGCGGCCTCCAGCGCGCGGTTCATCGTCGCGAGCGAAGAAGCGTAGGCGCGAGCCTCTCGTTCGGCGGTGCGCGCCTCCTCGATCCGGGCTCGTTCGCGCGCCTCGGCGTTCCACTTCTCGGTGAGCGCGCTCGCGAGCTGCTGCACTTCGACGTTGTCGAAGGGCTTCTTCAGGATCAGCAGACGGTCGCTGCGGCCGAGCCGCGCGAGGATGTGGTCCCAGGAATGGTCCGAGTACGCCGTGCAGATGACGGCCTGGATCCGCGCATCGACCTCGAAGATGCGCGCGAGCGTCTCGATGCCGTCCCAGCCCGGAGGCATGCGCACGTCCATGAACACGAGCGCGTACGGCCGACCGCACGCCAGCGAGGCGCCGACCTTGGCGAGCCCCTCCTCGCCCTGGTACGCGGAATCGATCTCGTAGGTCACCTCGGGCGCCGGCTCCTCGTCGCCGCCGAAGAAGGCGCTGCGCGCGTCGGCCAGCTCGGCCTGCATCGCGGAAGGATCGCCCAGGATCTTGTGGAAGTCCGCGTGGATGGAGGCGTTGTCGTCCACCACCAGGATCCGCCGGTTCACGCTGTCGTTCATGCTGCAACTCCTGCCGTCACCGGCGTCGCGATCGTCAATTCGAGGGCAAAGGTCGCGCCGAGACCGGGGCCTCCGCTGTGCACCGTGAGACTCCCGCCCATCTCGCGCGCCGCGTTCGCGGATGCGTGCAGGCCGAAGCCGTGTCCCGTCTTCTTCGTCGTGAACCCGTGCGTGAACACGCGCGACAGGTTCTCCGGCGCGATCCCGACGCCGTTGTCCTGCACCTCGACGCGCACCCGCGCGGCACCGAGGTCACGAACGCGCAGGACGATCCGCGGCGCGACGCCCGCCTCCTGCGTGGCCTGTCGCGCGTTCTGGATCAGGTTCACGAGGATCTCCATGAGCCGGTGGCGGTCGATACGGCAGGCGGGCAGCGCGTCGAACTCGCGCACGACCTCGATCGCCACGCGCCCCTGGAGCGCCTGGCCCGTGAACGCGAGAGCCGCGTCGACCTGCTCGGCGATCGAGACGACTTCCGTGACACCGGAACGGCCCGCGTAGCCCTGCTGGGCCTGGATGAGCTCCTTGACGTGCTCGATGCCGTCGCACATCGCCTTGACCTCGGCCTGAACGCGAAGGCGCTCGGCATCGAGCTCGCCAGCGATCGAGCGCAGGAGCGGCAGCAGGGCACGACCCTTGGGATCGCGCGCCAGGAAACCGGGCAGGTCGTCGGCGTGCGGCTCGAGGACCTTCACGACCTTGGAGAGGTCGTTCGAAGCGGAACCGCGGACGCGCTCGGCGACGAGATTCGCGCTGACATTCACGCTGTTCAACACGTTCCCGACGTTGTGGAGGACGCCGGTCGCGATCTCGGACATGCCGGCCGCCCGCGCGGCCTTCACGAGGTCGGCCCGCGACTGCTCGATGCGCTCGATCAATCCGTCGAACTCGCGCGCCAAGACGCCGATCTCGTCGGGCCGCTCGGACCCGATGCGGCGCGTGAAGTCCTCGCTCCGGCTGATCTCGGTGGCATGCTCGGTCAGCGCGACGATCGGCGCGAGAACGGCGCGCTGCAACAGGTTCAGGAGGACCAGGAGCAGCAGGACCCCAGCGGCGAGCGTGGACGCCAGCGCGTACCTCACGGATCGAGCACCCGTTTCGGTCACATCGCGCGAGACTTCCGCGCGGGTCATCAGTGCCGGCCGGCCGCGCACGTCCTTCATGCAGCCGTAGACCGCGAGGCGCTCGTCGTCGATCGCGCGCAGCAGCGGCGTGGGCGAGGACGAGGCCTCGGTGCGGACGGAGGCCGCCTCCGCGGGCAAATGGATCGAGTCGATCGGCCAGGCTTCGAAGCTCACACCGCACTGCCTCGCGAGCTGCGCGACGAGGGCCGCGTCGAGCGGTCGGCCCAGGATCAGCGTGCCGCGCGAGGAGGCTTCGTCCTTCGCGCCCACGATCGGTCCGGCCGCGACGAGCATCGGACCGATCTCCGTCAAGAGGATCCCCGCGGCGCTCGCCCGCCCGGGCACCGGCATCAACGGATGGTCAGGCAAGAGCTGGCGCGCCGGGAAGTCGGGCAGCTGGACCTCGGGCTTCTGTGCCTGCGAGAGATCCCGCGCGCGCCCCCACACGACCCGACCGCGCGGATCGCACACGAACAGCAGGCTCAAGTCGTCGCCGCGAAAGGCCTGCGGAAGGATGCTCTCCTCGAGCGCGCGCTCGTCCCCTTCTGCGGCGAACCGGTAGGTCTCCTCGGACGCGGCGGCACCGGCGCAGTCGCGCACGAGATGCTCCACCTCGCCCTCGATGGCGCGAGCAGCGCGGCCAAGGTCCTCCCGCGCGGCCACCTCCTCGATGTGGACGAAGCTGTCGAACACGAGGGTCCTCTGAACCAGGTGGTCGATCGCCGCGTAGAGCACGACGATCGCCGCGAGGATCAGGACGATCTTGGCGCGCAAAGACACGTCCGTGTTCCCGCGATCCGCCTAGGCGGCCTCGTCGAGCGAGCCAGCCAGTGTCGTGTCCTCGCGGAACGCGCCGCGACCACGAATGCGCTCGAGCGCCGCGTTGAACTTCGCGCAGAAGTCCTGCAAGTCGTCGCCGGCGCGGATGCGGCACGGTCCCGGATCCTCCCCCCGCGCGATCGCCTCCAGGTGCTTCTCGAAGCGCTGGAGCGATCCCGCGACCCGGAAGGTCACTAGAACTCCGACGAAAAGGGAGAGCGGAAGGAGCACGCCCAACGAGACCGCGAGGATCACGAGCGACAGCCCAGTCATGCGTTCCATGAAGAGCGGCCCGTCCTGAGGCAGTTCAGCCGCGGCCGTCGAGAACACGGCGGCGAAGAGAACGAACTGCAAGAGGAGCGCCAGCGTGGCGACGGCCAGGAACGCCAGAATGAGCCGCAACTGCAGCCCTGGCCGGACGAGCCGGTCGCGTCGCTTCTCAGGCTTGCGCATGGTGTGTACTCGGACGCGGGAGGCGCCTCGTGGAGCGGCGCTAGGGTCGGGGACGTAGGAAGTCGACGCGGGAGTTGGGGGGGCTTGAGGCGTCCGTTGTCGGGGGCGGGTGGGGCGTGGGGTGGGGTGGGGAGGTGGAAGGGGTTTCCGACTCCCCGAACGGAAACTGACCCAGTTGCGTGGCTGTCACCTTCCGACGCCCCCCCCCCATCCGCCCCCCCCCCGCCGCGCTCACGAATCCCTGGGCAGTCGATCCACCCACTCGAACAACTCCCGCGGCCTCAGCCTCCGCGTCGTCACCCCCGTCGCCGACGCCGCCGACACCCGCCGACTCCGGCACGTGATCTCCCGCGCGTAGTTCCGCCACAGGATCCACGCCCACAGGTGCCACCCCAGGTTCCGCTCCAGCTTCGAGTGCCCCCAGTTCCTGCGCACCAGCCGGCTCAACCCATCCCGCGCCTGA
>JAPLOF010000041.1 GCA_026692665.1 Planctomycetota bacterium
ATCGCCGCTCGGCGGTGATTCCCCGGAAACGAACCCCGCGCAAGTTAGCCAGGCACCGCGCGCGGCAGTTGGTCGCGGCTCAGGACTGCCAGACCACCTGCCAAGCGTTCGTAAGGTTGAAGGTGTCCGCCGTGCAGAAGCTGGCGGCGTTCCGGTACCAGGCTTGGTAGATGCGCACGTCGCCGGGCAGGCAGTTCCCGCGCACGGAGATGCTCGGGTCGCCGAGGGTGGGGTAGGCCGAGTTGCCTTGCACGTTCGTCCTCGTTCCGAATCGGGTCACCGTGCCGCCCGCGCAACGCAGGCCGTCGCCGAACACGGAGCCCGCGCCGCCGCCGATCAGGGTCGTGCCCTGGAAGTAGAGGCAGGACGCGTTCGGCATCCCCGAACCGGTGAGAACCAGCGTGTCGGCCGCCACGCTGGGAGTGCCGGCCGCCGCGAGCGCTCCGCTCGTGCCCAGCGAGTTGAGGCAGCCCTGGCCGGGCGCGCCGATGTTGCCGCAGGGGCAGGCCGTGCCGGTGCCGTCGCCGAAGCAGACGGCCGTCGAGCCGCCCGTCGAGCCGGGGACGCGCGCCAGCGCGTCCATCGCCGCCGGAGCGCCCGAGCGCCACAGCCCGAGCGACGTCAGGCCCGAGGAGGGAGCCACGTCGCAGTCGAAGCGGAAGTTGTAGGTCGTGCCCCAGCGGAGCGCGTTGGCGCTCGGGTTCTGGGCTTCGGTCTGCGTCGACCACCTCGCGAACCCGCCGGCCAGAGCGAACGTCCAGTCCGCGCTCGACAGGTTCACGTTCCCTGGACCGTCGCCGTTGCGATACACCACGTCGTGGAAGCCAGCGTTCGTGACGTTCGCGCCCGCCGGCACCGGGACCGAGAACGTGCCGCCGCTCCGGTGCGAATTCATGTTGTAGACCGCGTACTCGTACCGCCACTGGCCAGCACCCAGGTCGTAGGCACGCGAGCCGACGACCAGGAGGCCGTCACCCGGAACCTGCACGTTCGTGAGCTGGACCTGGTTGTCGATCTGGGCCCAGGCGCGGATCGCGCTCTGTTGGCGCTGCGTCGGGTTCAGCAGCGCGAAGGTGTAGTCCGTCGCGCTTCCGCTGACCGTGATCTCGCGCCAACTGGCGTTGTTGTTCTTGTTCCCGGCCAGCGCGTCGTCGGGCGTCACGTACTGGGCTTCGCCGAAGTAGCGCGTGCCCATCCCGCTCGCCTCGAGGTCCGCGAGTTGAACCTCGATACGTCGGGCCGTCGACCCGCTCCACGCCGGGTTCGCCGGCGGATACGTGAAATTGCCCGTCGCGGCGTTCACCTGCCAGCGGGGCCCGAGGCCACTCTGACTGCCGTTCAGGCCCGACGAGTACGGATCCGAGCAGCCGACGCCGAGCTGCGATCCGCCGCCGCCCTGGCACGCACAGCACAGGCTGCCCGACAGCGCCGCGAAGCCGTGCTTCAGCCAGCTCATGCCGATCTGCTCGAAGCGCCCGGCGCCTCCGACGACCTTGTACCGGTAGAGGTTCCCGCCGATGACGGGGTGCTGGTTCGTGCTGGCGACCCAGCTCAGGTTCGCGTCGCCCACGTTGCACGACGTCGTGCCCAGCGCGAGAGCGTCGAGCGTCCCCGTGACCGCGTAGTTCCCGACGTCGCTGACGTCTCCGACGATGACGTCGGGGCCCGTGCTGGGCATCGTGCAGTCACCGCCGCCGCCGCCGCCCGCGCCGAACGTGAAGCTGCCCGCGCCGCCCGCTCCGCTGCCGAAGGACCCGATGCGGATCACGTACTGCTGGCCGGCCGTCGCCGTGAACGCGACCTGGCTGATCAGGCCACACGAATCGTCGTTGCAGGCGAGGAACGCGCCGGCCGGGCACGTGCTGCCGCTGTAGACCGCGACCACCGTGTCCCAGCCGCTCGTGCCGGCGCACAGCGAGATCGTCGTGCTCCCGGTCGCCGCCGCGGTCCAGACCCAGAACAGGTCGCGGCTCATCGAGCCGCAGGTGGTGCCCGCTGCGGTATTCGTGGCCGCCGTGGTGTCGAAGGCGAACGGCCCGTTGCCGGAGATCGGGGTCGGCGCCGTGCACGTGTCGGTGCCCTGGGCGAACGTAGTCGGGACGAGACCGAGGAGGGCCACGAGGGCCGTCAAGGGGAGCAACTGCATGGGGAGCCTCTGGACCTGAGGAGGACGTGCGGACGACTCCATCCTAGATGCGGTTCCGCTCCTGGTTGCCGATTCCGGCGCGCCCTCTTCCCGGATCGGCGAGAGTGCGAGCCGGTGCCGCGGAGGAGCGCGGCACCGGCCCACGGCCGTGGCGGGCTTTGGGCCAGGACGCCCGATGGCGTCCAGGTGAGTCCCAGTTGCGATTCGAGCGGCCCGGGGCCCGCCACGACCCGGTGAGGAACCGACCCCGTCGTGATCGGGGTGCACGGCCGCCCGTTACGCGCCACAGCCTCGGAAATGCGGGTTCACGGGGCCGAGCTCCCCGACGGGCTATCCTCCCCCTCCGATGTCCCCCGCCCCGTCCATGGTCCGCCTCACGATCACCCTCTCCGACGAGGACCGGTCGATCTGGACCGAGTTGGCCCTGGTCACCGCGGTCCATCCCTCGGAGACCGAGGAGTTCCTGGCGGCGCGCTGCCTGGCCTGGTGCCTGCGCTGGGAGGAGGGCATCCAGCTCTCGAACGGCGTCTCGGACACCGACGAGCCGGCGGTGTCAGTCCGCACGCTCGACGGCCAGCTCGCGGCCTGGATCGAGGTCGGCCTGCCCGAGCCCGACCGGCTGCACAAGGCCGCCAAGCGCGCGCCGCGCGTCACCGTGTTCCCGCACCGGGCGACGGGGCCGTGGCGCGAGCGCTGCCGGGCGGCGCGCGTGCACAAGGCCAGCTCGATCGAGGTCGTCGAGTTCGAGCCCGGGTTCCTGACCTGGGTCGCGAGCACCATGACCGGCCGGTCGCGCTGGGACCTGTGGGTCTCGTCCGGCGAGGTGCGCATCGCGATCGACGGGCAGGAGCGCGCGACGACGCCGACGGTCTCCGCGCTCGACGCCTGAGCGCGCGGCCTGACCTCGGAGCGAGACGGCGGACCTCCGCGTCCCGTCCCCTTCGCTCGCGGTCGGGCGTAGCGTAGGTTCCGCGCATGCTGCACCGCGCCTCTCCCGCGCTCGCCCTGTGCGCGATCGCGTTCCTGGCTCCGTCATCACCCGCGCAGGCTCCCGCGCCGCGCCTCGACGCCCTGTTCGCGGAGGCCCAGAACGACGCGGCCGGGGTCGTCCCGTTGCTCGTCGAGGGCAGCCGGTTGCTCGCGACGCTCCAGCCCGACGCGGCGCGCCGCCTGGGCGACACGCTCGAGCCGTTCGCGCGGCGCGCGTTCTTCGGGCCCGAGATCCTGCCCGGCATGGAGCGCCTCGGTCTCGGACAGCACACGATCGCGAAGGGCGAGACGCCGACGTCGATCGCCGCGCGCTACGACATCGGCACCGGCCTGCTCGCGTACCTGAACCGGGGCTTCGACGAGCGGCGCCTGCGCGTCGGGCAGAAGCTCAAGGTCCTGGACGTGTCGCGCGGCGAGCTGGAACTCGGTGTCGAGCGTTCGACGTTCCGGTTGATGGCCTCGCGCCAGCTGGCGGAAGGCGGGCGCGTGCTCGTCCTCTTCACGCCGGTGGGACTCGGCGCCGCGGATTCCCCCACGCCGACCGGCCAGACCCGCGTCACGAAGCGCGTGCTGCAGCCCCAGTGGACGGATCCGGACACCCGCCAGGTCTTCCCGCCCGCGGATCCGCGCAACGTGCTCGGCGGCTACTGGATGGCGCTCGACCCCGAGGGCCTGGGCGGCCGCCGCGGGATCGGCATCCACGGGTACACGGGTGCGCCGTCCGACGACTGGCTCTCGAAGCCCGGATCGCACGGCTGCATCCGGATGCTGCAGCGCGACGTGGACCGCGTCTACCACCTCGCGACCGAGGGGACGGTCGTCGAAATCCGCTGAGGACCAGCGGGTTCCTGGCCGAAACCGGCCGCGGGATCAGTGCCCGCCGAGCTGCTTGTTCGACGGGGCCTTCAGCCGAATCGTCAGCAGTTCCTCGACGCGCGGGTCCTTGCGCACGGAATCGATGAGGGGATCGCGCTGGATCCGATAGCGCAGCGCCGGGTCCTTCGCATAGGCCTGGGTCAGGAGAGCGACGACCCCGTCCGCGTCGTTCTTCGCGGCCTGCAGGCAGACGAGGCTCGCCGTGACGCCCGCGACGGTCCGGTCGCCGAAGCGCGACGCGAGCGCGAGCGCCACGTTCAGATGGGCCTCGGCCCCGGCCGCGTCGCCCGCGCGCAGGAGCGCGAGCCCGAGGCCGTCCTCCGCGAGCAGCAGCCCGGCGTCCTCGAAGCGCGTGCGTTCCGCCTTCGACTGGAGCTCGGCGCGCACGGCGGTCCCGAGCTCGCGGACGAACGGTTCCGTCGAGCGGATCGAATGGGCGTGCTCGACGGCGACGAGCTTCTCGATCCAGCCGGCGCCCGGCGCGGCGGCCTGCTCGCGCAGCCAGGCCAGTCCGTCCGCACGGCGCGCCGCCGCGTGCGACAGCTCCAGGTAGCGTTCGGGAAGATCGTCCCAGGCCGTACGGCGCACGACGGCGAAGCGCGCCGAGGCCAGGAGCGCCTCGAAGCGGGCGTCGCCGAACTGCTCCGGATCGCCCTGCTCGAGCGCGATGATCTGCACGTGCGCCATGGCGTTCGCGCCGAGGAGGAACGCGTGCCGGTCGAACTCGCGGTAGGGCGGGTTCAGGGTCCGGATCGTCTGCGCCGTCGCGTAGCCCGCGACGGTGGAGAGCCCCATGCCGAGCAGACGTTCTCCGAGGATGCCCTTGCGGCACGCGTCTCCGTTCAGGTCCGGGTTCGGCCCGCCCATGATCGTGACGCGCAGGTCCGTGGACCCCAGCGTGCCCGCGGCGAGAACGTGCTCTCCGCCCGTCTGGCGCAGGAGCGGCAGGCGCGCGGCGTCGTCGGCCCACGCCGGTACGACGAAGCGGACCTGCACGTCGGTCGCGGCGATCGGCAGCGTCAGCTTGGTGCCCGGCGCGTCGAGCGGGACCGGGGAAAGACTGGCGACGAGGGCGAGGGCGAGGGAGAGCATGGTTCGGTCACCGGAGACCCGGGGAAAGGTATCCTCCCCCCATCGACCGGATGAGCTTCCTTTCCTCAGTCTTGCTCGCTCTCGGCGCCCTCCCCGCGGTCTTCCCAGCCCCGGTGGGCGGGGACGCGCGCACCGACAAGCGGCCGGTCGGCCTCCGCCCCCTCGATTTCCCGGCGGCGTTGTCGACCGCGCGGGTCGAGAAGCGCTGCGTCCTGGCGCTGTTCTGCGACGGCGAGGCGAGCTGCCGGACCCTCTCCGAGGACATGCTGAAGGAGGTGAAGCTGCGCGCCTGGCTCGACGAGAAGGTCGTGGCGATCCAGGTGGACAAGGGCGCGCAGCTCGAGCTCTCGGCGAAGTACCGCATCCGCTCGACGCCGACGTACCTCTTCGTCGACGCCAAGGGCACGGAGCTCGACCGCATCGTCGGCGCGCGCGACTCGAAGGCGCTGCGCGCGGAGGGCGAGGAGATCCTGAAGGGTGGCGACCCCCTGGAACGCCTGCAGAAGCGCCGCAAGGGCCGCGAGTCGGACCCCGAAATGCGCCTGCGCTACGCGGACATCCTGTGCGACCGCGGCGAGCTCGACGCGGCGCTGGTGGAGTATCTCGCCGTGCACGCGCAGGGAGGGCCCATGGCTGGGCCCGCGTTCGAGGAGCTGCTGCGGCTCGGACGGATCTACCCCAAGGCCAGCGAGGCGATCGCCGGGATCGCCGCGGCGATGGAACCGCGCATCCAGTCCGCCGATGCGAGCGACGCGGAGTTCGAGCGCTGGTTCGGGCTGTGCCGTCAACTGAAGCTCGAGCTCCGGATGCTGGCGTTGCACGACGCATTGGCACGTTTCGATGGACAGGCGGAGGTGGACGCAGCCCACAAGGAGCGCGCCGCCGCCCTGCGCAAACGCATCGCACCGGCCCTGCGCGACCTCTTCTACACCGACCAGCGCTACGCCGACCTCGGAGGACTGATCGAGGACGCGCTGGCCGACTTCGGCGCACGCAAGGCGCGTCACGCCGAACTCGCGACCGCGGGAGACGCGAGCGCCACGAAGACGAGCTTGAGGCTGCTCCGCGAGGACACGGCGCGCGACTACGAGACGCTGGCCGCGGTGAAGCGCCTGGGCGAGGCGACGTTGCTCGCCGACGCGCTGATCTCGTTCGACACGACCGTCGCGACGTACGACGCGCTGATCGAGGGCGCCCAGCGCGCGAACGCCGGCTCCGAGGCCAAGATGCTGGCATCGCGCGGCCGATCCGACGCACGGATCGACCCGAAGCTCCGGATCGCGATCGGGCCCACGATCCCCCACCAGGCCAAGTGAACAACGCGCTCCTCGTTTTCCTGGGCGGAGGTCTCGGATCGGTGGCGCGATACGGGATCGCCCGCTGGATCGGCCAGGAGCCCCTGGGCCCCATCCCCTGGCACACGTTCGCCGTGAACGTCGTCGGCAGCTTCCTGCTCGGAGCCCTGGTGGGCTACGCGACGGAGCGCGAGGTGTCGGATTCGGCGCGCGCGCTGCTGGCCGTCGGGATCCTCGGGGGCTTCACCACGTACTCGTCGTTCAACACGGAGACGCTGGCCCTCTTCGAGCAGCGCGGCGCGGGGATCGCCGCCGGATACGTGCTCGCGACGGTCACCGTCTGCCTGGTCGCCGGCGCGGGCGGCGGTTGGATCGCGCGGCAGGCACTGGGCTGACCGTGCGCCTACGAAACCGCGCCGAGCCCGCCCGGGACAACGCTTCGGAACCGCTAGAATCCTCACGGTGGATTCCCTGCTCGAACGACTGCGCGCGGCCGGCGCCAAGCCGGTCCACGAACGCCGCGTGCTCGTGAACTGGCTCGGCGGTCGTGCGCTCGACGCACGACACTCACGCGGAGACGCGGCGCTGCCCGCCCCGCTCGCGCGCGAGATCCCGGCCATCGCGGCCGAGCTCGACCTCGTCGCGTCCGTCGACTCGGTCCATCCCGGCGACGACGCGTCCGAGCGTCTCCTCGTGCGGCTCGCCGGTGGCCGCTCGATCGAGACGGTGCGGCTGCCGAGCTCGTCGCTGTGCGTCAGCACCCAGGTCGGATGCGCCGTCGGCTGCGCGTTCTGCATGACGGGCCGCGAAGGGCTCGTGCGCAACCTGACCAGCGCCGAGATCGTGGCGCAGGTCGTGCTCGCGCGCCGTCGTGGGCCGGTCAAGCGTGTCGTCTTCATGGGCATGGGCGAACCCGCGCACAACCTGGACAGCGTGCTCGAGGCGATCGACGCGCTCGTGACCTGGGGCGGGATCGGGCGGAAGAACCTCGTCATCTCGACGGTCGGCGACCGTCGTTTGTTCGCGCGCCTGAAGGACCGCGCGGTGAAACCGGCGGTCGCGCTGTCGCTGCACACGACGAACGCGACGCGTCGACGCGAGCTCCTGCCGCGCGCGCCGGCCGTGGACCCGGACGAATTGGTCGCCATGGCCGAGGAGTACGCCCTCGCGAGCGGCATCCCGACGCAGTACCAGTGGACGCTTCTCGCCGGCATCAACGACGGCGACGACGAGCTCCAGGGGATCGAGCGGCTCTTGACGGGCCGCTACGGCGTCCTCAACTTCATCCCCTGGAACCGCATCGAAGGCGTGCCGTACGAACGGCCGAGCATCGAGCGCATGCGATTCCTGTCGCAGTGGCTGCACCAGCGCGGCATCCTCGCGAAATTGCGCCGGTCGGCCGGGCAGGACGTGGATGGCGCCTGCGGACAGTTGCGCGCGCGCAAGCTGGTGGCGACCTGAGATGAGCGACTCCTTCGACGACGGAACGGGCGGCACCTGGCGCGGGTTCTACGTCTACGCGCCCGGCGGACGCCGGCACCCGATGCGCCTCGACCTGGCTTTCGGCGCGGGCTCCGTGACCGGCGGCGGGTCCGACGACGTAGGACGCTTCACGATCCGCGGCGGCTTCGACCCCGAGGGCGTGCGGGTGTGGTGGCACAAGCACTACGTGGGCGCCCACAGCGTCTGGTACGAGGGCGTGCGCGACGGAGCGGGCTCGCGGGTCGTCTACGGCGGGTGGAGCATCGGCGCGGCGTTCTCGGGCGGATTCCGCATCTGGCGCGGCGACGGGGAAGTGGACGCGGCGACGACGGCGAGCGAAGTCGAAGAACTGGCGCACGAGCTCGCGGGAGTGCAAGTCCGATGAACCTGGCCGACATCCGGCGCGAGTACTCGCAAGCCGTCCTCGACGAGTCCCATGTGGACCCCGACCCGATCGTCCAGTTCCAGCGCTGGCTGGATCAGGCGTTCGAGGCGCAGGAGACCGAGCCGACCGCCGCGACCCTGGCCACGGCGACGCGCGACGGCGCCCCGTCGGCGCGCATCGTGCTGATCAAGGGCGTCGATGCGCGCGGCTTCGCGTTCTTCACCGACTACAGGAGCCGCAAGGGACAGGAGCTCGAAGCCAATCCGCGCGCCGCCCTGTGCGTGCTGTGGAGCAACCTCGAGCGCCAGGTGCGCGTCGAAGGCCGCGTCGAACGCGTGAGCCGCGAGGAGAGCGCCGCGTACTACCGCACGCGTCCCCTCGGGAGCCGCCTGGGAGCCTGGGCGAGCCGGCAATCGAGCGAGATCCCGAACCGCGGCGAGCTCGAGGAACGCGTGGACGCGGTGCGCCGCGAAATGGGCGAGGATCCGCCGCTACCTCCACATTGGGGCGGTTTTGTGCTCTTGCCGACGTCGCTCGAGTTCTGGCAGGGCCGCGAGAGCCGTCTGCACGACCGCCTCGAGTACCAGCGCGTGGGCGCTGCGTGGCGCATCCACCGGCTGTCGCCCTGACGACCGCGTCGCACCGCCAACGGGCGACGGGTGCGCGCCGGAGACCCACGCCGTTCACCCCGCGTCCGTGCTCGCGCGCGGCAGAGGCTCGGGCAATCCGCCGGTCACGTCCTCGGTCGCGATCTGCCCGCGCGACCACAGAGTGCGTTCCACCATGACGCGGAACACGTACTCCAACCGCGCCTGCACTTCGGGCCCCTCGAGGATCCCGAGAGCGCGCGCCACGGCTTCGAACGTGGCGACGAACCGCGGATTCATGTGCCGGCGCAGGCGATACTCCGAAGGCGGCCCGCTCGGCAGGTGCACGCGCGGAACACTGGCCAGCGCCGGCTCGCGCGTCGCGAGCTTGAAAGCCCGGCGCCAATCCGCATCGGGCACGATCAGGGTGACCGGCCCGTCTTCGCAAACGGCACGCGTCAAGGGCCGCGAATCCGCGCTAGGGTAGAGGAGGAGCGGCCTGCGCTCGGGCTGGAGCAGGTCCCCGATCTCCAACTCGACGCCTCGGTCTCCGAAGGACCGCACCTCGCCGTGCGCCAGCGTGAGCGGCACGAGGCGCCCGGTGTTGGTCGGCTTGTAGAGCTCCCTGCGGTGCCGGAGCACGACGACGCGTGTCGGGAGCGCGATTGGCTGCACGAAGCCGCACAGGCACAGGCGCAAGTGCAGCGCGCAGCGCGCGCACCGGTCGAGCGGCGCGCGCGAGGGATCGACCTGCTCCCGGAGGGACTCGTGTGTGCTCAAGGCCGTGCAGGATACAGGTTCCATCCGGGCCGTGGATTCCCCGCGCTCGCTGACCGCGCAGCGAACACGCTGCGACCGACATCGACGGGATGCGGCGGGACTCCCGGCCTTCGGATCACACGCCGCGCCGGATGCTGCGCGGCGGGCCGCCCTTCTTCTTCGCGGCCGCCTTCTTCTTGCGCGCCGCGACCTTCTTGGCCGCCGCCTGCGGATCGGGACGACCGGCCTCCGCATCGGCCTTCTTCTCGGCGCTCGTGCGCGTGTCGCAGGCGATCCAGCCCTTGGGCGGCTTCTCGCCCAGCATCTCGTAGAAGAAGCGCGACGGCATCGAGTCGACGCGCGTGCCGTACTTCGCGCGCGATTTCGTGCACGAGACGGTCAGGTGATGCCGCGCGCGGGTGATCGCGACGTACATCAGGCGCCGCTCCTCCTCGACCGTATCCTCCACCACGCTGCGCTGGTGCGGGATGAGCCCCTCCTCCACGCCGACGAGGTAAACGCGCGGGAACTCGAGCCCCTTCGCGGCGTGGATCGTCATCAGAGCCACCGCGTCGCGCTTCTCCTTCTTGTCGTCCTCCCGGTCCCCCTCGGCCGACAGTGTCAGCGCCTCGAGGAACGAGGCCACCGTGGGCTTCTTCGAGCGCCGCGCGAAGTTCTCGGCCATGTCGAACACCTCGGCCACGCTGGCCCAGCGCTCCTCGGCCTCCTTGGGGTCGGGGTAGCAGCGGTCGACTTCCGCGCGGTAGTCGACGGCCTCGACGAGGCGCCGAACCCACGCGACCAGGTCGCCGCCCGGCTTCTCCGCGCCGAAACGCCCGAGCTTGTCGAGCAGCGACGCGACGGCGTACGACGCGGACTCGGGGACGCCCTCGACCTCCTTCGCGCGCTCGAAGCCCTCGCAGGCCGAGATCCCCTGCTCGGTCGCGAACGCCACGACCTTCTCGACCGTCGACTTGCCCACGCCGCGCGGCGGCGCGTTCACGATGCGCAGCAGCGACACCTCGTCGCGCGGGTTCTGCGCCAGGCGCAGATACGAGAGCACGTCGCGCACTTCCTTGCGATCGAAGAACGACATGCCGCCGGTCAGGACGTACGGCACGTTCCGCGCGCGCAGCTGCTGCTCGAACGGCCGCGGCTGCGTCGCGGTGCGGAACAGGATCGCGAAGTCGGAGTAGCGCTGGCGCTTCAGCTTCACCAGCTCGGCGATCTCGCGCGCGGCGTGGTCGGCCTCGGACTCCTCGTCCTCCATGCGCAGCGTCGCGATCGGCTCGCCCGAGCCGAGCGCGGCGCGCAGCACCTTGCCGAGCCGCCCCGGGTTGTGCGCGATCACGCGGTTCGCGGCGTCCAGGATCTCCTTCGTCGAGCGGTAGTTCGACTCGAGCTTGACCACCTTCGCGCCGGCGAAGTCGCCCTCGAACGCCAGGATCTTCTTCACGTCCGCGCCGCGCCAGCCGTAGATCGACTGGTCGTCGTCGCCGACGACGCACAGGTTCTTGTGGCGGCCGGCGATCGCGCGGATCAAGTCGTACTGCGGCCCGTTCGTGTCCTGGTACTCGTCGACCATCACGTAGCGGAAGCGCTTCTCGAGGAACTCGCGCGCCGACGAGTTCGTCTTCAGGAGGTGGACGGCGCGCAGCAGGAGGTCGTCGAAGTCGACCGTGCGCGTGCGCGCGAGCTGCGCGTCGTACTTCTGCCACGCGCGCCCCACGAGCTCGTCCTGCGCGTCCTTCGCCGTCTCGAGGAACTGCTCGGCGCTCAGCCCCCTGTTCTTCATCAGCGAGATGCACCCGTGCAGCGCCGCCGGCGCCATCGACGCCTCGGGGATGCGCAGCTCGCGCAGCGCGCCGCGCAGCGCCGACTGCTGGTCCGACGCGTCGCAGATCGTGAAGTTCGGCGACAGCCCCGCCTCGGCCGCGCGCGCGCGCAGGAGCTTCACGCAGAACGCGTGGAACGTGCCGACCGTCAGATCCTCGGCCTTGTCCTTCCCCACCAGGCCGCCGACGCGCTCGCGCATCTCCTTCGCGGCCTTGTTGGTGAACGTCATCGCCAGGACGTTCTCGGGGTGCACGCCGCGGTGCAGCAGGTACGCGATGCGCACCGTGATCACGCGCGTCTTCCCGGAGCCGGCGCCGGCCAGCACGAGGAGCGGACCTTCGGTGGTCGTGACGGCGGCCCGCTGTTCGGCGTTCAGGCTCGAGAGGATCTGCTGCATCGGGGATCGCGAACCCTAGGTGTCCTCGCGGCGCCCGTCCATTCGTCTCTGGAGACCAGCACGCAAGGTGTTGCTCGTTCTCGACCTCCGTCCGGCGGGCTCATCCGGGGCTCACGGCAGATCGTGGTGGTGCGAACGCGCGATGCCACCTATCCTCGGCCGCGCGCCCCCCGTGACCGTCCTCATCCTCGTCACCCTCGACACGAAGGGTCGGGAAGCCGACTTCGTCCGGGGCGTATTGCGCGACCTGGGCGTCGATGCAGCGCTCGTCGACACGGGCTGCCTCGGTGAACCCCAGGTGCCGGCCAGCGTCACGCGCGCAGAGGTCTTCACGGCCGGCGGCGCGTCTCTCGCGGAGCTCCGTGCGCGCGCCGACCGGGGAGATGCGGTGACTGCCGCGGCGCGTGGTGCCGAAGCGATCGTGCGACGTTGGCACGCCGAGGGCCGGCTCGACGGCGTGCTCGCGCTGGGCGGCGGCGCGGGGACGACCATCGGCACGGCGGCCATGCGCGCATTGCCGATCGGAGTCCCAAAGCTCATGGTCAGCACGCTGGCGTCGGGGCAGGTCGCGCACTTCATCGGATCGAGCGACATCCTCCTCATGAACGCCGTCGTGGACGTCGCCGGCCTGAACCGGATCAGCCGCGCCGTCCTGACGCGCGCCGCGCAGGCCATGGCAGGTATGGCCCGTGGCGGCGCCCTGCCGACGGAGCCCGGCGACAGACCGATCGTCGCCGCGAGCATGTTCGGCGTGACGACCCCGTGCGTCGAGCGAGCGCGGGCTCGTCTGGAGGCGCAGGGCTGCGAGGTCCTCGTCTTCCACGCGACCGGCGCCGGCGGGCGGACCCTCGAGGCGCTGGCGGAGAGCGGGATGCTGGCCGGCGTCCTGGACCTGACCACCACGGAGCTGGCCGACGAGCTGGTCGGAGGCTGCCTGTCGGCCGGCCCCGAACGCCTGACCGCCGCCGGGCGTCGCGGCATTCCCCAGGTCGTGTCCGTCGGCGCGCTCGACATGGTGAACTTCCACGGGATCGACAGCGTCCCCGAGCGTTTTCGCGGCCGGACGCTGTACCGTCACAACGCCAACGTGACCCTGATGAGGACGACAGCGGAGGAATGCCTGCGGCTCGGCCGCGAGATCGGCCGCAAGGTGGCCGCGTCGCGCGGGCCCGCCACGGTCCTGTTCCCGCTGCGAGGAGTCTCCGCGATCGATCGCGAGGGGCAGCCGTTCCACGATCCCGCGGCTCGCGCCGAGCTCCTGCGAGGGCTGCGCGAGACGAAGGGCGGGGTCACCCTCGTCGAACTCGACCACCACATCAACGACGACGCCTTCGCGGACCGCGCCGCGGACGAGCTGCTGTCGCTCATGCGCACACGAACGAACTCACGGAGCTGATCCATGAACCCTGGCCACCTGTGCTCGACGCTTCTCCTGACCGCCTCCCTCGCGCTCCTCTCCGGAGCGTGCAGCAAGGAGGCGCCGCCCCCCGCGTCTGGCGCCGCCCAGACGCCGCAGTCGATCACGGTGTGGTGGTTCCAGTGGGCGCCGGCCGACGGACTGCAAGAGCTCGGCCGCGAGTTCCAGAAGGAGACCGGCATCGAGGTCAAGGTCGAGCAGATCCCGCTGGGCTCGTACCAGGAGAAGGTGTTCCTCGAGTTCGGCGCGGCGCGCACGCGCTTCGACGTCCTGATCGGCGACAGCCAGTGGATCGGGCGCGGAGCGACGAAGAAGCTCTACGTCGAGCTGACGGACTGGCTGCCGACCGTCGTCGACCTGAAGACGATCCACCCGCGCGCAGCGAAGTACTTGTGCGAGTACCCCGAGGGCAGCGGCAAGTGGTTCGCCGCGCCGTGCGAGACGGACGCGGTCGGCCTCGCGTACCGGAAGGACTGGTTCGAGGATCCGGCCGAGAAACAGGCGTTCCAGGCGAAGTACGGCCGCGCGCTCGAGGTCCCTAAGTCGTGGGAGGACTTCCAGCAGGTCGCCGAGTTCTTCCAGAGGCCCGACACGAAGCGCTACGGCTGCTCGCTGCCCAGCGACCGCTCGTACGACGGGCTCACGATGGGCGTGCAGAACCTCCTGTGGGCGTTCGGCGGACGCTGGCACGCGGAGAAGAGCAACAAGGTCGTGGGCGAGCTCGACACGCCGGGCAGCGTCGCGGGCATCGAGTTCTACAAGAAGCTCCTGAAGCTCGGGCCGAACGGCGCGGAGCGCATGGACTACGGGCAGGTGCTCGAGTCGTTCACGAACGGCTCGACGGCGATGATCCTGAACTACTTTGCGTTCTTCCCGGGCATCCAGAAGCAGTACGGAGACAAGGTCGGCTTCGCGGTCGTGCCGGCGCACGACGGCAAGCGCGTCGCGTCGCTCGGCGGTCAGGGGATGTCGATCTCGACGCGCATACCGCCGGCGCAACAGGAGCTCTCGAAGCGCTTCATCGCCTGGTTCATGCAGCGCAAGGTGCAGGAGCAGTGGATCACGAAGCCGGCGGGCTTCACCGCGAACGCGGACATCCTGAAGAGCGCCGCATTCCGCGCGCAAACGCCCTACAACGGGCCGTTCGCGGAGTCGGTGGACTCGATGCAGGACTTCTGGAACGTGCCGGTGTTCAACGAGCTGCTCACCGTGACGCAGCGCTACGTGGGGATGGCCGTGGACGGCGAGATGCCGACGGCAGAGGCGCTGAAGCAGCTGGCCATCGAGAAGGAACGCATTCTCAAGGACGCGGGCCTGCTGTGAGCGCGGCGCGTTCCTGAGCTTCCGACGCCGCCGCAGATGAGCACCACGACCGACGTCCGGCGCCATCGCGGCGGCTCCACGATCGCGTGGTCGCTCGTCGGACCGACGTTGCTGCTCCTGATCGCGTTCAACGTCTTCCCGCTGATCTACAACATCGCCCTGTCGTTCACGAACCGCGAGCTGGTCGGCGAGGACTCGCGCTTCGTCGGGACGACGAACTACACGCGCGTCTTCTCCGATCCGCTGTTCGCCGGAGCGCTGCGGCGCACGGCGCTGTTCGTCGTTTGCGCCGTCGGGGCGGAGCTCATGCTGGGCTTCGCGCTGGCGCTGGCGCTCGTGCGCGAGTTCAGGCTGAAGCGCGCGGTCCTGGCCGTCGTGCTCGTACCGATGATGCTGTCGCCGGCCGTGATGGGCCTGTACTGGGCGCTCATCCTGAACGGGAACTACGGCGTCGTGAACCAGATCCTCGGTTCGATCGGGCTGCCGCAACCGCAGTGGCTGACCGACCGCGACCTGAAGTTCTGGTCCATCGTCGTCGTCGACGTGTGGATGTGGACGCCGTTCATGGCGCTGATCGCGCTGGCCGGGTTGTCGGCCATTCCGCCGCACCTGTACGAGGCGGCCGAGATCGACCGCGCGTCGCGCTGGCGCGTGTTCATGCGCATCACGTTGCCGATGACGGCGCCGCTGCTCGGGCTCGCGGTGCTGTTGCGCGCGACAGACGCGTTGAAGCAGTTCGACCTCGTCATGGCGACCGCCGGACCGAACGACGCGGCCACGCAGACCTTGTCGACGCTGCTCTACCAGACCGTGTTCCGCGACGGGAAGATCGGGCTCGGGGCGGCCTTCGCGTGCGTCGTGCTCGTGCTCGTGATCGCACTGGCGACCGTGTTCACGCGCTACCTGGACCACCTGCGCCGCGCGAGGGAGACCTGATGCGCGCCGTCCGCTGGCTCGTGATCGTCGCCGGCCTGCTCTTCGCGGCGCTGCCGCTCGTGTGGATGGGCTTGAGCTCCATCAAGCACCGCGGCGACACGATCAGCCAGCACCTGCGCTGGATGCCGGCCATGGAAGCGCCCGCGGATCCGGCCTCGTCGTCGTTCGAGGCGACTTCGGATTCGTACCGCGACCTCGCGACGGTGCACGCCGGCGCGCAGCACAGTTTCTGGCACCACCTGTGGAACAGCGTGGTGATCGGCGTGCTGTCGACGATCGCGTCGGTCGCGCTGGGCACGCTGTGCGCGTACGGCTTCAGCCGTTTCCGCGTGCCGGGCGAGAAGGACTGGCTGTTCTTCATCCTGTCGACGCGCTTCATGCCGCCGCTCGCGGTCGTCGTGCCGGTCTTGATGATGTACCGCGCGCTCGACCTGCAGGGCACGCACCTCGGACTCGCGCTGCTCTACACCGTCTTCAACCTGTCGCTCGCGGTGTGGCTGATGAAGGGCTTCCTGGACGAGATCCCGCGCGCCTACGAGGAAGCGGCGGTCGTCGACGGCTACTCGCGCTTCGGCGCGTTCATCCGGATCGTGCTGCCGGAAGCGCGTACGGGCATCGCCGTCACGGCCGTCTTCTGCCTGATCTCGGCCTGGAACGAGTACGGCTTCGCGATGACGCTGAACAGCTCGGGCGCCGTGACGGTGCCGGCCTACTTCGCGGGGTTGCAGGGCAACATCGAGGGCATGCCCTGGCCGCAGATCGCGGCCGGCGCGCTGATCTTCGTCACGCCGATCGTCGTGTTCACGGTCCTGGTGAGGTCGCACTTGCTGCGCGGCGTGACGTTCGGGACGGTGAAGCAGTGACGACGGCGCCTCGTGGAACCGTCGACACGACGAGTGCGACGCCGCGCGGCGGCACCGTCGTCCGCCTCGAGCGCCTCACGCTCGTCGGCATGGCGATCGGCGCGGCGCTCATGCTGCAGCCGTGGTGGCCGGGCGGGATGCGCGCGGGGTTCTTCGTGACGCTCGGCAGCACGCTGGCCCAGATCGTCCTCGGCCACATGGCGGAGTCAGACGCGTGAGCTTCCTCGCCCTCGAGAAGCTCGAGAAGCGCTGGCCCGACGGCACGCATGCCGTGCGCGGCGTCGACCTCGCGATCAGTGAGGGCGAGCTCGTCGTCCTCCTCGGCCCGTCGGGTTGCGGCAAGACGACGACGCTGCGCATGGTCGCGGGGCTTGAGATGCCGAGCGCCGGTCGCGTGCGACTCGGCGGCGCGGACGTCACCGCTCTCCCGCCTTCGCAGCGCGACGTCGGCTTCGTCTTCCAGTTCTACGCGCTCTATCCGCACATGACGGTCGCGGAGAACATCGCGTTCCCGCTCGAGTGCGCCGGCGTCGCACGGCCGGAGCGCGACGCCGCCGTACAGCGTGTCGCCGAGCGCCTCGATCTCGTCGCACTCCTAGGGCGCCGACCGCGCGCGCTGAGCGGCGGCGACCAGCAGCGCGTCGGACTCGCGCGCGCGATGGTCCGCAAGCCGCGCCTGTGGCTGATGGACGAGCCGCTCGGTTCGCTGGACGCCGCGCGCCGCGCCGAGATGTGCGAGCTGATCCGCGTGCAACAGCTGGCCGACCGCGTGACGACGATCTACGTGACGCACGACCAGGAGGAGGCCATGCGCCTCGCCGACCGCATCGTCGTGATGTCGCAGGGCGAGATCGTGCAGGCCGCTCCGCCGCGCGAGGTCTACGACAGGCCGGCGACGCTCTTCGTCGCGAAGTTCGTCGGTAGCCCAGGCATGAACCTGATCGAGGGCGACGTGCGCGCCGGTCGGTTCGTCCCGGCCGGCGCCCACGCATCGATCGCGCTGCCCAACGCCGTCGCCGACGGCCGCGTCGTTCTGGGCGCGCGGCCCGAGCACCTGCGTCTCGATCCGGCTGGCGCGCTGCGCGGACGCGTCGCGCTCGAGGCGCACGCGGGGCCGTGGCGACACGTGCACGTCGAGGGACCGTGGGGCCGCGCGCTGGCGCTGACCAGCGCGCACGAAACGCACGCGACCGGCGCGGAAGTGCGCGTCGCGTTCGATCCCGCCGGCATCCGCCTCTTCGACGCCGCGTCTGGCCGGAGCCTGGCATGAGCACGCCGCTGCTCGCGATCCGCGGCCTGACGAAGCGCTTCGCGCGCAACGTGGCGCTCGACGCCGTCGACCTCGACGTGCACGACGCGCAGATCGTGGCCGTACTCGGTCCGACCGGCGCGGGCAAGACGACGCTCTTGCGCACGATCGCCGGACTCGAGGATGCCGAGCACGGCTCGATGACGCTCGGCGGCCGCGACGCGCTATCGCTGCCGCCGGCCGAGCGCGACGTGGCGCTCGTCTTCCAGAACTTCTCCCTCTACCCGTCCAAGACGGTGCGCGCGAACCTGGAGTTCCCGCTGCGCGCCCCGGCCCGCCGCATGCCCGCGGCCGAGATCGCCGAGCGCGTCGCGTGGGCTGCGAAGATGCTGCACATCGAGCGGCTCCTCGACCGCCCCGCGCGCCGGCTGTCCGGCGGCGAGATGCAGCGCGTCGCGATCGGCCGCGCGATCGTGCGCCGGCCGAAGCTCTTCCTGATGGACGAGCCGCTGACGAACCTGGACGCGAAGCTGCGCGAGGAGCTGCGTTTCGAATTGCGCGCGCTGGCGCGCGAGCTGCGAGCCCCGGTGCTGTGGGCGACGCACGACGCTCTCGAGGCGCTGGCCATGGCGGACCAGATGGTCGTGCTCGACCGCGGCCGCGTGCTGCAGGCCGGGGTTCCCGCCGACGTCTACGAGCGACCCGCGTCGCCCGAGGTCGCGCGTCTCCTCGGCTGGCCGCCGGTCAACGTGATCGCGGCGCGCAACGTGGCTGGACACTGGACAGCCGCCGACGGCACGCGCATCGCGCCCGCGCCGGCCGGCGCGACCGAGCGCGCGAACCTGGGCATCCGCGCGGAGAACCTCGCTCTCGCCGGCGGCCCCGTGCGCGTCCGCGTCGAGGTCGTCGAGCTGACCGGCCCCGCGCAGGTCGCCGTCGTGCCCTGGGCCGGCATCCGCGCGCACGCCCTGGCGTCGCGCACGCTCGAACTCGCTCCCGGCGCGCACGTCGCGCCGAGCGTCCGCCCCGACCACGTGATCGTGTGGCCCGCGACCTGCCGCGATCCTGCCCGCGGCGCTACTCTCCGCTGCTCGCCGCGCCGACCCATCCCTGGACGTGAACCCATGCTGACTCTGCTTGCGTGCCTGCCGTTCGTGTTCGGCGAGTCGCCCGCTCCGCTCCACGTGTTCCTGCGCGGCGGTCCGAAGACGCACGGGCCGGGTCAGCACGAGCACGCGCTGTTCGTCGACGAATGGACGAAGCTGCTGCGCGAGCGCGGCGCCGAGGTCGACGGCGCGCTGACCTTCCCGACGCCCGAGCAGCTGGCGAAGACCGACGTGCTCGTGATCTACGCTGCCGAGGGGGCTTCGATCCACGGCGCCGAGCGCGAGCGCTTCGACGCGTTCCGCGCGCGCGGAGGCGGGCTCGTCGTGGTGCACGACGGCGTGTGCGGCGACGATCCCGAGTGGTTCGCCACGGTCGCCGGCGGCGCGTGGAAGCACGGCAAAGCCAAGTACAAGGAAGGCCCGACCGACGTCCACGTCACGAACAAGACGCACCCGATCACGCGCGGGATGGCGAGTTGGCGCTTCGACGACGAGATCTACTGGGAGCTCGAGATGGATCCCGCGGCCGAGATCCTCGCGCGCGGCTTCCACACCGTGTTCGACGCGACGCCGCAGGCCTGGGTGCTCGAGAAAGGGCCGGCGCGCAGCTTCGTTTCGATCCAGGGGCACGAGTGGACGTCGTTCTCGCACCCGGCGTGGCGCGCGATGCTGTTGCGCGGGATCGCGTGGGCCGGGCACCGCGAGGACGTGGACGTGCTCGTGTCGAAGGACGAGCTCGCGAGCCTGGCCTATCCGCCCGGCGGACCGACTGCGCCCGAGAAGGCGCACGAGTCGATCGTCGTGCACCCGGACTTCCAGCTCTCGCTTGTCGCGGCCGAGCCGCTGATCGAGAAGCCCATCTCGATCGAGTGGGACGCGCGCGGCCGGATGTGGGTCGCGCTGACGCCCGGGTATCCCGAGAAGGCGCAGTTCAGCGGCATTCCGCCCCACGACGAGATCGTCGTGCTCGAGGACAAGGACGGCGACGGGCGCATGGACGCGCGCAAGCAGTTCTGCGGCGGACTCGACCTCGTGACGAGCCTCGTGCTGCATCGCGACGGCGCGATCGTGTCGGCGTCGCCCGACATCTTCTTCATTCGCGACACGGACGGCGATGGCGTCGGCGAAACGCGGGAGACGCTTTTCACGGGCTTCGGTTTCGGCGACACGCACGCGGTCGTCAGCAACCTGCGCTGGGGCGTCGACGGGTGGATCTATGCCACGCAGGGCTACAGCGGCGGCGCGTCGCGGCACGTGACGAACGCGGCGGGCAAGGACTTCGGGCACATCGGGAACGGGATCTTCCGCTTCAAGCCCGACGGCAGCGCGATCGAGATGGTGTCGAGCTACGGCTCGAACACTTGGGGCCTCGACTTCGACGAGTCGGGCGAGCTCTTCTTCACGATGGCGAACGGCGCGCACCTGCGGCACGTGGTGGTGCCGGAGCGCGTGCTCGCGGATGCGCGCGTCGGCGGCGTCGAGAGCTGGACGGACGTTCCCGATCACGACCGGGTGTTCCCGCTCGTGACTCGGACGGAGGCGCCGTACGCGCAGATCGACTTCGTCGGCGGGTTCACGGCGGCGTCGGGCTGCACGATGTACACGGGCGGAGCGTGGCCGGAGAAGTGGAACGGCGTGCACTTCGTCGCCGAGCCGACGGTGAATCTCGTTCACTGCGATGTCGTCGAACCCAAGGGTGTGACGTTCACCGCGAAGAAGGACCGCGAGGCCGAGTTCATGGCGAGCACGGACCTTTGGTTCCGCCCTGTGCACGCTCGCGTCGGTCCGGACGGCGCGCTGTACGTGCTCGACTTCTACAACCAGGCCGTCGTGCACAACGACACGCGCGGGCCGAAGCACGGGCCGACGAACGCGGCGATCCGACCCGATCGCGATCACACGCACGGGCGTATTTGGCGCATTCACTACAAGCTCGCGAACTCCATGACAACCTTCCTCTCGGATGCGGACGCGTGGGCGCTTGCGTCACAGCTCGGGAACGCCAACCGCCTGACACGCATGACCGCACAACGAGCCCTGGTCGACCGCGGCGGGGCCGAGGCGATCAGGGCCACGCGGGGGATGCTCAACTCGGACGCGCCGCTCGCGCGGCTCCACGCGTTGTGGGCACTGGAGGAACTCGGCGCCCTGGAACCCGAGGCCCTCGCGCGCGCGCTCGAAGACGGCGACATGCGCGTGCATTCCAACGCTGCGCGGGTCGCCGGATCGTCCACCCGCGCGCGGACGTCGCCCGCGGTGACCTCCGCCCTCGTGATCCTCGCGTCGTCGATGGACGCGCGCGAGCGCCTGGAGGCCATCGTCGCGCTGGGCGAGTGCGCGGCAGACCCCGCGGTCGCCGACGCCGTCGTGCTCGCCTGGACGCGGCTCGCCGACGATTGGTCCCGCTCCGCCGCCGTGCGCGCGGCGCTGCGCCAAGGCCCCGAGTTCTGGCGCGCGCTGGAACGCTGCGGGGCCGCGGGCGCGACGGCGGATCTGGCCGCACAGGTCGTGCGCCGCACCGCGAAGTCGGCGACCCCCGTGCAGATCGAGGCCATGCTCGCGTTCGCGGCGGGAACCGCGCAGCGAGATCCGGCCGCGGCGCGCGCTCTCCTGGAGGCGCTCTCCGCCAGCGCTCCGGACACGATCGCGGCGGGTGCCGGCGGCGCGAAGTCGCTGGCCGACCTACTCGCCTCGGCCAACTTGGGCGTCGCAGTCGCGGCGATGCCCGTCGCGGCGCGGCTCTCCGCCGCCGAACGTCCGACGCGCGAGGTCGAGGCCCTGTCCTCGCGCCTCTCGAAGGTCCTCGCCGACGAGGCCAGCGACGACGCGTCGCGCGTCGCCGCACTGCGCGCGTTGGTGACCGCCCCTGAGCACCGCGCAGCGGCGATCGCTTCGGCCGCGCAGCTGCTCGCGCCGACGGTGGCGTTGCCGACGCAGATCGCCGTGGTGGACGCGCTCGGCTCCATCGAGGACCTGGACGCGGCGCGCAGCCTGTGCCGCGCGTTCCCCGCGGCGTCGAGTTCCGTCCAGGAGCGCATCTTCGAGAAGCTCGTCGCTCGCGCCAGCTGGTCGAGCGCGCTCCTCGACGCGATCGAATCGGCACAGATCGGCGGGGGCGCGCTCGGACCCCAGCGCACGCACCGTCTGCGCACGCACGCCGACTCCGCCGTCGCCAAGCGCGCCGACGCGTTGCTCGGCCAGGCCACCGCGAGCGGCGCGGCGATCGACGCGCTCGTCGCGAAGCTTTTGCCCGATGTCGACAAGCCCGGCAACGCCGAGAACGGCAAGGACGTCTTCACGACGAACTGCGCCAGCTGTCACACCGCGAACGGCGCGGGCGGCAAGATCGGGCCCGACATCACGGGCATGGGCGCGCACGGCGCGCGCGAGCTGCTGCCCATCATCCTCGACCCGAGCCGCACGGTCGAAGCGGGCTACTCGGAGTGGATCGCCGAGACGAAGGACGGCGAGATCAAGAGCGGCATCCTCGCGCGCGAGAGCGATCGCTCGATCCTCTTGCGCTCGGCCACGGGCGAGTTCGAACTCGAGCGCGCCGACATCGAGACGCTCAAGAACACGGGGCGCTCGCTGATGCCCGCTGGGTTCGAGACGCTCGGACCCGCGGCGTTGCGCGACGTCATCGCGTACCTCTCGGCGGGCACCGAGGGCTACCGCGTGCTCGACCTGAAGGACGTGGCGTCGGCGAACAGCTCGATCGGCCTGTACGACGTCAAGCGCGACGCGAACCCGATGCGCTTCCGGCGGTACGGCATCCAGGACGTGCGCGGAGTGCCGTTCGACGTGCTCGATCCGAAGCGGACGGCGTCGGGCAACAACGTGCTCGTGCTCAAGGGCGGCCTGCAGGCCGACTGGGACAGCAAGACCAAGATGCCGCAGCGCGTCGAAGTCACTGTCGGCGCGGTCGTCGAACGCGTGCACGTCCTGGGCGGCATCGCGGCGTGGGGCTTTCCCTACTTCCAGGACGTCGAGCCCATCCTGAAGTGGACGTGGGTATACGCGGACGGCGAGCGCGAGGAGGTCGTGCTGAAGAACGGCGTCGAGTTCGGCGACTGGATCGGGCGTCACGACGTGCCGGGGTCCGAGTTCGTCGAGGACATCCTGGCCGAGGACAGCTGGGGTCAGGTGCGCTACCACGCGCTCGCGCCGAAGCGGCACGTCGAGGTCGCGAGCATCGTGCTCGAGAGCTACGACAACCGGTACGCGCCGACGCTGGTCGCGCTGACGGCGGAGCTGCCGGGCGCGCCCAAGCGCGCGGTGCCAGCCAAGGCGCCCGAGCGTGCGACCGCGAAGGTGGTCCTGATCGGCGGCGGATCGAGCCACGACTTCGAGCGGTGGTTCGACCGCGAGGACCGCGCGATCCTGGCTGGCGTCGCGGGCGACGACATGCTCTACACGAGCTCGACCGCGGGCCTCGCGGAGCGGCTTGCCGGCGCGCGCGTGCTGGTGCTCTCGACCAACCAGCCGATCGCAGCCGGGGACCTGCGGGTCCTCGTCGACTTCGTCGACCGGGGCGGCAGCCTGCTGCTGCTCCACCCCGGCACGTGGCGCAATTGGCCCGACTGGATGGGCCACGACGAGTTCGCCGGCGGAGCGGCGTCGAGCCACGAGGCCTTCGCGGCGTTCGACGTGACGATCGCCGATCCGAAGCACCCGCTGTGCGCGTCGGTGCCGGCGACGTTTCGCATCGAAGACGAGCTCTACCGGATCGAGCTGTCGAGGAACGCGCCCGACGTCGTCGTGCTCGCGAAGGGCCGCTCGATATCGACGGGACTCGAGTACCCAGTGCTGTGGACACGCGTGCACGGCCAGGGCCGCGTCGTCGGCTTCACGCTCGGCCACGACGGCCGCGCGCACGAACACGCAGCATTCCGCACGCTGCTCCAGAACTCCGTCCGCTACCTGATGCAACCATGAGCAAGAAGACTGCAGTCACCGTCGACAACTCGCGCCGAGGAATCCTCGAGCGCTTCCGCGCCCAGATCGCGCGGGGCGAACCGATCATCGGCGGCGGCGCCGGTACCGGACTGTCCGCGAAGAGCGAGGAGGCCGGCGGCATCGACCTCTTGATCGTCTACAACTCCGGCCGCTACCGCATGGCCGGGCGTGGGTCGACGGCGGGCCTGATGCCCTACGGCAACGCGAACCAGATCGTGAAGGAGATGGCGTTCGAGATCCTGCCGGTCGTGAAGAAGACGCCAGTGCTCGCGGGCGTGTGCGGCACCGACCCGTTCATGATGCCGCGGCTCTTCCTGCGCGAGCTGATCGAGCTCGGCTTCGCCGGCATCCAGAACTTCCCCACCGTCGGCCTGATCGAAGGCGAGCTGCGCGCGACGCTCGAGGAGACCGGCATGGGCTTCGGCCTCGAGGTCGACGTCGTCCGGATGGCGCACAAGCTCGACCTGTTGACCACGCCCTACGTCTTCAACGTGGACGAAGCGGCCGCGATGACCGAGGCCGGCGCGGACATCGTCGTCGCGCACATGGGCTGCACCAGCGGCGGCGCGATCGGCGCGAAGAGCGTCAAGACGCTCGACAGCTGCGTCGAGCGCGTCCAGGCGATCGTCGACGCGGCGCGCAAGGTGCGCAAGGACGTCATGTGCCTCTGTCACGGTGGGCCCATCGCGATGCCGGACGACGCGCAGTACATGATCGACCGCGTGAAGGGCCTCAGCGGCTTCTACGGCGCCAGCTCGACCGAACGCCTCCCGACCGAGATCGCGATCAAGGCCCAGGTCGAGGACTTCAAGCGGATCCGCCTGCCGAAGCGCGGAGCGAAGCGATGAGCTGCGCCGAGTGCCTGCGCTTCGTCACGTCGAAGGACGCACAGCTCGAGGATCTGCCGTGGGGCCAGCACGAGTGGCTCGCGCGCGCCGGCCTCACCGACTCGAAACTGCTCCAGCTCGTGCGTGTCACGATGCCACCTGGACGCAGCCACGCGTTCCACCGCCACCCGTCGATGGAGGAGCTCGTGATGGTCGTCTCCGGCCGCGTCGAGCAGTGGGTCGGGCGCGAGAAGCGCATCCTGGGCCCGGGAGAACTCGCGCACGTGCCGATGGACGAGGTCCACGGCTCGTACAACGTCTTCCAGGAACAGGTCGTGTTCCTGGCGATCCTCTCCCCCGCCACATTCGAGGGCCCGGCACTGATCGACGTGTCGCAGGACGAGCCTTGGCGCTCGCTGCGCGGGCCGCCAGGGTGAGCAGCACGGCACCACGCCGTGCGCGCGCTCAACCCCAGCCGTGCACGAGGGCGCTCGTCATCGTGACGACGAACAGGAAGGGCACGATCAGCACGACCATGGCGGCGGCCCCGATCCAGCGCCGCACGGTCATGCGCGGTTCCACGAGCAGCGGCCGGTCGACCAGGAAACCGCCGAGGAAGCCGAAGAGAAGTCCGCCGAAGTGAGCCGCGTTGTCCACCTGCGGGATCGTGAGTCCCAGGGCGACGTTGATCGCGATCAGCATGAGGATGCTGCGCAACTGGCCGCGGAACAGCTCTTTCGGCATCTCGCGCCGGTGCCGCACGAAGAACGCGAGCGTGGCTCCGAGGAGCCCGAAGATGGCGCCCGATGCACCCAGCGAGACGACCTCCGGATTCCAGGCGATGCTGGTCACGGAAGCCGCGACACCACAGATCAGGTACAGCGTCAGGAAGCCCGCGCCGCCGAGGTACGCCTCGGCGAACGGCCCCAGGACGCGCAGGCCCCACATGTTGAAGAACAGGTGGAGGAGACCACCGTGCAGGAACGTGCTCACCACGAGGCGCCACCACTCCCCATCGAGCCGGATCGCGTGGTACTGATTCGCGCCGAGGTCGTAGGCCATCTGGCCGCTGACGGACATCGCGTCCGCGCCACGCGTCAGCATCCAGCCGAACGCCGCCAAGTTCAGGCCGATCAGCAGCCACGTGGCCCATGTGCCGCGCCCGACGACGAGCTGGACGCGCTGGGGCTCGGTTGCGGGCTGCGCGGGATCGCCGAGGATCTGCATCAGAACCCGAGCTCGGTCATGCGCCGCTCGATCCAGTTCTTGCGCGCGCCATCCAACGACGACGTTTCGACGCGCCCCGTGATCGCCATGCGCTCCAAGGACACGGGCTGGTCCGAGTGCACGAAGAGGACCAGGCCACCGGAGCGCAGCGTTCCCACGTTGCAGGACGCGCGATCGTCTCCCGCGAAGCGCGTGGATACGCGCGTTCCGTCGTGGGTGACCTCGACGTCGTAGTCGATGTCGTCGAAGTACTGGATCGAACTCGGCGGATTCGCTTCCGCCGTGCGGCCCGTCGACTTGTCGACCGCCCAGATCCACCCGAACTCCGTCGCGCGCACGAACCCCTCCTTGCCGTCGTCGCACAGCAACAGGTCGAAGGAAGGGGGCGCGGTCATCTCGCCTTCCACCTTCACGAAGCGCAATGTGTAGCGGACCTGGAACGGTGCCTGGAATCCGATGGGGAGACGCCAGCTCGCAGGTCCCACGAAGACGGCGCGACCGTCGACGACGTCGATGCGCGCGTCGGCCTCGGAGCGCGACAGGGCCGGGTACTTCTTGCGCAGCTCGGTGAGGTACCCCGCGTGCTTCGTGAAGTCCTCGATCTCCGCGGGCTTCTGGAAGTCGTACACGAGCTCGACGCCGCCGTCCTGACTGGGGCTCATGCGGCCGTGCACGAACTCGCGAGCATCCATCCCGCTGGCTGCGGCGGCGAGCGACGCCTTCGCATAGCGCGCGATCAGGCCGTGTCGCAGGACGACGGACGGCAGGTCGCCGTCGGCGAGAAGCGCCCGCGTGCGCTCGACTCCCGCTTCTCCATCGGCCCTCGACTTCGGTAGCGGCCGCGATGCGATCTCCTCTAGGATGCGCGCGACGCCGCCGGACCGCGCAGTTTCGCCGATCCACACGCCGACGTCCTCGCGCAGGTCGCGCAGCGCGGGCGAGTCGCCCTTGAGCAGCTTCTCCGACTTAGGATCCCCCGCCATGAGTGCCAGATAGCCGCGCACCCAGGATTCGGATCCGGCCTGGAACTCCTTCTTCTCCGTCCCGCGCAGGATGTCGCCCAGTCGCAGCGCACCCACCGGCAGGCTGTTGACGCCGGACTTGCTCGGCGCGAGCACGATCGAGCCGCCTTCCACGCGCTGGACCGGGGCGTTGACCTTCTTGCCCTCGAACTCGATCTCGAGGCGGCCGTTCTTCGAGGCGAGTGTCGTGAGCCATGTGTCGCGCAGCGCGACGACGGCCTCGAGGCGCGCGATCTCGCGCGCGATACGGCCGGCGTACGGATCGACGGGCTTCGCCGCGGCGAGTCCGCGCAATGCGGCGAGCGCCCCGACGAGGTCGCTTCCCCGCGCACGCACGAGCGCCATGCCGATGCGGCC
Source organism: Planctomycetota bacterium (assembly GCA_026692665.1). GTDB lineage: Bacteria > Planctomycetota > UBA1135 > UBA1135 > JAEUHZ01. The sequence goes on from JAPLOF010000041.1 coordinate 27,129, forward strand.
ATCCATGTCGTCCGCGGCGACGGCCAGGAGCTTCGGGTCGAGCGGCGGCTCCGGCGGCGCGACGGGCGCGGTCGGCGCGGGACCACCCGGCGTCGGAACCACGGCGGCCGCCGGCGCCGCCGGCCCCGCGAGCAGGGCCTCGATGGCGGAGGGCGGAACGGTGCTCGTCGGGAAGTAGGTCTTCGTCGTCGCGACGACCCAGTTCCAGAACGCGCGCTCGATCGCGGCGAGATCCGCTCCCTCGAACGCGATCTTCGCCGCTTCGTTCGCCGGCTTTCCGGCCAGGACCTCCTGCGTGAAGCGGATCCAGCGCGCGCGGTACGCGCCTCCGTCGCCGTCGAGCAGGTAGTGCGTCCACAGCCCACACTGCACCTCGAACGAGTCCCAGAACGCTCGGCGATCCGTGAGGAGCTGGCTCCCGGCCTTGCGCGCCTGGCGGTCCGCGAGCCCCCCGCACCCGGGGTCGTCGACGAGGGCCAGCAGGTCTGGCAAGCGGATGGCGTACTCGGCGTGCTTCGTGGGGTCGCTCAGGACTCCGAGCGCATTCATCAACGCGTCGGCGCGCGGCCTGGGGACATCGACCGGCGTCGTGCCGTCGCCGAGCGCCTCGAAGAGGTACTGGGGCAATCCGACCGTCAACAGGACCGAACCGGGCAGTCCCGGACCCGCGTGATGGCGCTGAAGAAGGCCTACGGCCGCGATCGTGACGAGGGGCCGCACGCGACCGCGCGCGCTCTTCGTGCCGCCGAACGGGTCGTCGTGACCCACGGCGAGGCGCAGCTTCGCGTCGTAGATCCCGCCGGTGACCGAGCTGACTTCGTAGTCGAGGTAGCGCGCCGCGGTCTGGAAGTCGCCCGGAGTCGCCAGCACGGCCAGAGGAATGGCGCCGTGACCTGCGGAGGGCTTCGCCTTCGCGGGCTCGACCACGCGTGCCTCGAAGAGCTTCGCCAGCCCCACGAGCCACGGCTTGTACAGGTCGGCGATCCGTTGCACGTGGGCCGGGTCGTCCTTGGACGGCCGCTCGACGACGAGCGCGAACGGCGCGGGAGCCTCCTCGAGGGTCCAGCCGATCTTGGAGAAGTACGGATGACGCTTCAGGCGCGCCTCGAGGCGGAACAGGAACGCGGCCCGCGGGTCCGCCGCGAACTCCGCGAGCTTCTTGTCGACGGCGCCACGTTCCTCCTCCCAGCGCTTCTTGGCGGCGGCGAGTTGCGCGGGCGACATCTCGTCCCCGAGCAGCGCGTCGAAACTCTCGAGCGGGTACAGGTCCCTGTCCGGAGACGCGCGCACGGCCTCGTACCCCGGCAGGTCGCGCACGGGATCGAAGTGGACCTTCGCCTCCTGCGCGGCGGCGAGGGACGCGAGGCCAGCGAGAGCAACGGCGGGCAGCCAGCGCGAGGTTCGCATCACGAGAGGACGAGTGATTCGGTGGACGGTCCGGGTTCGACTTCTTCGAAGCGCACGCGCCCGTCGACCAGGCGCGCGTACCTCAGCTGCGGCTCCAGTCGCGCGGCGCGCTCGCGCAGGACCTCGGCACCGCGCCGGAGGTCCTGTCGCTGGCGCTGCTCCAGCGCGCGCGGGTCGAGCCCGGGGTGTTTGATGCGGTAGTACGAGCAGTTCTCGTGCGCGATGAGCCACGCTTGCCGCAGATCGTGATGCTCGAGGAACAACCTGAGCGCCGACTCGAAGACACGCGCCTCGTCGAACGAGCTGTTCCAGGGATCGAGGATGGCCGGCCCACCAGGGACAGCCAGCATGTCGGCGCGGTCGGAAACCTGATTGTCGACGAACTCGACGATGGGCGCGTGGAAACGCCCGTCCGAGCAGCACACGACCAGCACCTGGGGCCGCGTCGGGTCCCACGGCTGTCGCGCGACGAAGGCGTTGGGCATGGCGGGCAGTTTCGCAGTCCGGCGGGCGTTGTGCGACTCCTGGGAGCGGCCGCCCGCCTCCGCTACGATCCCGCGACGATGCAGGAGCCCGCCGCGCCGCCGAAAGCCGTGGAGATCGAGCCGAGCGGCCGGGCGAAGGCCGCCGTGATCTTCCTGCACGGCCTCGGGTCCGACGGCCACGAGCTGGCGGCCATGGTGCCCGCGATGGGCATCGCGCCCGCGGCCGGCGTGCGCTGGATCCTCCCCCACGCCGCCTCGCGCCCGCTGGCGATCGCCGGTGGGGAGCCGCGCACGGCCTGGTTCGACGTGGGCCCCGAGGACATCTGGCGCGCCCAGGCCAGCGATCTGGCGGGCCTCGCGAAGGCCGACGCGCTCGTGCGGTCGCTGATCGAGCGCGAGATCGCGCGCGGCGTCCCCTCCAACAAGATCGTGGTCGGCGGCTTCAGCCAGGGCGGCGCGCTCACGGCCTACGTCGCCCTGCGCTACGAGAAGCCGCTCGCGGGCGCGTTCACGCTGTCGACGTTCGCGGCGCGCAATGTGCAGCTCGAGGCGCAGTCCGTTTCCGCGAACCGCGGGCTGCCGGTGTTCTCGGCTCACGGAACGCAGGATCGGATCGTGGCACCGGCGCGCGGGCGCGAGCTGCGCGACCGGATGCGGGAGCTGGGCTGCGACGTCACCTTTCGCGAGTACCCGATGGACCACGGATTCTGCGTCGAGGAGCTCGTCGACCTGGGCCAGTGGATCGAGGCGCGCGCGCGCTGACGTCAGGAGCGGCGCCTGGGCCGTTTCTCGGGCGGCGCATTCCAGGGATCCTCGGGCCAGGAGTGTCTCGGGTAGCGCGTGCGCAGTTCCTTGCGCACCTCGAAGTACGCGCCGTTCCAGAAGCTCGCGAGGTCGTCCGTCACCTGCTGCGGCCGTCCGTTCGGGGCCAGCAGGTGCACGACGACGCGCACGCGACCGCGCGCGACGCGCGGGGTCTCGGCGAGGCCGAACAGCTCCTGGATGCGCGCCGCGAGGACGGGCGGACGCCCCGGCTCGTAGGCGAGACGGATCTGGTTGCCGCTGGGCACGAGTAGGCGCTCGGGCGCGGCCTCGTCGAGCGCGCGGCGCTGATCCCACGGCAGGCGCTCGGACAGGAAGGTCGCGAGGTCCTTCTTCTTCAGGTCGGCGAGCGAGCGGCATCCACGCGCAAAGTCGGGCAGCAATGCGCGCAACTCGGCGTCGTCGTAGGCCGGCAGGCCGAGCTCGGGGATCCAGGCACGCAAGCTGCGGATCCGGCCAAGGAATGCAGCTGTTTCCGGGTGCTCGAGCGGCAGGAAGCGCGGGAGGTCCTCGCTCGCGGCCTCGGCCAGCGCCTCGGCGACGTCGTCCTCGGACGCGGCGCCGGTCTCGACCTCGTCGAGCACGAGTCCGTTCCACGTCGTCCGCCGCAACGCGCGCACACGGCCCGTCGCGGCGTCGAAGCGCACGCCCGACTCGCTGCGCAAGAGCTTCGGATCGAGCCACGCGCGATCGACGGCCGAGGCCTGACGCACGAGGGCTTCCGCGCGCTCGCCGCGCTCTCCGCCGTCGAGGTCGACGCACACGAAGAGGTCGTGATCGACGACACCCGATTCGTCCGCGAGGCGCACTCCGCGCCCGCCCTCCATCACCGCGCGACGCGAGCCTTCCTCGCGGCGGCGCGCCAGGCGGTCCGGCCACGCGGCGAGCAGCGCACGCATCGTCGCTTCCTCGTCGTGCTCGTCGCGCGCGGGCTCGCCGAGCGCGCGCACGGCTTCGCGGCACAGCTCCTCGGCGGCGCGCAGGACGAAGCGCGCGGCGCTGGCGTTCACTTCGCCGGGCGCGGACGGCGACGAGCTGCCGCGCGCGAACGCGCGCAGCGCGCGGATGCGGTCGACGACGTCGCTGTCCGAACGTCGTGCATTCCGCTGCGACGGATGCCGTAGGAACGGATCGCGCTCCTGCAGCATCGCCGCCGCGAGCGCCACGTCGCCGAGACATCCGAGCCGGTGCCCTTCGGCGAGCAGACGCGCCAGCCGCGGCGCCGCGCCGAAGCGCGAGAGCGCGCGCCCGAGCTCCGTGATCCCGTTCACGTCGAGCGCTCCGAGTCGCGAGAGGAGGCTGATCGCGCTGTCGAGCGCCGCCGAGGGCGGCGCCTCGAACCACGGGAACGTGCGCGGATCACGCTCGCCGAACGCCAGGAGCTGCAGCACGGGCCCGGCCAGGTCGACGCGCCGGATCTCCGGATCGTCCTCGTCCTGGAGCGAGCGCTGCACGCCCTCGGTCCAGAGGCGCAGGCAGATGCCCGGCTGCGTGCGGCCCGCACGCCCCATGCGCTGATCGGCGGAGGAGCGCGAGATGCGCACGAGCTCGAGCCGGTCGAGGCCGACGCTCGCGTCGAAGCGCGAACGGCGCGCGAGCCCGGAATCGACGACGGCGGTGACGCCTTCGACGGTGACGGAGGTCTCGGCCACGTTCGTCGCGAGGATCACCTTCCGGCGATCGCCGGGACGCAGCACCGCGTCCTGCTCCTCGGCCGGGAGATCGCCGTACAGCTCGTGGATGCGCACGCCGCGGCGTTCCGCGAACACGGCCAACGCGTCGCGCGTGCGGCGGATCTCCCCCACGCCGGGCAGGAAGGCGAGCACGTCGCCGTCGGTCCGCGCGAGCGCCTGCTCGACGCCCAGCGCGACCTCGCGGTCGACGAAGCGATCGGGCTCGCGCTCGAGATAGCTCACGTCGACCGGGAAGAGCCGGCCCGCGCTCTCGACGATGGGCGCGTCGCCGAGCCACTCGGCCAGCCGCGCGGTGCGCAGCGTGGCCGACATGACGACGATCTTCAGATCGGGGCGCCCGTCCTGCTGCACGCGACGAGCGAGGGCGAGCGCGAGGTCGACGTGCAGGCTGCGCTCGTGGAACTCGTCGAAGACCAGCGCGCCGACGTCCGACAGGAACGGATCGTCCTGCAGGTAGCGCACGAGCAGCCCCTCGGTGACGACGAGGATCCGCGTCGCGCGCGAGGCCTTGCGCTCGAAGCGCACGTGGTAGCCGACCTCGCCGCCGATCTGCGCGCCACGCTCGAACGCGATGCGCCGCGCCGCCGCGCGCGCCGCGAGCCGACGCGGCTCGAGCATCAGGACCTGCCCCCTGCCCGCCAACCCCGCGTCGAGCAACGCCGGCGGCACACGCGTCGTCTTGCCCGCTCCGGTCGGGGCCTTCAGCACGACGGCCGGGTTCGCACGCAACGCCGCGACGAGCTCGGGCAGGACGGCGTCGATCGGCAGGGGAATCGCAGGCATCGGCGCGCGTCGCGGACCGGCTATGCTAGCCGCGAGCGTGCCTCACGAAGCTCTCGTACTCCCCTATCACGGCCGACACCCACGGTTCGGACCCGCAGTCTTCGTCGCCCCGACCGCCGTCGTCATCGGCGACGTCGAGCTCGGCCCGCGCGCGTCGGTCTGGTACGGCGCGGTGCTGCGCGGCGACGTGCACTCGATCCGCGTGGGCGAGGATTCGAACGTGCAGGACGGCGCGGTGCTGCACGGGACCCTGGGCGAGTTCCCGGTCCTCGTCGGAGCGCGCGTGTCCATCGGCCATCAGGCGACCGTGCACGGCGCGACCCTCGAGGACGACGTCCTGATCGGGATCGGCGCGCGGATCCTCGACGGTTCCCGCATCGGCAGCTGGTCGCTCGTCGCCGCCGGCGCGCTCGTGCGCGAAGGGATGGTCGTGCCGCCGCGGTCGCTCGTCGTCGGCGTGCCGGGCGTCGTGAAACGCGAGCTCACGGACCGCGAGATCGACGTGATCCGCCGCACACCCGAGCGCTACCGGATGCTGGCCGCCGAGCACGCGCGGATCCTGGGGGAGATCTCGCGATGAGCGGGACGCTGCCGATCCCCTGGAACGCGACCGTCTCGCGCCGCCGTGACGTGAACGAGCGCGTGAAGGTCCTCTGGATCACCCCCGATTCCGGGCGCGTCCAGCCGTTCGATCCGGGCCAGTTCGTCCAGCTCGGCTGGCCCAAGCCCGAGGACCCCGCTGGCCCGCCGCCGACGCGCGTGCGCTGGAACAAACGCTCGTACTCGATCGCGTCCTCGCCGGGCGAGTCGGGCGGGTACGAGCTGTGCCTCGCGCTCGTGGACCAGGGCGTGCTGACGCCGCGACTGTTCGACCTCCAGGCCGGCGAGCGAGTGTGGTGCGACGACGCACCGAAGGGGCACTTCACGTTGGAGCGCATTCCGGACGCAAGGCACCTCGTGTGCGTTGCGACGGGGACGGGCATCGCGCCGTTCGTTTCGATGCTGCGCCGCTACCGCGGCACGGGACGCTTCCGGAAGCTCACCATCCTGTGGGGCGCGCGCGAGAGTTCGGACCTCGCGTACCACGAGGAGCTCACGGCCGCGGCCGCCGCGGATCCGAGCGTGCGCTACGGCGCGGTCGTGTCGCGCGAGCCGGCCGGCAGCGCCTGGACCGGCGGCCGCGGCCGAGTCCAGAGCGCGCTGGCGGACGCTGCGTTCCGCTCAACGGCCGGCGAGCCGCTCGCGCCCGACGGCACGCACGTCCTCCTGTGCGGCAACCCGGCGATGATCGACGACGTGCGGGTCCTGCTCGAAGCGCGCGGGTTCGCGCTCGACACGGTGAAGGAGCCGGGAAACCTGCACTTCGAGCGCTACTGGTGACGCGGAGCGCGGTCACTTCGACTTCCGCTTGCGCACCGCCTCGCGCAGCAACCACTCGATGTGCGCGTTCAACGAGCGGAGATCCTGAGCGGCCCATGCCCGGAGCTCCGCGTGGAGCTCCGGGGAGAGACGCAGGAGGAATGCCTTCCGGCCGGGATCTCCGGTCGGATCGGTTTCCTCCGCGGGGCTCTCGGCGCGCTCGGCCAAGTCCGCCTCAGTTGTAGAGGCCGCCCGCGTTCAGCACGGGCTGGGCGTTCTGCTGACCGCACAGCACCACGAGCAGGTTGCCCGTCATCGTGGCCTTCCGCTCGTCGTCCAGCACGACGATCTTGTTCGCGCTGAGCTTCTCGATGGCCATCTCGACCATGCCCACCGCGCCGTCGACGATCAGCTTGCGCGCCGCGATGATCGCGCCGGCCTGCTGGCGTTGGAGCATCGCCGCGGCGATCTCGGGCGAGTACGCCAGGTGCGAGAGGCGCGCTTCCAGGATCTCGATGCCTGCGATCTGCAGCCGGACCTGCAGCTCGCGCTGCAGCTCCATCGAGACCTCGTCGGCGCTGCCCCGCAGCGTCGTGTGCACGTCCATCGCCTGACCGTCGTCGTACGGGTGGCGCGCCGCGACCATGCGCAGGGACGACTCGCTCTGCGTGTCGACGAAGGTCAGGTAGTCCTCGACGTCGAAGAGCGCCTGCGCCGTGTCGCGCACCTGCCAGACCACGATCGCAGCGATCTCGATCGGGTTGCCGAGCAAGTCGTTCACCTTCAGGGTCTTGCCGTTCAGGTTGTGCGCGCGCAGCGAGACCTTCTTCTTCGAGGTGAACGGGTTCGTCCAGTAGAAGCCCGGATCGCGTGCCGTACCGCGGTACTTGCCGAACAGGACCAGGGCGCGGCCCAGGTTGGGCTCGACGATGAAGAACCCGGGGAGGAGGAAGACCCACACGACGAGCGCCGGGATCGCGACGATGGCGACGGCCGGCTCGGGCGCGCGGTTACCGGGCAGGTTCGCGCTCCACACGAGCGCCGTGATGCACGCGATCGGGAGCAGCAGGATCAGCGCCAGCATCCCGTAGCCGGAAAGCGGTCGGAACGAGACTTCCTTGGAGGTGTTGCGAGTTTGCATGGGGGGATCGACGGGCCTAGGAACGGGCAACAAAATGATATCGCCATCATACTACGATGGAATCCAGCCTGGATTCGGTGCGGTAGACATTCCCGGACCTTAGATCCTTGCTTTCAAGGACTTGCGGCTGGATCTCCCTGCGCCCCCCCTCGACCGGCGGGCTTCCGCTGCCGTAGGATGGCCATGTGCAAGGAACCCAGCCGAGCGCCCTCCCGCGCCTCGTCGGCGGCTTCCGCCTCGTCCGTGAGCTCGGGCGCGGGGGCATGGGTGTCGTCTACGAGGCCCACGAGATCGACTCGGGGCGCATCGTCGCGCTCAAGGTGCTGGCCGCGGAGCTGTCCGTCTCCGGCGAGGCGTTCGAGCGCTTTCGACGCGAGGCCCGGCTCGCCGCCTCCATCTCGGACGTGCGCTGCGTCTTCGTCTACGGCGCGCACCAGATCGACGACTCACCCGCGATCGCGATGGAACTCGTCGGCGGCGAAACGCTGCAGGACAAGATCACGCGCGGCGACGCGATCCCGATCGAGACCGCGGTGCGCTGGGCCATCGACGTCATCGACGGGCTCGAAGCCGCGCACCGCGCGGGCGTGATCCACCGCGACGTCAAGCCGTCGAACTGCTTCGTCACGACCGACGGCCAGGTGAAGATCGGCGACTTCGGCCTGTCGCGCACGCTCGAGCGCGACATCGAGCTGACGCAGTCCGGTCAGTTCCTCGGCTCGCCGTTGTACGCGAGCCCCGAGCAGATCCGCGGCCGCACCGTCGACGCGCGCAGCGACCAGTACTCCTGCGCCGCGACGCTCTACGCGCTGCTGGCCGGCCGTTCACCCTTCGGGGGCAACAACGTCGGCGAGGTGCTGGCCCGGATCCTCTCCGAGCCTCCCCCGCGACTGCACTCGATCCGCCCGGAGATCGCGCGCGAGCTCGAGAAGGTCGTTCTGCGCGGGATGGAGCGCGAGCCCGAGAAGCGCTATCGCGATCTCGACGCGTTCCGCGCGGCTCTCGTGCCCTTCTCGAGCCAGGCGGCGGCAGCGGCCTCGATCCCGAGACGTCTGGCGGCGTGGGCGCTCGACTCGGCGCTCATCGCATTCGTGTCGAGCTCCATCGGGACGCTGATCCAGACGTCTCACGACCTGTTCATCGTCGACCAGGAACGTCCCTGGCTCACGATCCCGCTCGCGACCCAGCTCGCGCTGGGCACGCTGCCCATCCTCTACTTCGCTCTGTCCGAGGGCTTCTTCTCGGCCACGATCGGGAAGTGGCTCCTCGGCCTGAGGATCGCTTCGGTCGGACGAGGTCCGTCGCTGTGGGTCCGCGCCATCCCCCGCGCGTTCCTGTACGAGATCGTGGCGATCCTGCTGCTGATCCCGATGCACGTGCTGCCCGGGAACGCCGTGGAGTACGCGCTGTTCACCCCCCTCGTCTTCGGGGGCACCTTCCTGTTCCGCCTGTGCTCGATGCGCAAGCACAACGGCTGGCGCGGGCCGTACGAGCTCTGGACCGGCACCCGCGTGATCCAGTCAAGGCTCCCCTTCCGGCGCCTGCGCCGCATCGCCCCGCCGCCGGAGTCCCGGCCGGCGCCGACCCCGGAACTCCCGGAGAAACTCGGCGAGTACAAGATCCTCGGCCTGGTCGGGAACACGGCCAGCGGAGCCCTGCTGCACGCCCGCGACGAGCGGCTCGAGCGCAGCGTGTGGATCCAGTTCCGCGAGTCGGGGCTCGTCGCCGGCGAGATTCGCCGGTCGTTGAGCCGACCGAACCGACTGCGCTGGCTCGAGTCCTTGCGCGGGCAGGACCGCGCGGCGGACGTCTTCGAGTCGCCGGGCGGTTGCGGCCTGAGCCTGATCGCCCAGCGCACCGAACCGCTCGACTGGCCGATGGCGGAGCGCGCTCTGGCCGCGCTGGCGGAGGAACTCGCTCGTTCCGAGGCCGAGTCCGCCGCTCCCGGCCGGTGGTCCGCGAACCAGGTCTGGCTCGACCGCAACTGGAACGTGCGCGTCCTCGACGAGCCCGTGCCGACGGACCGCGCCGAGCACGACGCGCTCGGCCTCCTGGGCGCAGCGGCCAGGGCGCTGCTCGGTGTCGGGCCCGAGCGCGAGTTGCCGCCGGATCTGCCGGTCCACGCCGAGACGCTCGTCCGTTCGCTGACCGGCACCGGTCCGGCGTTCCGGGACCTCGACGCGGCGCGCTCAGCTCTGGCGACCTCTCAGGCGGCAGCCGCCAACGTGGAGCGCAGGACGCGCTCGGCGCAACTCGCGGTCAGCACGGCGCTCCTGGCCCTGTTCGCGACCTTCTCCTTCTTCGCCTTCCTCCTCGTCGTCGATTTCATGCCCCACGCCGCGGAGATGCGTGGCGTCCTGCGCGAGCTGAAGTCAGGACGCGTGGCCGCCTCGAGCGTGGAGTTGAACAGGTCCGACGACCCCTCGCCCTCGGGACCCGAGCTCGACGAGCAGACACGTCGGTGGCGCTCGGTCGTCCTCTCGTACGAATCCAGTCACGGATTCGGCACCACGATCTCGGCCGGCCTGCGCGAGGAGGACAACGCGCTGGTCGCCGAAGCTCGCCGCGTCGTTCCGACTCCGACCGAAGCCGAATTCGAACTCGCCCGCCAGCAGATCCGGGCACAGCGCGGATCCGGGGTGGACCTGCCCGAGGATTCGCTCTCCCGGTTCTCGATCCTCGAACTCACGGTGCTCTTCGTCGCGAGCGCGACGGGAGCATGGACCCTGTTCGCGCTGTTGTCCGCCCTCGTCTGGCCGGGCGGCCTCTCGTTCCGACTCTTCGGTCTCTCGATCCGGAGGCGGAACGGGCGCCGCGCATCACGCCCGTTCGGTCTCGTGCGCACGGCCGTCTTTGCGGTGCCCCTCGCGGCGACGTACTTCCTGGCGTTCCGGTTGATCATGAAGACGCCCTGGATCGGCTGGACGATCTTCGCCGTTGCCGCAACGCTTCACCTGGCAGGAATCGCGGCCTCGATCGCGGAACCGTCCCGCGGACCGATCGACCGGCTGCTCAAGTCGCGGATCGTCCCGCGCTGAACGGAGGCGCGCCGCGCGGGGATCCGCACGGCGCGCGTCATCGATCGCTGGAATCAGGCTGCCTCGCGATCCGCCCTCAGAGCATGGTCTGGAACAGGCCCTGGGCCCAATCCGGCATGACCGTGTAGTTGATCCGACGCGACAGGTCGGCGAGCGCGAGCGGCTTGTTGCGCGCGAGCATCAGGCCCAGGCCTTCGATCGAAGCGGCACGCCGGACGCGCGCGCCGGAGTCGCTCGCGGCCAGGTCGCCGAGCTGCGCCAGGGCTTCTGGAGTCCCGTGGAACGCCAGCGCCGTCGCGGCGATCCCTTGGAGTCCGGGCTCCGCGAGCTGGTCGAGCGCGGATCGCATCGCCGTGACGTCCTGGTTCTCTCCGAGGATGCCGAGCGCCTGCGTGATGCCGACGCGGGCCATCGCGTTCGACTCCCGGGGAAGCCTCTCGCGGAGGATCGCCGCGCAGCGTGCCCCGCCGACGAGCGAGAGCGCGGTCGCCGCGTACATGCGTTGCCGCGGGTCGGCGGCGCTCTCGAGCTCCTTGGCGATCCCCGGAACCGAGGATTCGTCGCGCAGCAGGCCGGAAGCGATCCAGTACGCCGCGCGTCCCTCGGCGCTCTTCTCGCGATCGGCCGCCGCGCGCAGGGACTTCGAGGTCTCGGGATCCCGCGTGTCGTGGGCCAGGACGCCGAGCGCCAGCGCTGCCCAGCGACGCTGACCGCTCTCGCCCTGGTCGAGGACCTTGAGCAGGTACTGGTGCGCCTTCGCGCCGCCTAGCCGGCCGATCGCGACGAGGATGAAGCCGCGCGTCAGTCCTTCGGCTTCCATCTCGTGCGCGGTCTGCAGCGCCGGCAGCACGGCCGTGTCGCGCGTCGAGCCGAGCGCGATCGCGGCCGAGCGTCGCAGGTCCATGCGCGGGCCCGAGAGGATGGTCTGGAGCCTGGCGAGCGTCTTCGGGTCGTGGGTCGAACCGAGCGCTTCGACCGCTCGGCAGCGCACGCTGGGCGACTCCGATTCGTCGAGGGCCAGCTCGAGCGCCAGCCTCTCGAGGCTCTCGCCCGGCGCGATCCCGTGGTGGAACATCGCGGCCAGCGCGACGCCCTCGCGTTCGTCCTTCTGGCGCTCGCGCACGAGTGCCGCCACCGCGGTGTCGACGGGCTCGGCGAGTCCCGCGCGGCGAGCCAGCGCCAGGGCCACGATCGCGATCGAGCGCGCGTAGGGCGAAATGTCCGCGCGCGAGCCCTCGACGTTCGTGCCCGTGCGTGCGATGCGCAGCAGCACCATGGCCGCCGACGGCTCGCCGGTGGCGCCCAGCGCGAGGATCGCGCGGTGACGGACGTCCTGGCTCGGATCGTCGAGGAGCTTCAGGAGCGGCGCGACCGCGTCGCGGCCCGCGCTCTGCCCCAACGCGATCGCCGCCGCGCCGCGCACGGTGGCGTCCGGCGCGCTGGCGGCCTCGGTGAAGCGCGGCACCTGCGTGCGGCGTGCGCGCTCGATCGCATCGCGCAAGCTGCCGATCACGTCGTCCCCGGTGCTCGGCGCGCTCGCGAGCGACAGCCGGTTCGGGACCAGGAACTCGAGCTTCGCGTACTCCCACCACAGCCACCAGCCGTCGTCGGAGGTGGTCGACATGCTGACGGTCGTGGGGACGGCGCCGGTGCTCGGCCCCGCACCGACCGGACGCGGTCCGGTCCCCGCGACCGAGGCGCCCGGGCCGCCCGTCGCGGGCCCCGTGCCGCTCCCCGTGGGCGCCGTCGGACCGGGCGGACCGGCCGGGCCGACGGTGTCGCCGGGACCGCGGTAGCTGCCGCCGGTCGGGCGCTGGATGGGGCCGCCTCCCCCGCCGGGGTGCCCATTGGTGTCGAAGCGCGGCAACTGCCCGATCACGGGCACCTGCACGCGCGCGGCCTCGTCGAACGCCAGCCCGTGGCGGTCCAGCCAGTCCTCGAACGCGGCGTCGCCGGCGAGGTCGAGGATCCAGGCATGGTTGTTCGACGTGCGTACGCGCTCGACCAGGCCGAGCTCGCCGCTCACGTGCAGCAGCTCGGCGACCGCGCAGCGACGGCCTTCCGCGTCTACGAAGTACGGGACGCGCGCCCCTTCGTCGTATCCGCGGCCGAACTCGGCGCGATCCCGGTAAGCGCGCAGGGCGTCGACCAGCTGGAGTCGCGCGGCCCGCTGGATGTCGGTCAGGTGGCGCGTGTCGGCGGCGGACAGCTCGTCGACGACCGCGGAGTAGTGCGCGCTGGCGCGCAGCACCTGCTCCGAGACGGGCAGGACGATCGTGTCCGAGGCGTTCGAGGCGAGGGTCAGGACGAGAAGGTGGACGGGATGCATGAAGGTCTCCGGGTTTCGGGATCGTACGGGGCAGGCAAACCGCGGGCCGTGGTCATCCCGTCGCTGGGCTCATGGCCGGGGCCTCCCGAGGGATCCCGAGGCCGGTTGGGCGTCACGCTGCCCGACGCCGGACCGGACGCGCTGTTCCGGTGCCGAAACGCCTTCGGAAGGCGAGACCCCAGGAGGATCCGAGCCCCGCCCCGCCCGAGCGTGCGCTCCTTCGCGTGGACCGCGGCGCGGAGGGGGCCAGCGCCCAACCACGGGTCGCCCGCACGCGCCGTCACAGTGTCGTTTGGAACATGGACTGCGCCCAGTCGGGCAGGACGGTGTAGTTCGCGCGCCGCGACAGAAGGGAAAGGGCGAGGGGCTCGCCGCGCGAGAGGAGCAGGCCGAGTCCTTCGATCGAGGCCGCGCGGCGCACGCGCGTTCCGGTCTCGGCATGCGACAGGTCGGCCAGTTCCTCGAGTGCCGCGAGCGAGCCGTGAAAGGCCAGCGCCGTCGCCGCGATGCCCTGCAGCGCCGGTTCCGCCAGCCGCTCCAGCGCACCGCGCATCGCGCGCGTGTCCTCGCCCTGGCCGAGGATCCCGAGTCCTTGCGCGATCGCGACACGGCCGAGGGAACTCGGTTCCTCGAGCAGGCGCTGCCGCAGGATCCCTGCGGGTCGCATGCCGCCGATCAACGCCAAGGCCGTCGCCGCGTACATGCGCGCGCGCGGATCCGCGGCCGATCGGAGCTCGCCGGCGAGCAAGTCGATCGAGTCTTCGTCACGTACGAGACCGCACGCGAGCCAATAGGCGGCACGGCGGGATGTCTGCCTCTCGCGATCGAGCGCATCGCGCAGGAGCTTCGAGGTCTCGGGGTCACGCGTCTCGCGCGCCAGGACGCCGAGCGCGATCGCGGCCCAGCAGCGTTCGTCCGCCTCGCCCTCGCGCAGGATGCGCGCCAGGTACGCGTGCGCCTTCGCGCCGCCGGTCCGTCCGATCGAGATCAGCACGAACCCGCGCGTCAGAGGGTCCGCCTCGAGCTCCCAGGCCGTCATCAGGCCGGGCTGCGCCCTCGAATCCCGCGTCGCCCCGAGCGCGAGCGCCGCGCTGCGTCGCAAGTCCAGGCGTGGGCCGGAGAGCAGCGTCTGCAACTTCGCGAGCGTCGCGGGATCGCGCGTCGAGCCCAGTGCTTCGGCCGCGCGGCAGCGAACGCCCGGCGGCTCGTGCTCGGCGAACGCCAGCTCCAGTGCGAGTTCCTCGAGCCCCGGGGCGGGCGCGAGGACGTGGTGGAACATCGCGGCGAAAGCGACGCCCTCGGAATCGCCGCCGCCCTTCGGGCGCTCGCGCACGATCGCGCGGACGGCCCCATCGACGGGCTGCTCGAGGCCCGCGTGGCGCGCGAGCGCCAGCGCGACGATCGCGAGGGAGCGCGCGTAGGGCGAGATGCGGGCACCCGCGCCCTCGAGCGCCCCGTCGCGCGCGATCCGCAGCAGGAGGGCCGCGGCGCTCGACGAACCCGTCGCGCCCAGCGCCAGGATCGCGCGATGCCGCACTTCCTGGTTCGGGTCGGCGAGGAGCTTGACGAGCGGCTCGACCGCGTCGCGGCCGCCGCTCGCGCCGAGCGCCGTCGCGGCCGCGCCGCGGATGACGGCCTCCGGGGCGCGCGACGCGGCACAGAAGCGCGGGAACTCGGCCGCGCGCGCGCGCTCGATCGCGTCGTGCAGGGCGCCCGGCACGTACGCGCCGGTCAGCGGTGCGCTCGCCGGCGAAGGGCGGTTCGGCAGCAGGAACTCGAGCTTCGAGTACTCCCACCAGAGCCACCATTCGTCGTCGTCGCTCGTCGCCATGGCGAGCGCGGCCGAGGGCCGGCTTCCCGGCGCCGACGCGCCCCCCGTCGACGGAGGCGTCGGCTTGGTGCCTGGCGCCCCGGGAGGAGGCGGCGGAGTCGGTCCCGGAGGATTCGCCGTGTCGGCCGGGACGCGGTCCGCCTTGCTCGTGACCGGCGTCTGGATGCGCGCGGCCTCGTCGAACGAGAGACCGTGGTCGCGGAGCCAGGCCTCGAACGCCGCGTCGCCGGCGAGGTCGAGGATCCAGGCATGGTTGTTCGTCGCACGGACGCGCTCGATGAGCGCGAGCTCGCCGCTCGCGTGGAGCAACTCCGCGACCGCGCAACGGCGCCCTTCCGCGTCGACGAAGTACGGGACGCGCGCGTCGAGGTCGTAGCCGCGGCCGAAGTCGCCGCGGTCGCGGTAGGCGCGCAGGGCCATGAGGACCTGGCTCCGCCCGGCGCGCTGCACCTCGGAGAGCTGGCGCGTATCCGCGGCCACAAGCTCGTCGAGCACGACGGAGTAGTGCCCGCGGGTGCGCGCGATCTGCTCGTCGAGGGACAGCACGGGCACGCTCGCGCCGCTGCCCTGGAGGGCCAGGGCGAGGAACGGCAGCAGGCTCGGGCTCATGTCGGTCTGGGGGGGGCGGGCCGCGATCCGGCGGCGAGTCCGGCGCATCGCAACTCGCGGTCCGCGCAGCGCGAGCTCCCGCACACCGTCGCAGGAGGCCGGGCAGGCGGAATCCAGGTTCCCGGAGGCCGGGCCGGGCCGGCCTGCCGTTACGGATCAGGAACGCACGGGCGTGAGCCACCCGTGGCGATCCGGAGTCTGGCCGCGTGCGATGCCGAAGAACGTGCTCTGCAGCCGCTCGGTGATCGGGCCGCGCGCCCCGTTGCCGACGGGCTTGGCGTCGACCTTCGTGATCGGCGTGACTTCGGCCACGGTGCCCGTGAAAAAGGCCTCGTCGGCCGTGTAGAGCATCTCGCGCGGCAGGCGATCCTCGACGACCGGGATCCCGAGGTCGCGCGCGAGCCGGATCACCGCGCCGCGCGTGAAACCAGCCAGGATCGAAGCCCCGACCGGCGGCGTGAAGACGGTCCCGTCCTGGACCAGGAAGAGGTTCTGTCCGCTGCCCTCCGCGACGTAGCCGTCGACGTCGAGCGCGAGGCCCTCGTCGTACCCGTGCCGCTTGGCCTCGACGATGACGAGCGCGGAGTTCACGTAATTGCCGGCGCACTTGGCCATCGCGGGCAGCGTGTCGGGCGCCATCCGGCGCCAGCTCGAGACGCCGACGGCGAGTCCCTTCTCGAGCAGGGCCTTCTCGTCCTTCTTCACCCACGGGAAGGCCGCGATGGCGACCTCGACCGGCGCCTCCTCGGGCCACACGCCGAGCGCGCCGTAACCGCGGTAGACGAGCGGCCGGATGTAGCAGGCCTCGTGCTGGTTCTCGCGCACGGTGTGGAGGATCGCCTCGCGGATCTGCGCCGGCTCGTACGGGATCGGCAGGTGCACGATCTTGCACGAGTGGTAGAGCCGCGCGACGTGCGCGTCGAGCCCGAGGACCGCCGGACCCTTCGGAGTCGGGTAGGCGCGGATGCCCTCGAAGACGGCAGTCCCGTAGTGCAGCGCGTGCGTCAGCACGTGCACCTGCGCCTTCTCCCAGGGGACGAGGGCGCCGTTGAACCAGATCCAGGGCTGGGGCGTGAGCTTCATGGAAGCCGGGATCGTATCCGGATCCGAGGGGCTGGTCCCGAATGGGAGCGGTTAGACTCCTCGCCGCCATGAGCTCCATCGCCTCCGCCCCGCACGGCCAGAACGTCGCCATCGAGACGAAGACCGGCCGCGTGATCATCGGCCGCTTCGACAGCACGAACGGCTTCCAGGTCTTCCTCCACGACGTCGACGTGTGGGATCCGCCGGCGGGAGCCGACGTCGAGCACTACATCCGGGAGACCGCGACGTACGGTGTGGACGTGAAGCAGCGCGACTTCACCTGCGAGGCGGGCGCGATCACGCGCTGGCGCAAGCTCGGCGAGATCCCGAAGCTCGCCTGAGACCGGCTGGAGACGGTCCTGTCCCGTGGTTGTGGACTCGGGCCCGCCGATCCTCCACGATCGCCGGCGCCATCATGCCCGCACCCCGATTCGCCAGCGCGCTCTCCGTCTCCCCCGTCTCCGACGTCGCGTTCCGTGAAGTCGTCGAGGGCCTGAAGGCCGAGCTCGGCGGTCGGCGCCCCGATCTCGTGACCGCCTTCGTCTCGCACCACCACGGTTCCGCGATCGAGGACCTCGGGCCGCGCATCGCGAAGGCCCTCCATGCACAGGCCGTGATCGGCTGCACGGGCGAGTCGATCGTGGGCGGCACGCACGAGATCGAGAACGGTCCGGCACTCTCCGCGTGGGCCGCGGTGATGCCGGACACGGTGGTGCGGCCCTACGCGGTCACGGCCGAGGCGGAGGGCGAGGCGACGCTGCGCTTCGAAGGCATGCCCGAGGTCCACGATCCGGCGCGCGCTTCGATCCTCGTGCTGGCGGATCCGTACACGTTCCCGGCCGCGGAGTTCCTCGAGATCCTGAACGACAAGCTGCCCGGCGTGCCCACGATGGGCGGCATGGCGAGCGGAGGCTCGGGCCCGGGACAGAACCTGCTCTTCACGCAGGACGGCATCGTCGAAGGCGGAGCGGTCGGAGTCGTGCTGGAGGGCGAGGTCGAGATCCGTCCGGTCGTCAGCCAAGGCTGCCGGCCCGTCGGCAAGCCGTTCGTGATCACGAGCACGCGCGAGAACTTCATCCTCAAGCTGGGCGGGAAGCCGGCGCTCGAGGCGCTCGTCGAAGTCGCGAAGGGCCTGTCCCCGGCCGACCAGAAACTGCTGCAACGCGGGCCGTTCCTCGGCTTGGCCATCGACGCGCGCAAGAGCACGTTCGAGCGCGGCGACTTCCTCGTGCGCGGCATCATGGGCCTCGAGCAGGAGGACAGCGCGATCGTGGTCGCCGACAGCACGATCCGCAACGGCATGACTGTGCAATTCCTCGTGCGCGACCCGCGCACGGCGGGCGAGGACCTGCAGCAGATCGTGCAGGCGCGCGGCGGAACCGTCGGCGACCCATCGACCGTCGGCGCCTTGCTCTTCACCTGCAATGGCCGGGGCGCCCGGATGTTCGGCAAGCCCGACCACGACATCGCCTGCCTGCAGAGCGGCCTCGGCGCGACGATCCCCGCCGCCGGCTTCTTCGCGGCCGGCGAGATCGGTCCTGTCGGCGGGAAGAACTTCCTGCACGGTTTCACGGCCAGCATCGCCGTGTTCGGCGCGCGTGCCGACGGCCCCGGGGGACGTTGACGTGGAACTCGGCGCAATCCTGGTGGCGGTGGGCGCTTTCCTCGTCGGCTTCGTCGCCCTGCGCGCGGCCGGCAATGCGCGGCGCGCGGCGGACGAGGCCAAGGAAGATGCGCGGCGGCGCACCGATGCCGTCCTGGGGCAGGTCGAGAACCGCCTGACCGAGACGCGCAGGCTGCTCGCGCTCGTCGCCAGCGGCGCGAAGCTGGATCGCGAGCAGATCCTCGAAGGCCGCCTGTGGCGCGAGATCGACGCGCGCGAGGCGCAGGCCCTCGTCGCCGCGGGTTCGGTGCGCGTGCTCGACGTGCGCAACCCGAACGAGACCGCCTTCGGCATCATCCCCGGCGCCCAGATCCTCCCCGTGGACGCGCTCGAGGAGCGGCACCGCGAGGTCGCGCGGACCGGCAAGCCTCTCCTCGTCTACTGCGCAGCCGGCGCGCGTTCGGCCGCGGCTTGCGAGTTCTTGAGCGCGCAGGGCTACGACGAACTGATCAATCTGGCCGGCGGATTCCAGTCCTGGACGGGCCCGCGCGCGAAGCCCGGAGCGTGAAGCCCGGAGCGTGAACGGCGCGTCGCGCTGACGCGCGACCTCGCCGGCGGTCGGTCGCCGCGCTCGATCCGCTGCCGTGCGAGCCCGATGCGTCGGAGCTTGCCCGCACGGACGATCCCGCGGATGCTCGACGGGACCTGGCCACGGTCGCATGTCGAACCTTCGCCCCAGCACGCTCGTCCTGCAGCTCGCGCTCATCCACGGTGCCGCGCTGGGCGCCCTGGTCGCGCTCGACGCCTCGATGTCCACGGGCATGCTCGTCGTCTTCGTCGGGCTGCTCATCGTGCCGATCGGCGTCCTCATGGTCCTGTGGCGAACGGTGACCGCGAGCAGTGGAACGCGTTCATTCGTCGCGTCGTCGACCGCGGCGAAGTTCGTCGTGACGACACTGACCTTCTCCGCCCCGGTTCTCGTCGGCATCGTCGCCAGTCACTTCGTCTCGCAGTCGCGCATCACCGAAGCGCAGCGCTGGTGCGAGAGCCTGGCGTCGAAGATCGAGGACTGGCGCGCGGCCCACGGCGAATATCCCGAGAGCATCCAGGGCTCCGAACTCGTCGTCGATCCGCCGAAGCTCTGCGATACGCGCTGGCTCTACAGCTCCCGAGACGGGACGTACACGCTCTCGTTCTACGACGAGCGCGGCTTCGACTCGATCTGGAGCTACGACCCACGCGCTCGCACCTGGCGTCACACGAACTGAAACGCGGACACCGCGCGGAGCTCGAGCTCCGCGCGTCCTCCCCGGCCCTCGAACGCGCCACGAACGCGCCAACATCTCGGCGCTGTGCCTGGCTAACTTCACGCGTGTTGGCCCGGAAATGGGCCAACGCGCGTGAAGTTAGCCAGGCACCGGACAGAGAAGTTCAGGGGGACCACACCGTCCGCCAGCCGTTCGTCAGGTTGAAGGTCGACACGCTGCAGAACGCGGCCGCGTTCCGGTACCAGACCTGGTAGGTCCGCGAGCCGGGCGCCGTGACGAGTCCCTTCGCGGAGATCGAGAGATCGCCGCCGACGGGGTACTGCGAGCTTCCCGCGGCGTTCGTCTTCGTGCCCAGCCGGACGACCGTGCCGCTCGCGCAGCGCAGGCCGTCGCCGAACACCGTGCCCGCGCCGCCGCCGGCCGAGGTCGTGCCCTGGAAGTAGAGCGCGGAGCTGTTCGGCATCTGCGCGCCCGACAGCGTGAGCGTGTCGAACGAGAGCGATGCGTCGCCGCTGGCGACGAGCTTGCCGCCCGTGCCGAGCGAGTTCAGGCAGCCTTCGTTCGCACCCGGCGCGCTCGCGTTTCCGCAGGGACACGCCGTGCCGCCGCCGTCCCCGGCGCAGAACGCCACCCCAGGCGCGCCCGGGAAACTCGCCGGATCGGCCGGGTCGGAGCCCAGGTCGAGCTCGTCGCGATCGTTCCAACCGTCGAGGTCGCGGTCGACGCCGAGCCGGGTCTGCGAGAGGCGCGGCACGACCGTGAACGTGATCTCGCTGCCCGGGGCCGCGCCGTTCTGGAGCGCGGTCGTCGTGGTCGTCGAGCTGGCGCGGTCGCTCTGCCAGGTGCCCGACCCGAGGTACGCCCAGCCGCGGGCGATGCCGCCTGAGTAGCCCTTGGCGATGAGTCCGACGCGGCTCAGGTCCGCCTGTCCCGTGAACTGCGCGAGCGTCGCCGACTGCGCCGGCGTGGGCGCCGCGGCGAGCGTCACCTGACGTCCGACGAGCGCGTGCGTGTCCTTCGACGGCGGACCGGGCGGCTGCAGGTTCGCCGGGTTCGTCGATCCCGCCGGCAGATCCGAGCCCGAGATCGACTTCACGAACGCGACGAGGTTCGCGACCTGCTGGTCGCTCGTGACGCTGAAGACCGGCTCGGAGACGAAGCGCTCCAGCGAGTCCACGCTGCCGTCGTGCAGGACGCCGAAACCGCGCGTGCTGACCAGCTGGGTCAGTTGGAAACCCGTCTTCTCGTAGCCGTCGCGCAACTGCGGGATCTTGATGCTGACGTTCGTCGATCCGTCCTGCGAAACGAGCGCGAGGTGGTGCTCGCCGTTCGCTCCGACCGGGAACGGCTGGAGCGTCCCGCCCACCAGCTGGTAGTCGGTTCCGGCTCCGGTCGGCAGCGTGTGGCAGGTCACGCAGCGGATGCCGCCGTCCAGCGCCAACGTGCGGTAGTCGGACATGCCCTGGACCGCGTTCCCGTTCGGCATCGGCTGGTTCGCGGATCCGAAGCGGCCCGTGCGGTAGTGGCCGGGCAGCGGCAGGTTCGTCGGGAGCGAGTTGTCGAAGTTGCGGTACGGATTCGGCGGCATCGTGATCGTCGCCAGGAAGTTCTCGAACTCCTGCATCTCGGCCGGCGTCAGTTGGACGTCGTCGCCCTGCAGTCCCTGGAACGCGCCGTTGAAGTCCTCGATTCCGCGACGATCGCCGCGCCAGTGCAGCGGTTCCTTGCCGATGATGTCCTGCAGCGTCTGCGTGGTCATCGGCCCCTTCATCGGGTGATAGTCCTGGAAGCCCGTGCTGAGGCCCGGGATCCCCGCACCGAGGTTGTTGCCGGCGACGGGCGCCATCGACCCCGCCGGATCGCCGAGGTCCCACGCCAACCCGTCGCGTCGCGCGTCGACGTGGCACGAGCCGCAGGCCGACTGGCCGAGCCCCGAGTTCTTGCGCGTGTCGTACAGGTGCTTGCGGCCGACACGGATCGCGCTCGGCGTCGCGTCGTGGAAGGCGAGGCTTTGGACGACGTTCTCGCTCGCCGTGGAGACGACCGAGAGTCGACCGGCGAACTTGGACAGCACGTACAGGCGCGAGCGCGCCTCGTCGAGCGCGAGGCCGGTCGGCCCCTCCGCCACTTCGATCGTCGGCGCCAGCCCGGCGCGTGCTCCGGCCGCATTGATGACGGCGACGTTGTTCGAACCCATGCCGGCGACGTAGCCCTTCGTGCCCGCGGCGTTCCACACGATCGCGCGCGGGTCACCGAGCGACTGGTCGCGCAACGCCTGGGGAACCGTCGCGGTCGCGTAGGTCAGGTGCGGGTTCAGGTCCGTGGTGCCGACGACGAGACCCGTGCTCGTGATGCGGCCCAGCGTGACGCGCACGAACTTGCCCTTCACGACGGGCTCGAAGCGGATCTGGTTGGTCGCTTCGGTTCCGAGGATCGTGACGTCGCCGTTCGGCGCGAGGGCGAGCGACATGCAGATGTTCATGAGCCCGCGCGCGTAGCTGACGGAGTTCGTCGCCGTGTCGACGATGGCCACGTCGTGGTCGGCGAGGTCCCAGCCCGGAATCCGGCCCGAATCCGCGGCGTTCGCGCCCGTGACCTTGTTCGTCCAGTTGCCGCCGTTGTCGTCCTTCCACTGGCCGCCGGCGTCCTTCTTGACGATCAGGCCCACCTTGGGCGGGACCGGCAACGCCCCGTTGATCGGGGGATTGAACGAGGCGCCCGCGTTGGGCGGCGGGTTCTGTCCGCCCCACGGCCCGTTCAGGTCGTTCACGACGTTGGGCGGCGCGCCGATGTTCGACACGGCTCCGCCTCCGAGGATCGTCGTGGCGTTCCCGGACTCGAAGATCGCGCAGTACACGCGGGTGCCGTCGGCGCTCGCGACGAGCGCGCGCGGCTCCTCGCCCACGATGGGGATCGTGACCGGGGCCGCGGCGAGGTTCGCGGGGTCGAAGACCTGGATCGAGTTCGACTGCGAGCACGACACGTAGGCCCGCTGCGGAGAGCCCGCGAAGACGACGTCGGCCGGCTCGTCGTCGGTGAACACGGTGCCGACGACGTTGCCGGCCGAGAGGCTGACCACGCTTACCGAGTCCGAGACGTGGTTCACGACCCAGATCTCGTCGTTCGTGCGCCAGCGGACGGAAACGGGGTCGACGCCGACCGGGACGAACGCGACGTGCGCGACGCTCGCGCCGGTGACGTCGAAGACCTCGAGGGTCCCGTCCGCGGTGTTCACCGCCGCCAGCCGGGTCCCGTTCGGAGACAGGTCGAGCGGGTGGACCTGGGGGTGCTCCCAGTTCACGAACGAGGACTGGGCGGAGGCGACGCTGGCAAGGGCCCAGGCGACGAGGAGGCCGATCGGGGCAAGGCTCGGGCGCATCACGGAAATCCAGGGGGCCAGGGGAGACGGGTGACCGTCCCCCCGAGTCTATCCGGCCCCTCGGAACCGCGGGGCGCGACGTGGCATGCGTGCGCCGACTGGGGAGATTCCCTCGCGAAAAGGTACGGAAGTGGTAACGGCTTCCGGGGCCTCCGGTCGCGAACCCGCGGCGTGCTGAAGAAGCTGAAGTAGCGGGTACGGAGCCAGGCACAACTCCGCCGCTTTCGA
>JAPLOF010000042.1 GCA_026692665.1 Planctomycetota bacterium
ATTCGCGGGCGGCGACGCGCCGCCCGCGAATGTCTCGCGGTCGTTCCTGGCTCCGTACCGCTCAGGGCGCGACGTCGAATCCGGCGACGTTCGTCACGGTCGCCGGAGTCCCCCCGATGTAGGCCGCCCAGTCGATGCGGCGGCCGATCAGCGGCGCGAGGTATCCGGCGGGCGGCACGAACGTCGCGACCGCTCGCCCCATCCCGTCCAACGCACCGGCGGTGCCTTGGAAGGGACCGCCCGCGGTGTGCAGGAAGGTCGCGTTGAGGAAGCGATCCCGGTTCAGCGGAAGTTGCACGCCCTGGAACGGGATGCCCGGGACGGTACCGCTCGTCGTGCCCAGCACCAGGTAGCTCGAGGCGGCGCGTGCGGCGGACAGGTCGAGCCACAGCGGGATGGAACCGCCCGCGCTCGCGCTGACCGTCTCGTAGCCACAGACGAGCGGCGCGGCCGGAACGGCCTCGATCTCGAGCGCCGGCCACAGGCGCACGCGCGACTGATCGCCCTGCGTGACCGTGATCAGGAATCGGCCGCGACCGACCACGCCGGTGGACGTCAGCGTGAAGCGCAGGCGGCCTTGACCGAGGTCGGTCGACGCGCTCGCGATCGCCACGGCGGGCGAGTCGACCGAAGTCACCAGGAGCTGCGGCGCGAACGGGTCGATGCCCTGGTCGTCGATGTTGCGCAGCTCGACGTCCACCGTCACGGTCGTCAGGCCGTCGGCCGGGATCCGCTCTGCGCTCTTCGTCACGCGCGTCAGGAAGTGGTCGGCCCGGCCGCCGAGCGAAGCGCGCCAGAACGGGATCGCCTGGTTCGCCATGCGCACGACCGGGTCCTGCCCCGTCGGCGGACCGTCGATCACGCGCACGTCGCACCAGTACTGTCCGTTGGCGCAGCCCTGGCCGGAGTTGCAGACGCCGTCGGTGTCGCCGAGCCGCGAGGACACGATGAACGCCGTCGCGGCCGAGTACGTGAAACCCGGCGGCGGAGCGCCGCACGATGTCGGTTGCATCTGCGAGCACGAGCAGCGCCCGTCGCCGCCCATGTCGCGCGCCGCGATCATCGCCGCCATCACGCGCGTCGGCAGGTCGCCGCTCGAGGCCAGGAACGCGGCCTCGGCGTTCGTGACGACGATGTTCCCGGTGAGGATGTTGCCCTGGATCGCGTACGAGAGATCGCCCGTGGTGCCCGAGACGCCGAAGCGCGCCTGGCCGCATTGGCTCCCCGTGAACGTCGCCGGTCCGCCGCGCAGCGAGACGATGCCGTACTGACGGCGCTGGTGCAGCGTGTCCTGCGCCGCGAGCTGGGCCAGGATCGCGTTGGGCGGAGTGCCGTTCTGCAACTCGTTCCAGATCGTCAGGCGGTTCAAGCCGGTCGGATCGATCACCGACTGCGCGGCGGCGCCGCCTTCGCCCACGCGGATCACGCACAGCGCGGGCTTCAGGTCGAAGCCGCCGATGCACGTCGCGGAGGCGACACACACCTCGCCCGTCTTGTGGTTCACGACTACGATCGACCAGGTCGCTCGGGCGACGTCGGCCAGGACCAGGACGGCGAACAGGAGGGCCAGGAAGCGCTTGTGCATCGTGAGGGACTCCGAAGTGGACCCCTTCGAGCCTACCTCGTCCGCGCTCCCCGCAGTCAGACCGCCTCGAATGGCGGCCCCGGGCGGTCAGCCGGCCTCGACCGGCGTCAGCGTGATCAGCTTGGCGCCCGCGGAAACGGCCTGTCCTGCGGACACGTGGATCTCCTGGACCAGCCCATCGGCCGGGGACCCGATCTCGTTCTGCATCTTCATCGCCGACAGGATCAGGAGCGGGGCGCCCTTGGCGACCTTCTGGCCCTTCGTGGCGAGGATCTCGACCACGACGCCCGGCATGATCGCGTTCAGGACTCCGCCGGCCTTCCCCGCGGCCCGCTCGGCGGCGTGCGCGGCGCGCTCGCGCTCGTCCTCCAGGTTGACGTCGTAGCGGTGTCCGGCGAGCGAGGCCGTGACGTCGTTCTCGTCGCCTTCCAGGGAAAGTCCGAAGCTCCGGCCGCCGTGGAGGACCACGACCTGACCCAGGTCGTCGACCTCGTTGTAGGAGAGCTCGTAGGGCTTGCCGTCCACGGTGATCTCGAGCTGGCCGAGCCGCTCGATCACCTCGACCTCGCGCACGAGTCCGTTCACGGTCACGAAGTACTTCACGCGTCACCTCCCGTACGAACGGAGCGCGCGGCGCCGTGCGGCAGTTCCTGCCGGCTGCGGGCGAGCCAGGCCCCGCGTCCCTTGGAGTCCGTCTGGAGCGCGCGTCGGCGCGACCTGTGGTGTCGGAAGACGGCCGCGGCCGCCGCGACGAGGTCGACGTGATCGCTCGGCCCCTTGGAGAGGTCGAGGCTCTCCAGGAAGTGCGTGTCGAACTGTCCGGCGCGGAAGCGCGGGTCCTCGAGCACGGTGAGCGCGGCCGGCAGGCTCGTGCGCACGCCGCCGACGTTGATCTCCTGCAGCGCACGACGCAGCCGCTCGATGGCCTGGGCGCGTGTCTGTCCCCAGGCGATGAGCTTCCCGAGCATCGGGTCGTAGTCGACGCCGACCTCCATCCCGCGGTACATCCCGAGGTCGAGGCGCACGAACGGCCCGCCGGGCATGCGCAGGTTCTGGATCGTGCCCGTCGAGGGCAGGAACTTGTTGCGTGGGTCCTCGGCGTTGATGCGGACCTCGATGGCCCAGCCGTTCCAGCGCACCGCATCCTGGCCGTGGCCGAGCTTCTCGCCGCTCGCGATGCGGATCTGCTCGCGCACGAGGTCCGTGCCCGTGACCATCTCCGTCACGGGGTGCTCGACCTGGAGGCGCGTGTTCATCTCCAGGAAGTAGAATTGGCCCCTGGACCACAGGAATTCGACGGTGCCGGCGTTCTGGTAGCCGACCGCGCGACCGGCGCGCAGGGCGACCTCCCCCATCGCCTCGCGCGTCTTGTCGTCGATGACGACGGACGGGCACTCCTCGACGAGCTTCTGGTGACGGCGCTGGATCGAGCACTCGCGCACGCCGTAGTGCACGCTGTTCCCGTGCGAGTCGAAGAGCACCTGCACCTCGATGTGCCGCGGCTCCTCGAGATAGCGCTCGAGGTACACGCGCCCGTCGCCGAAGCTGGCGAGCGCCTCGCCGGACGCGGTCCGGAACGCGCTCTCGATCTGCGATGGATCGCGGCAGATGCGCAGGCCCTTGCCGCCGCCGCCGGCCGAGGCCTTGATCATGACCGGGTAGCCGATCTCCGACGCGGCCTTCTTCACGGCCGCCGCGTCGTCCACCGGATCGACGAGCCCCGGGACCACCGGGACGTCCGCGTCCTTCATCCGTCGGCGCGCGCGGATCTTGTCCCCCATCGCATCGATCGCCTCGGCCGGCGGGCCGATCCACACGAGCCCCGCGTCGCGGACGGCGCGCGCGAAGCCCGCGTTCTCCGACAGGAAACCGTAGCCGGGGTGGATGGCCTGGGCGCCGGTCGCCTTGGCGGCCGCGATCACCTTGTCGGCGCGCAAGTACGTGTCGCGCGGGACGGTGCCGCCGAGCGGGACGGCGACGTGCGCCATGCGCGTGTGGAGCGCCTTCGTGTCCCAGTCGGAGTAGATCGCGACGGTCTCGAGGCCCATTTCGCGCGCGGTTCGGATGACGCGCAGGGCGATCTCGCCGCGGTTGGCGATGAGGATGCGTTGGAACATGCGGATGGGCAGGTGCCGGGGGGGGCGCGGCGGGCGCCCGGGGCTCGACATGGTACTCGCCGAGCGGGCGGGTTCTCGCGGTCCGGGACGCGGGAGCCGGCCAGAACGGCTCGGCCTGGTGGCATCCAGTACCATGTCCACCTCCATGAATATCCGCACTTGAACTGCGGTTTTTCATGGTACCCTCCACGCATGTTCGAACGCCGCGAAGAGGTCGCGCGGGTGCTGAGACTCCTGGAGGACTACCCCGCGGTCGCCATCCTCGGTACGCGGCAGATCGGGAAGACGACCCTGGCGAAGGCCGTGGCGCGCCGATGGAAGGGTCCCCGCCATCTGTTCGACCTGGAGAGGCGCCGCCACGCGATCCGGCTGGCCGACCCCGAGACCGCGCTCGAACCCCTGCGCGGCCTGGTGGTGATCGACGAGGTCCAGCGCGAGCCGGGCGTCTTCGCGGCACTGCGCCCGCTTGCCGACCGCGAGCGCACGCCGGCCCGGTTCCTGGTCCTCGGCAGCGCTACGCCGCGGTTCCTGCGCCAGACCTCGGAGTCGCTCGCCGGACGCATCGCGCACTTCGAGTTGGAGGGCTTGGGGCTCAAGGACTCAGGCGGGAAGCAGTGGAGTTCGCTGTGGACGCGCGGAGGCTACCCGCGATCGCTCAGCGCGCGTTCGGCCTCGGCGAGCTTCGGCTGGCGCCGCGACATCGTGCGCGCGTACCTCGAGCGCGACCTGTCCGATCTCGGCCTGCGCGCACCCGCGACGACGATCGAGCGCTTCTGGATCATGCTCGCCCACTACCACGGGCAGATCTGGAACGGTGCCGAGTTCGCGCGCTCGTTCGCGATCAGCGAAGCCACGGTCCGCCGCTACCTCGAGGTGCTCGAGTCGACGTACATGGTCCGCGTGCTGCGGCCGTGGGCCGTGAACACCGGCAAACGACTGGTGAAGTCGCCCAAAGTCTACGTCGCGGACAGCGGCATCCTGCACGAGTTGCTCGAGTTGCGCGACGCGCACGCCGTGCAGAACCACCCCAAGGTCGGTGCGTCGTTCGAGGGCTTCGCGCTCTACGAGACCGTGCGCCGTCTGGGCGCGAGCCGCCGCGAGATCTCATTCTGGGCCACGCACCAGGGTGCCGAGCTCGATCTGCTCGTCGTGCGCGGGAAACAGCGCCTGGGCTTCGAGTTCAAGCACACGACATCGCCCGAGGTGACGAAGTCGATGCGCATCGCCATCGAGGACCTCGCGCTGGACCGGCTGGACGTCGTCCACGTCGGCGAGGAGACCTACCCGCTCGCGCCGAAGATCCGCGCGGTGTCGATTGCGCGGCTCACGAAGGACGTGGATCCGCTCGCCTGAGGTCATCACCACGCGACGGCCGAACGTCCGCGAAGGAGCGCGTCGGCCGCCCGCCCCCCCCGCGCGCGAGTGTGCTGCGGACGGCGAGCCAGCTTCCTGATTGCCGCCCGTCAACACGACGGAGATGACGCCGGGGCGCCGGCCCGCGACCGGATCAGAGCGGGATGTTCCCGTGCTTCCGGACCGGCCGGTTCTCGTGCTTGGTCTTCAGGAGCTCGAGCGAGCGGATCAGGAGCGGCCGGGTGCGGCGCGCCTCGATCACGTCGTCGATCACCCCGCGTGCTGCGGCACGGTAGGGGTTGTTGAAGAGCCGCTCGTACTCGGCCGTCTTGGCCGCTTCAGTGGCGGCCTTGTCGGCCGACTTCTCGATCTCGCGGCGGTAGATGATCTTCGCGGCGCCCGCGGCCCCCATCACGGCGATCGTGGCGCTGGGCCAGGCCAGATTCACGTCGGCGCGCAGGTGCTTGCTGGCCATGACGTCGTACGCGCCGCCGTAGCCCTTGCGCGTGATGACCGTCAGCTTCGGCACCGTGGCCTCGGCGTACGCGTACATCAGCTTCGCGCCGTGGCGGATGATGCCGCCGAATTCCTGCACCGTGCCGGGCAGGAACCCGGGCACGTCCTCGAACGTGACGACCGGAATGTTGAACGCGTCGCAGAAGCGGATGAAACGCGCGCCCTTGACCGACGCGTCGATGTCGACGCACCCGGCCAGCACGGACGGCTGGTTCGCGACGATGCCGACAGCACGGCCGCCGAGGCGCGCGAAGCCGACGATGATGTTCTGCGCCCAGTCGGGCTGCACCTCGAGCCACGAGCCGCGGTCGACGATGCGCTCGATCACGCGCTTCGCGTCGTAGGGCTTCGACGGGTCCGACGGGATCAGCGTGTCGAGCTCGGGATCCTGGCGGTCGTGCGGATCGTCCGTGGGGACGAACGGCGGATCCTCGGCGTTGTTGAGCGGCAGGAACGAGAGCAGCCGACGCAGCAGCATCATCTGGCTCTTGTCCGTGGGCGAGGTGAAGTGCGCCACGCCCGACTTGCCGGCGTGGACGCCCGCGCCGCCGAGCTCCTCGCTGGTGACCTCCTCGTGCGTCACGGCCTTCACGACGTCGGGGCCCGTGATGTGCATGTAGCTCGTGCCCTCGACCATCAGGATGAAGTCCGTGATGGCCGGGCTGTACACCGCGCCGCCGGCGCATGGCCCCATGATCGCGCTGATCTGCGGGATCACCCCCGAGCTCTGCACGTTGCGCCAGAAGATCTCGGCGTAGCCGCCCAGAGAATCGACGCCCTCCTGGATGCGCGCGCCGCCCGAGTCGTTGAGCCCGATCACGGGCACGCCGACCTTGAGCGCCATGTCCATGACCTTGCAGATCTTCGCGGCGTGCATCTCGCCGAGCGAGCCACCCAGCACCGTGAAGTCCTGGCTGAAGAGGTAGACGGGCCGCCCGTCGATCAGCGCGTGGCCGGTCACGACGCCGTCGCCGAGCACCATCTGCTCCTGCATCCCGAAGTCGGTCGTGCGCGTCGTCACGAACCGGTCGAGCTCGACGAAGCTGCCCTCGTCGACGAGGAAGTCGATGCGCTCGCGCGCCGTCAGCTTGCCCTTCTTGTGCTGCGCGGCGATGCGCTCGGGGCCGCCGCCGAGGAGCGTCTGCTCGCGCATGTGCTGCAGGCGTTCGGTGGCGGTCTCCTGGATCGAGGCCGGCAGCGGAGCAGCCTGGGTCTTGGGCGTTTCCTTCACGAGTCTCTCTTCGTCGAATCGGGGGGGGCCGAGCGGAGCGGGGATCGTACCGGGAGGTCCCGGAAGTGTCGAAAGCGCGCTGCGGAACCGCGGATCACAGCGCGTAGCTCTCGAGGAGGCCGCAGCGCGGGCAGCGCCACGTCGTGACGGCGTGCTGCTTGGCGTCCTTCGTGGTGATGCCCCAGTCGATCCCCATCCAGCGCTGGTGGTGAGGCTCGCCCTCGATCCACTTCGGCTCGAAGACCGTGCTGTGATGGCGGCCTTGGTCGGCGATCCACCCCTCGTCCATCGCCGACCGGCAATTGCGACAGTTCGGTACCTTGGTGGTCATGTGCGTGAGGTTTGCGGGTCCACGTGGGGAGGTGGAATGCTATCCAGCGCACGGACTGGTGTCGAAGTCTCGCGCGACCAGATCGCCCCGCGTGCCCACGCAACGACCATGACCCTCACGCTCTTGTCCCTCGCGCTCGCGCTTCTCGCCCATCCGGCGGAGGAGCCGCTGAAGCTCGAGGGCGCGGTCGAACTGCCCGGCGTGCGGGGCCGCATCGATCACATGGACTTCGAGCCGGGACGAGATCGCCTGTGGATCGCGGCGCTCGAGAACGACACGGTCGAGGTCGTCGACCTCGCCGCGGGGAAGCACGAGCGCTCGATCGCGACCACGAAACGCCCGACCGGCGTCGCGTCGGCCGCGAAGCTCGGACTCGTGCTCGTCGCGAGCGGAGCGGACGGGCGGCTCGACGCCTACGACGCGACTACGCTCGAGCGGAAGGCGTCCATCGAGGTCGGCCCCGACGCCGACAACGTCCGCTGGGACGCCCTGCACGAGCGCGCGCTCGTCGGGTACGGCGACGGCGCGTTGGCCATCGTGGACGTCCGCGCGGGGAAGCGCACGGCCAGCGTGCCGCTCGGCGGACACCCCGAGTCGTTCCAGCTCGACGTGCAGGCCCAGCTCGCCTACGTGAACGTGCCCGACCTGCGCTCGATCCTGTGCGTCGATCTCCGCGAGTGCAAGGTCGTGTGGACCCGCGGGCTCGGCGACCTGAGAGCCAACTACCCGCTCGCGATCGACGCGCGCCGGCGTGAGCTCCTGATCGGCTGTCGCGCTCCGTCCGTGATGGCCGTGCGCGCGATCGACGCGCAGGAGAACGACTCTCGCGCGATGTCGGTGCCCCTGGCAGGCGACGTGGACGACCTCTTCCACGACGCCCTGCTCGACCGCGTCTACGCCGCGTGCGGAGCCGGTTTCCTCGACGTCCTCCAGCGCTCGGGGGCGCACGACGCGACGGCGAAGACCGTGCAGCCGGTGTACGAGCCGTTGGCGCGCATTCCGACCGCCGCGGGAGCCCGCACAGGCCTCTTCGTGCCGGAGACGCGCAGGTTGTTCCTCGCCGTCCCGCGCCGCGGCGAACAGCGCTCCGAGATCCGGATCTACGCGGCGCCCGCGGCGCGCTGAGAGGCGACACTCAGCCGGCGCGCGGCTCCTGGACCAGCTCCATCAGCACGCCCCCGGTCGACTTCGGGTGCACGAATGCGATGGTCGTGCCGTGCGCGCCCGGTCGCGGCGCTTCGTCGATCATGCGCACGCCGTGCGACTTCAGGTGGGCGATCGCAGCGGCGACGTCGCTCACCTTCCACGCGAGGTGGTGGATGCCGCCGCCGGTCTTCTCGAGGAACTTCGTGATCGGCGAGTCGGGCGACGCGGGCTCGACGAGCTCGATGCGCTGCGCGCCGGCGTACAGCACGAGGACGTTCACGCGCTGGTCGGGAACGAACTCCGGTTCGGTCGCGACGAGTCCCAGCGCGAGCTCGTACGCGCCGCGCGCCTCGGCCAGGCTCTTCACGGCGATCGCGACGTGGTGCAGGCCCTGCGCGACCCCCTGGATCGCGTGCGGAACGTGGAGCGTGGACATCTAGAGGACCTCCGGCGGACGGTACTTGCCGAACACGCGCTCGAGCACGGCGCAGATCTCGCCGATCGTCGTGTCGACCTCGACGGCCGCGAGGATCGGGTGCATCAGGTTCTGCGTGCCGCGCGCGTCGCGCTCGAGCGCTTGCAACGCGGCCTCGACGCGCGCCGGATCGCGGCGCTTCCGCACCTCGGCCAGATCGACGAGCACTTGCCGCCGCGCCTCCTCGCTGGGGACGAACAGCTCGGGCTCGCCCTCCTCGATCTGGTAGCGGTTCACGCCGACGACGACCTCGTCGCCACTCTCGACGGCGCGCAGCCACGTCATCGCGCTCTTCTGGATCTCGCGCTGCACCCAACCCGATTCGATGGCCGCGACGGGGCCGCCGCGGCGGTCGAGTTCGGCCAGGATCTCTCGCGCGCGCTCCTCGAGCTCGTCCGTGAGCGACTCGACGAACGGCGAACCTCCCAGCGGGTCCACGACGTCCGCGACGCCCGTCTCGAAACCCAGGATCTGCTGCGTACGAAGCGCGAGCCGCGCCGTCTTCTCGGTCGGCAGCGACAGCGCCTCGTCCATCCCGTTCGTGTGCAGCGACTGCGTGCCGCCCAGCACGGCGGCCAGCGCCTGCATCGTCACGCGCACGACGTTGTTCTCGGGCTGCTGGCTCGTCAGCATCGAGCCCGCCGTCTGCGTGTGGAAACGCAGCATCCACGAGCGCTCGTCCTTCGCGCCGAACTCCTCGCGCATCATCCGCGCCCACATGCGGCGCGCGGCGCGGAACTTCGCGACCTCCTCGAACAGGTGGTTGTGCGCGTTGAAGAAGAACGACAGCCGCGGCGCGAACTCGTCGATCGGGATGCCGGCCGCCAGCGCCGCGCGGACATAGGCGCGCCCATTCCCAAGGGTGAACGCCAGCTCCTGCGCCGCGGTCGAGCCCGCCTCGCGGATGTGGTAGCCGCTGATCGAGATCGTGTTCCACTGCGGCACCTCGGCCGCGCAGAACGCCATGAGGTCCGTCGTGAGGCGCATCGACGGCCCGGCCGGGAACCGGTAGTTCCCGCGCGCCGCGTACTCCTTGAGGATGTCGTTCTGGACGGTGCCCCGCAGCTTGGCCAGCGGGATGCCGCGCTTCTTCGCCAGCGCGCAGTACAGCGCGAGCAGCACCGTCGCCGTCGCGTTGATCGTCATCGACGTCGACACGCTCTCGAGCGGGATGCCCTGGAAGAGCAGCTCGACGTCGTAGAGCGAATTGATCGGCACGCCGACGCGGCCGCATTCCGCCTTCGCCAGCGCGTGGTCGGAGTCGTAGCCGATCTGCGTCGGCAGGTCGAAGGCCGTCGAGAGACCTGTCTGCCCGCTCTGGAGCAGGACCTGGAAGCGCGTGTTCGTCTCGCGCGCGCTGGTGAACCCGGCGTATTGCCGCATGGTCCACAGCTGCCCGCGGAACATGCTGGGGCGGATGCCGCGCGTGTAGGGGTAGACGCCCGGCATCCCGCCGTCGGGTGCGCCGCCGTAGACCGGGTCGACGGTGATCCCGGAGCTCGTCGCGAAGCGCGCGCGGCGCTCGGGCGACCGTTTCACGGCCTGGGCGTGGATCTCCTCGCGCCAGCGGCGGACGACGTCCGCCGCGTGGGGAGCCGGGCTCCCGGACTCGTCGGCGGGGCGGGAACCGCGCGTCGGCGGCCTGATCTCTTGCGACATGGCGGGGGGGGAGCGCGGGGGGGGGGCAGCGCGCGATCCGCGACAGTCTAGTGTCCGGGGTCGGAAGCGCGCCGCCCGAGGCCCGGGACCCGCGCTTGCACAGGCTTTTCCAGACCTCCGCGGCGAGAATGGCGAAGGCCAGCGCTCGGATGGGCGTAGCATCGCCTTCCGGCCGTCGATCCCCCGCTCCGCGCGCACTCCGCGCGGCGTTCCATGAAGCGCCCCCTCCTGCTGCTCCTCGTCGTCGCTACGTTCGCGACGCTCCTGACCCTGCTCGTGATGCGGATCTCCCGGCCGCCCGAGGCCGGGGCCGAGGGCCAGGCACAGGCGGCCGCCGCCAGCCCGGCCGCCGCCGGGGCCGAGCTCGAGGCGGGCACGGACCCAAGCCAGCCCGCCGACCTCGTCGCGCCGAGCGCCGACGCGGCCGAGCGCGCGGCGGCGCCCGCTGCCGCCGCCGCCGACGCGGGGCCCAAGGTCGCGATCGAGGGGCGCGTGATGGCGCCGTCGGGCTGCGGTCCCGACCCGGAGGTCATGGTCTACGCGCTCGACGACGAAATGGACGTCGACGACGCGCTGCGCGCGCTCGAGCCGGCGCGCGTGCGATCCGGCGGGGAGGACTCCGACGACGAGATCGCCCTGCCGGCCGGCGGCATCCGAGTCGATCGCGTCCTAGGTCGCGCGAAGGTCGGGGTCGATGGACGCTACGAGGTCGAGGTCCCCGCCAAGCGCAAGTCGGTGCACCTGATCGCGATCGGCCGCTCCTGGTTCGGCCGCGCGACGGAGGAGTTCGAGCTGGGCGGCACTGCGCGACAGCTCGACCTCGTCACGAACTGCGGCGGCTGGATCGCGGGCACGGCGACGGTCCCCGCCGGACGCGAAGCCTCGGAGATCGAGGGACTCGCGCTGAAGCTCGAGACGTCGCTCGAGGGCATGGGCGGCGACATCCGTACGACGCAGCGCGCGCGCCGCAACGCCGTGGTGCACGCCGGGAGCTTCGAGTTCCGCGCGCTGCCCGCGGCGGCGACGTACGAGGTCTCGGCCACGCCCAAACGCCTCGCCGCCGAGTCGGCCACGGTGCGCGAGCTCGTCGCGGGCCGCGAGACGCCGCTCGCGCTGGCGTTCCGCCAGGGCGGCACTCTGCGCGGCACCGTGCGCGGAACCGACGGCGCGGCGGTCGTCGGCGCTGAGGTCAGCGCGAACAAGAAGGGCCAGTGGTTCGGCTTCGACGACTCCGCTGTGCGCAAGACGAAGAGCGCCGCCGACGGCAGCTTCGAGCTCGCGGGCGTGGCGCCGGGCAAGCTCGACATGAAGGCCACCGCTGAGGGCTGGCTGCTCGAGAAGCCTCTGAAGGTCGACGTCGTGGACGGCGCGGTCGTCGACGGCGTAGCGATCGTCCTCGGGCGCGGCGCGACCATCTCCGGCACCGTGCGCTGGCCCGACGGCAAGCCCGCGCCCGACCTCGACGTCAGCGTCGAGTTCGACCGCTCGCAGATGGCTGGCATGGGCGCCTTCAACATGCTCAAGGGCGCGCGCGGCGAGGCGAAGACCGACGCCGAAGGGCGATTTGCGGTCACGGGCCTCGGGCCAGGGCCGTTCGTCGTCGAAGCGCGTGCCCTGCCGGAGGGCGAGAAGCTCCTGCAGGGCGTGCCCTCGCCGAGCAAGATGCGCGAACGCGAGCACCGCGAGCACCGCGCGCGCGCCGAGCTCGTGAAGCCCGGCACCGAGGGGCTCGAGCTCGTGCTCCTGCCGCCGACCGGCGTGCGCGGCCGCGTGCTCGACCTCGCGGAGGCGCCGGTGAAGTCGTTCACGGTCCACGCGAACGGCGTCGGCGAAGGCCTGCTCGCCGAAGTCGGCCAGGAGGAGCGGACGCAGACCTTCGACAGCGAGGACGGAGCGTTCCTGCTCGCCGGCCTGCACGCGGGCAAGTGGAAGCTCGTGGCCGAAGCGGAGGGGTACTCCGCCTCGACTGCGATCGAGTTCCAGACGCCGCTCGCGACCGACGCGCCCGAGTTCGTCGTCCACCTCGAGCGCGCGGCGACGGTGCGCGGCATCGTGCGCACGCCGGACGGCGTGCTGATCGCCGGCGCGACGATCGTCGTCGACGACGGGAACCCCGAGTGGATGCGCGCGATCTCCCGCGTCAAGCCGCCCGAGGCGAAGAGCGGCGAGGACGGGCACTTCGAGCTCGCCGGCTTGAAGCCCGGATCTGCCGCGATCATCGCGCGGCACGAGGATCACGCGCGCTCGGCCCCGCTCGTGCTCGAGCTCGCCGCCGGCCAGGTCGTCGAGGGCGTCGTCCTGGACCTGACGCGCGGCGGCCGCATCACCGGCGAGGTCTTCCACGAGGGCAAGGTCGCGCCCGGCCTCATGGTCCAGGTGCAGGAGACGAAGAAGTTCTCGCAGCGCATGACGACCACGGACTCGAAGGGCACGTTCGAGGTCGCGCACGTCGATCCGGGCACGTACCAGGTCATCGCGATGCCGATGCGCGGCGAGTCGTTCACCGGCGAGGAGGGCGAGTTCGACCCGATGGCGATGATGTCGAAGATGAAGATGGCGACGGCCGAGGTCGCCGAGGGATCGGACGTGCACCTCGTGCTCGGCGCGCCGCCCGAGGACCCGGTCGTAGTCAAGGGAACCGTCACGATGGCCGGCGCGCCCGTCGGCTCCACGACCGTGATGTTCCTGCCCGAAGGCGGCAAGAAGGGTCTCGCCGCGTTCAAGTCCGAGCGCACTGCGAAGGACGGCACGTACAAGATCACGCTCGACGGCCCCGGCGCCTACCGCGTGTCCGTGCAGCGCATGAGCGCGCAGATGGACTCGCAGAGCGTGCACGAGGAACGCCGCGTGATCCCGAAGGTCCCCGAGTACGCGGTCGACATCACGCTGCCCGAGGGCCGGATCAGCGGCCGCGTGACCGGAACCGACGGAAAGCCCGCCGGCAACGCGCGCGTCTCCGTCGTGCGCGAGGGCGTCGGCAAACCCGGCACGATGTGGGGCGGGCAGTACCACGAGCTGCGCACGAACGTGGACGGCGAGTACGACGCCACGGGCATCCCGGCCGGCACGTACACCGTGAAGGCTGGCGGCAGCGAGCTGGGTGGGATGCTCGGCGACGCATCGGCCATTGGCGGCCGCGAGATCAAGCCCGGCATCCAGGTGGGCGAGAGGGATTGGCGCCAGGGCGTCGACTTCCGGCTGAAGGCCCCCGCTTCCGTGGAGGTCACCGTGGTGGACGACGCCGGCCGGCCGGTGTCGGGCGCGGTGATCTTCGCGCGCGACGAGAACGGCCGGGCCACCGAGTCGTTCTCCTTCGTGACGACCGACGCGGCCGGCCTCGCGAAGTACGGCGGCCTCTCCCCGGGCCGCTACACCTTCCGGGCGCGGACGAACGGCGCGTCGACCGAGGATTCCGCGCCCGTGCGCGTCGAGGAAGGCGGGAAGGGCGCGGTGAAGCTTGCGCTCGAGAAGAGCTCGATGCTGCTCGTGAAGGTCGTGGACGGCGAGAAATTGCCGCTCGTCGCCTCGGTCGAAGTCCTCGACGAGCACGGCCGCGACGTCTCCAGCCAGCTAGGCCTCAGCGAGATGGTGGAACGCTTCCAAGGCGGCGGCTTCGACCCGAACGAGCAGAAGTTCGGCCCGTTCCCGCCCGGCAAGTACAAGGTGCGCGTGACGTCGGAGTCGGGGAATACGACGACGAAGACGGTGACGCTGAGCGGTCAGGCCGAGCGCAAGGTGACGATCGAACTCGACTGAGCACGGCCGACACCGATCGCGCGGGCGGCTACGTCACCGCGCGATTCGCGCGCAGCCAGGTCAGCACCGCGGCGAAGTCGGCCGGGATCGGCGCCTCGAAGCGGCGCATCTCCCCCGTCACCGGGTCCGGGAACTCGAGCGCCTGCGCGTGCAGCATCTGGCGCGTCGCCTGGGACGCGTCCTCGGGCAGCTTCTCGAGTTGGCGCCGCGAGGGCCGGTACAGATCGTCGCCGAGCAGCGGCAAGTGCGCGTAGGCCATGTGCACGCGCACCTGGTGCGTGCGGCCCGTCTTCGGCATCACCGCGACGAGCGCGAAGCCCTGGAACCGCTCGCGCACCTCGTAGTAGGTCAGCGCGTCGCGGCCCTCGCCGTCCTTCACGACGCTGACGCGGTCGGGGTGCTTCTCACTGCGGCCCAGTTGGGCCTCGATCCACTCCGAGTCGAACCGCGGATCGCCGATCACGAGCGCCAGGTACGTCTTGGCGACGCCGCGCTCGCGGAACGCGGTCTGCAACTTCTCGAGCGCGGCCGGCGTCTTCGCCAGCACGAGCACGCCGCTCGTCTCGCGGTCGAGGCGGTGCACCACGCCCGGGCGGCGCCCCTCGTCCTCGCTGCTCGGGAACGGGCCGTGCGCGCGCTCGGCGATCTCCGCCGCGCCCGGCTCCCCGGCTTCCGTGTTCCGGTGGGTCAGGAGGCCGGCCGGCTTGTCCATCACGACCAGGTTCGCGTCCTCGTGGAGGGTGACCAGGAGGGCCGCGCACTCCGGATCGGCCGCGGCCGCCGTGTCGAACTCGACGACGGCCGGTCCGCCCTCCAGGAGCAGGAGGCCAGGCTTCGTCACCACCTCGCCGCGGAAACGGACCTTCCCGCCCTTGATCAGGGCCTGCAGGCTCGTGCGCGACATGCCCCCCACCAGGTCGAGCAGGGCCTGGTCGAAGCGGCGGCCCCGGGCCGTCTCGGGGATCTCGACGTGGACGGGATCTGTGTTCATGGCAGTTCTGCGGGCGCTCGGAAAACGCTCGATCCTAGCGTCCGGACGTGGAGCCGACGCCCGGGAGTCCGTATTCCTAGGGGCATGAGCCTCCCCCGCCCCTCCGTCCTGCTGGTCGACGACGAACCGCGCACGCTCGAGGTCCTGGGCGCTCTGCTGGATCGCAG
This sequence comes from Planctomycetota bacterium, assembly GCA_026692665.1. Lineage (GTDB taxonomy): Bacteria > Planctomycetota > UBA1135 > UBA1135 > JAEUHZ01. The sequence continues at coordinate 15,328 of JAPLOF010000042.1, forward strand.
CGGCTTCGCGGTCACCCTCGCCAGCGCCCCGGGTCCCGCCGTGGAACTGCTGCGTTCGTCGCGCTTCGACGCCGTCGTGACCGACGTCGTGTTCGACGGGTGGTCCGAGGGCGCGCTCGTCCTCGGTGCCGCGCGCGAGCACCAGCCCGACGCGGTCGTGATCCTGATGACGGGCTATCCCGCGCTCGAGGCCGCCGTCGCGGCGGTGAAGCAGGGCGCGACGGACTACCTGCAGAAGCCGGTCGACCCGGTCGTGCTGGCGGCGTACCTGCACCGCGCGCTGCGCGAGCGCGAGATGACGAGTCCCGCGCTGGCCTTCAAGGACCTCGTCGACATCATGACGGCGATGGTCGCGAACACGATCGAGCGCGTGGACCCCTACACCGCCGGGCACGGTTCGCGCACGCGCAAGTACTGCCGGCTGATGGGCACGCGGCTCGGGCTCGACGCGTCGACGCGCGAGCGGCTCGAGCTGGCCGGCATCGCGCACGACTACGGCAAGATCTACCTCGACGACCTGGGGTTCCTGACCAAGAAGGGCCCGTTGACGCCGGAGGAGTACGCCGCGGTGCAGAAGCACCCGGAGCTCGGCGCGAGGAAGCTGGGTCACCATCCGCAGCTGAAGGACGTCTGCCGCTACGTCGCCGAGCACCACGAGAAGTGGGACGGGACCGGGTATCCGAAGAAGACGGCCGGGGAGGACATCTCGTTGCCCGGACGCATCCTGGGCTGCGTCGAGGTCTTCGACTCGCTGGCGACGAAGCGCAGCTACAAGGAAGGTTGGGAGCTCACGCGCGTGATCGAGTTCCTGAAGGGCGAGCGCGGCAAGCACTTCGACCCCGTCGTCATCGACGAGTTCCTCGTTCTGCTCGCGGAGAACGGCGAGGACTGGCTGAAAGCGCCGCAGCGGGACCGTGAGGCCGCGGGCGTGGTGGTCCCGAGCTGATGGACACCCGGATCGGCCCCGGCTCGCCCCGGATCCGTATCCACCCCACCGGGGTCGCCTAGAGGTCCTCGTGCACGCTCTCGCGATCCTCGGGCTCGTCGGCTTCGCACCGGTCTCGGCGCAGAACCCGCCGACCGCGCCCCCTGGACTCGTTCCGGTGCCGGGCGGGACGACGCGGGTCGGGATCTCGATGCCCGCGCTCGAGCGGATGCTCTCCGAGCAGCCCGAGACCCGGCCCTTCGCCGGCGCGCTGGTCGGCGGAACGCCGGCGCACGACGTGGCGGTGGAGCCGTTCTGGATCCAGCCCACGGAGGTCACGTGCGAGCAGTACGCCACCTACCTGCTGGCGACCGGGGAGCGCGCCCCCGAACCGTGGTGCGAGTCGGCCATCCGCGCGGCGAGCGAGGAGCACGCGCGGGTCCAGGCTGCGCGCAGCGAGGAGGCCGCGCGACACGGGCTGACGCCGCCGACCCCCGAGACGTTCGATCCCCACGTCTGGTGGCTCGAGCACGGACACGGGGCGGGCTTCGAGCTCTCACCCGCCGACCGCGCGCGTCCCGTCGTCGCCGTCTCCTGGGACGAAGCCCGCGCGTACGCGCGCTGGGCCGGGCTGCGCCTCGCGACCGAAGCCGAGCACGCGCGCGCCGCGCGCGGCGACTTCGAGCGCACGTGGGCCTGGGGCGAGGACGCGCGGCCCGAGCGCTACGCCGCGACGTCCGAGGTCGCCAACGACGGAGCGCCGCGGCTCGTCGCCAGCTTCCCGGAGGGCGGAGGCCGATTCGGCGTCTTCGATCTCGCCGGCAACGTGTGGGAGTGGACATCCGACGCGTACGTCGCGTTCCCCGGCTACGCGCCGCGCGAGTGGTCGTTCGGTTCGGGAGCAGCGCGCATCCGCGTCACCGCGATCGCCGCGTTCGATCCGGCGCAGCGCGTCGCGGTCGGCGGCTCGTTCCAGATGCCGCTCACACTGTGCCGGACCGGAGTGCGCCGCGGGCTGCTCCGCGATCAGCGTGCGGCCGCGGTCGGATTCCGCTGCGCCGCCGACGCGCGGCCGGGCCTGGACATGGCGCGCACGCTCAACGAGGACGAGCTGGCGCCCGAGCAGCGGCCGAAGGGCGCGGCACCCCTGGCGCGCTGCGATCCAAGGCGCACGCTCGCGATCGACGGCTGGAGAACGCTGCCCCCCGAGCCGCTCGAGGGCTGGACGCCGCCGTCGGGCTACGCCGTGATCGCCGCCTACGAGTGCGTGGCGTTCGCCCCGGTCGAGGTCGTTCCCGTGCGCGATCCGCAGACGCTCGACCGCGACAGCCTGGAGATCGCGCCGATCGTCATCGGCTACCTGCACACGACGCTGCCGCTCGCGGAGCCGGAGCTCACGCCCGGGACGTACATCGTGGCTTGGAGGCCCAAGGGTCTGCGCAAGCTCGGCGGCGAGGGCGCGCGGCCGGAGGGCGCGCCGCTCGAGGAAGTGCTGCGCATCGACATCGAGAAGAGCCACGCGATCGTGTTCGACCTCGACGGGCGCCCGGTGACGGCGATCCCGGCGACGATGACGTGGTCGGTCGAGCGCGAGGGACGGGCGTGGTTCGTCGATGCGCCGGAGACGGGCGCGGTCGGCTCGAACCGCCGGCGCGTGCGCTTCGAGGCCTACGCGCCCAGCGCGACGAGCAAGCGCGGGCCGGTGCTGACGCTCGACCTGACGGTCCTGATGCCGCGCGAGGACGTGGCCTGGCGCTGACCGCCCCCTCGCCCGGCCCATCGGGCCACTTCCTACTTTTTCCCACTTTCCCACTGGCCCACTCTGCCCATTCCGACGATCCTTGGGGCATGGCCAAGCGCGCACTGCAGACCCGGAACGCGGACTCCAAGGGCCGGATCACCCTGGGTGAGGCATATGCCAACCGCACCTTGATCATCGAGGACCGCGGGGACGAGATCGTCGTCCGTTTGGCGCGCGTCATCCCCGAACGCGAGGCCTGGCTCTACGAGAACCCGGCAGCACTCGAGTCGGTGCGCCGCGGCCTGGCTCAGGCGCGCGGCGGGAAGCTCGTGGACGGGCCAGACCTGAAGAAGTCCGCCAAGCTTGCCGCGAAGCTCGGCGACGACTGATCGTGGCATTCCGACCCCGTTGGACCGAGGAAGCCGCGGCGCAGTTCGAATCGATCCAAGCGGCCGCGACCAAGGCGACCTCGAAGCGATCGTCGGGCCGCCGTGCGAAATCCTCGAAGGCGGAGGGGCTGTTCAAACAGGTCGAGAAGTGTGTGAGGCTCCTGCTCGAGAACCCTCGGCACCCCGGGCTGAACACGCACGAGTACACCTCGATCGAGCACCCGTTCCAAGAGGACGGGAAGGTGTTCGAGGCCTACGTGCAGAACAGGACGCCCGGCGCGTACCGGCTGTTCTGGTGCTACGGACCCGGCCCCGGCGAGATCACGATCCTCGCCATCACGCCGCATCCGTGAGGACCGGGACGCAGGGCGTCAGTCGCCGGCAGAGGGAGGCGGATTGTCGCGCTGCCAGCGCTCGAGGTGCTCCGCGAGGGCGTCGCAGTCGCGCGCGAGGGACGCGCTCTCCTCGGCCAGGAGTTCCTCGCGCTCGGCGCGCGACTCGGCCAGGTCGGCCGCGTCAGCGCCGTCCTCGTCCGGATCGGCGCCGAACTGCGACTCCACGCCGATGAAACCGAGGAGGAGCCGGATCGGCGCGACCTCGCGCAGCGACTCGTCGTTCACGAGAGCGCGGCAGAGCGCGAGCCCATCGATCTCGCCGCGGCGGTAGTTCGCGATGACCGCGAGCGCGTCGCGCGCGGCACTCTCGACGCGCGGACGGTCGTCATTCGAGGGCCCGGGCACGGCGCTCAGAAACCTGCGATGTTGCGCTCGAGCAGCGACAGCTCGAGCACGAGTTCCTCGCGGCGCGCGCGCTCCTCGGCCACGACCTCGGGATCCGCGCGTTCGAGGAACGCGCCGTTCGCGAGCTTCGCGTCGATGCCGGCCATCCCGGCCTTCACCTTCTCGGAGCGGCGCATCAGCACGTCCTTCAGCTTGCCGAGGTCCACGCCCTCGCCCAGCAGGACGACGGCTTCGATGCCGCCGACGACCGCGACGGCGCTGGCCGGCGGACGCTCGACCGTGGCCGCGACGGAACACTCCGAAAGGTGCGCGAGCTGGCGCACCGTCTCGGAGTGCCGCACGAGCACGTCGCGTTCCTGCGGACGCTTCGCCGCGATGCGCGCCACGAGCGGTTGGCGCTCGCCCAGGCTCGTGAGGTTGCGCACCTGGCGCACGGCGCCGACGAGGTCCTGCAGGACCTGCATCTCCGCTTCCGCCGCCGCGTCGATGGCGAGCCCCGCGCCCGTCGGCCACGTGCCGTTCATCAGCATCTTCGTTTCGCGCCCGATCGTCTCGTGCAGTTGCTTCCACAGCACTTCGGTCACGTAGGGCGTGAACGGGTGCAGCAGCGCCAGCGTGTCGGCCAGAACGCGTACGAGCGTCCCGCGCGCGACGGCGCCCGACGGATCGGCCTCGTTCGAGAGGCGCGGCTTGGCCATCTCGAGGTACCAGTCGCACAGGTCGTTCCAGACGAACTTGTAGAGCAGCGTGGCCGCGTCGTTCAGGCGGTATTCGTCGAGCGCAGCCGTCGTTTCGCGCCGCGCGCGCTCGAGCCGCGAGAGGATCCACCGGTCCTCGACGCGCAGGTCTGCACCCTTGGCCGTGGGATCCGCGGCCGGCTTGCCCGACACGTTCATCAGCGCGAAACGCGCCGCGTTCCACAGCTTGTTCGTGAAACGGAACCCCTGCTCGATGCGGTCGGGCGCCAGCTTGACGTCCTGCCCCTCCTTCGTGAGCAGGATCAGCGAGTAGCGCGTCGCGTCCGCGCCGTACTGGTTGATCAGGTCGATCGGGTCGATGCCGTTGCCGGCCGACTTCGACATGCGCCGGCCCTTCGGGTCGAGCACGGTCGCGTGCACGTTGACGACGTCGAACGGACAGCGCTGGTCCTCGGGCAGGTGGTCGAGGAACTCGTATCCGGCCATGACCATGCGCGCGACCCACAGGTAGATGATCTCGCGCGCGGTCGAAAGGAACTGCGTGGGATAGAAGCGCGCCAGGTCTTCGGTCTTGTCCGGCCACCCGATCGTGGCGAACGGCCAGAGCCACGAAGACGCCCACGTGTCGAGCACGTCCTCGTCGCGGCGCACGATCGGCTTGCCGGTCTTCGGGTGCTTCGAACCGATCTCGAGGTCGGTGCGCGACGCGACGGGCACGTTGTCCTCGTCGTACCAGACGGGGATCTGGTGCCCCCACCACAGCTGGCGACTGATGCACCAATCGTGCACGTTCTCGAGCCAGTCGAGGTAGACCTTCTGCCAACGCTCCGGGCGGAACTGCAAACGGCCGGATTTCGCCGCGCGGATGGCCGGTTCTGCCAGCGGCTTCATCTTCACGAACCACTGTTCGCTGACGATGGGCTCGATGATGCTCTTGCTGCGGTCGGAGATCGCGACGTTGTGCTGGTAGTCCTCGACCTTGCCCAGGAGGCCGAGCTCCTCGAGCTTCTTCACGACGGCGTCGCGCGCCTTCTCGCGCGGGAGGCCCGCGAACGGGCCGCCGTTCTCGTTGAGACGTCCGTCCTTCTCGTACAGGTTGATGATCGGGAGGTGGAACCGCTGCCCGCGCTCGTAGTCGGCCGGGTCGTGACCGGGCGTGACCTTCACCGCGCCCGTGCCGAAGTCCATCTCGACCTTCTCGTCGAAGACGATCGGGATCTCGCGTCCGACGATCGGCAGGACCAGCGTCGCGCCCTTCAAGTGCGCATAGCGCGCGTCGTTCGGGTTCACCGCGACGCCGGTGTCGCCCAGCATCGTCTCGGGGCGCGTGGTCGCGACCGTGACGAACTCGCCCTCGCGCCCCTTCACCGGATAGCGCAGCGGATAGAGCTTGTCCTTCTTCGGGACGTACTCGATCTCGTCGTCGCTGACGGCGGTCTGCAGCACGCAGTCCCAGTTCACGAGCCGTGCGCCGCGGTAGACGAGGCCCTTGTCGAAGAGGCGCACGAAGCTCTCGCGCACCGCGCGCGACATGTGCGGCTCCATCGTGAAGCGCGTGCGCGACCAGTCGCACGAGGAGCCGAGCCGCCGGTACTGCTGGAGGATGTAGGAGCCGTGCTCCTCCTTCCAGGCCCACACCTTCGCCAGGAACACCTCGCGCCCGAGGTCGTTGCGCGTCAGCTTCTGCTCCTCGTAGAGCTTGCGCTCGACGACGGCCTGCGTCGCGATGCCGGCGTGGTCGGTGCCCGGCAGCCACAGCGCGTCGAAGCCCTGCATGCGCCGATGGCGGATGATCACGTCCTGGATCGTGCCGTTCAGCGCGTGCCCCATGTGCAGCACGCCGGTCACGTTCGGCGGCGGAATCATGATCGTGAAGGTCTTGCGACCCGACACGGGCTTCTCCGAAGGCGTGAAGCCGCCGCTCGCGAGCCAGCGTTCGTAGACGTCGTTCTCGAATTCGGCCGGCGTGTAGCGCGTGGAGAGTTCTGTGTGGCGCGTCGAAGTTTCCATCTCGGCGGGCCACTTCATCGGTGAGAGCGCGAAGGGTCAAGCTCCGGCGCGATTCGCGCGGGTTCCAAGCCCCCCGATCGCGGTCAGAACCGCGGCACGATCCGGACGACCGCCACGAGGGCGTGCGCGGCGCGGGATTCGGGCTGGTCCGTCAGGACCCCCGAGGGCAGGCACCACACGAGCACATCGTGGCTCGCGGGCACCGGTGTCGTGCCCTGCGTCGCGGCGAGGCGCTCCCCCTGCGGCGACGTCCATGCGCAGGCGAAGTCGAGCGTGTAGGGCGCCCAGCCCGTCGTCGGAGTGGCGCCGAGTTCCAGCCGCACGCCGTCGCTCCAGACCGTGTCACCCGTGATCTCGGCCGTTCGCGCCGGGACCAATCCGCGCGCGCCGGGCTGGGTCGTGAACGTGGGCCGTGCGATGCGACGCACGAGCGGATCGCGAGCGGCCAATTCGCGCAGCGGCTTCGTCAGGCCGCGTTCGTCGATCACGAGCGCCACGCTGGAGTGGATCGGATCGCCGGCGCGGTACAGCGCCGCGGCGCGCGCGACCGGCATCTCCCAGAACTCCACCTCGAAGGTGTACGCGGTCGCGACCGGCGCGTCGGCAGGCAGCTCGGGCTGGCAGCCCACGCACTCGGCCTTGCAACCCGCGAACGCGAGGCTGAGCGCGAGGAGCAGTGCGATCAGTGAGGCCCGCATGGGTGCATCGTCCCGCACGGACGCCATCCGCGCAATCGGACGCCGCTCCTCGGAGCTGAGCGGGTCGCATCCGCCCGCGCCGGTGGGCGGGAGTCCGCTCACGCGAAGGGCTCGCGCAGCTCCGTGCGGAGCAGCGCGCGCGCGCGCCGCGCGTCGAGCGCGACATCGGCCGGCCGGCCCGCGTGCAGGCCTTCGCGCCGGACGCCGACCACGAGTTCCTCCGGGCGCGCGTGCCCGGCGGCCCGGAGGGCGCGCAGGCCCAGTTCGTGGCGCGTCATGCGCGCCGGACCGGCGAGGTGCAGGAGCCCCGCGAGGTCTCCGGCCGCGAGCTCGACCAGCGCGCGCGCCGCATCGGCGACGTCGAGCGGTGTGCGCCACTCGTCGACGAAGAGCCGCGGCCGCTCTCCGCGCGCCACCGACGTCCGCACGGAGTCGCTGGCGCCCAGACCGCGTTCGCCCGAGTCTCCGCACAGGAGCGGCAGGCGCGCCACGAGCACACCCGGGTTCGCGGCCCTGGCGCCGAGCTCCCCGGCGAGCTTCGTGCGGCCGTAGTCGGAGACCGGCCCGGGCTCGTCCGCCTCGGCGAAGCCGGCCGGAGGCGCCGGCCGCGCGCCGTACACCAGGTCGGTCGACACGTGCACCAGGCGGATCCCGCGTTCCCCGGCGAGCCGCGCGATCCGGGCGGGGAACACGGTGTTCAAGCTCCGGGCGAGCTCCGGATCCGCGTCGCAGTCCGCGATGCGCGCCAGCGCCGCGCAGTTCACGACCGCGCTTGGGTCGTGCTCGTCCAGGAAGTGCGCCAGAGCCCCGGAGTCGGTCACGTCGAGCGCGAAACGAGCGCCCTGCGATCCCGGCCCTGGCCGCCGGGCGACCGCCACGGCGTCGAACCCGGCCTCGATCGCGGCGCGCACGACGTGCACGCCGAGGAAGCCCGTTCCGCCGAGCACGCACAGGTTCCGCGCCACGACCGCAACGTAGCTCTGGACTCCACCGCGGTCGAGGCACGATCCTCGGGGCCCCATGAGCGCGAAGCAGGTCCTCGTCATCGCGAACCCCGTCGCCGGGCGCGGACGCGGGTCGCGGGCCGCGCGCGAGCTCGCCGAGCACTTGCGCGCCGCGGGCGTCGAGACCGAGGTCTTCGAGACGGGCAAGCGCGGCGACGCACGCGCGCGCTCCGCGGGTACCGGGGCGGACGTGCAGTCGATCGTGGCCGTCGGCGGCGACGGGACGCTGAGCGAGGTGCTGTCGGGCCTCCCGCGGCGCACGATCCCGGTCGGGCAGCTCGCGCTCGGGACGGCGAACGTCCTGGCCCTCGACCTCGGCCTGCCGCGCGATCCGCGGGAGCTGGCGCGAGTCGTCGCGCAGGGCCGCACGCGCCGGATCGACGTGGCGCACGTGGGAAATCGCCTGTGCTTCCTGGGCGCGAGCGCCGGCTACGACGCGACGGTCGTGCACGGACTCGAACGCCTCCGCCGCGGACCGATCACGCGGATCACGTGGGCGCGCGCCGCCCTGTCGGCTTTCGCCAACTACACGCCGCCGGAGATCACCCTCGAGGTGGACGGCAAGCTCGTGGCGGGCGCCTTCGGCATGGTGATCCTCGCGAACGTCGTGCACTACGCGGGGTGGCCGACGCTCGCGGCGGACCAGGTGCACGACGACGGGCGGTTCGAGGCCTACCTGTTCCCGGCCCGTTCGCGCCTGGGACTGCTGCGTCACGCGGCGCGGGGGCTCTGCGCGCGCTTCCCCGGCGGCGGCGTCGTGCGCGTGAGCGGCCGCCGGTTCCGGGTCGCGGCCGCGAAGCCCGTCCCGCTGCAGGTCGACGGGGACGCGGCGGGACAGCTGCCGTTCGAGCTGGTGGTCGAGCCGGAACCGTGCCGGATCCTGGTACCTTGACCGCAATCATGAGCACGAGCACGCGCCCCACCATCGACATCGCCGGACGCCGCTTCGGCGGCGGAGAGCTGTTCCTGATCGCCGGACCGTGCGTGCTCGAATCGCGCGACCTGACGCACGAGATCGCCGGCCGCGTCGCCGAGATCTGCAAGGCGCGCGGGGTGCAGTTCATCTTCAAGGCCAGCTTCGACAAGGCCAACCGCTCGAGCGCGACGGCCGGCCGCGGTCCCGGCTTCGACAGCATCGAGTGGCTCGCCGAGGTGCGCCGGAGTTTGGGCTGCCCCACGATCACCGACGTGCACCTGCCCGAGCAGTGCGCGCAGGCGGCCGAGTTCGTCGACGTGCTGCAGATCCCGGCGTTCCTGTGCCGCCAGACGGACCTCTTGCTCGCCGCCGCGAAGACGATGAAGGCGCTGCACGTCAAGAAGGGCCAGTTCCTGGCGCCCTGGGACATGAAGAACGTCGTCCAGAAGGTCGTCGCCGCCGGCAACCCGAACGTGATGGTCTGCGAGCGCGGCGTGACCTTCGGCTACGGGCGGCTCGTCGTCGACATGACCGGGTTCGAGCACCTCTCGGCCACGGGCAAGCCGGTCGTGTTCGACGCGACGCACTCGGTGCAGGAGCCGGGCGCGCTCGGCGACCGCACCGGCGGCGACCGCAGGAAGGTGCCCGCGCTGGCGCGCGCGGCGGTCGCAACTGGCAACGTGGACGGCGTGTTCTTCGAGGTGCACCCGAGCCCGGACCAGAGCCCGAGCGACGGGCCGAACATGGTGAAGCTCGACGAGTTCGAGCGCGTGCTCGACGGCGTGCTGGCGGTGCACGCGGCGGCGCGAGCGCACTGAACTTCGCTGCGCGGTGCCTGGCTAACTTCCCGCGAGTTCGGTTGCGGGGGAACCGCACCCGGTGGTTTCCCCCCAAACGAACTCGCG
>JAPLOF010000043.1 GCA_026692665.1 Planctomycetota bacterium
GCTGCGCTCCGCGCGCGCCGCGCGACTGGCGACCTGCGCGCGGATCGCGCTGGGCGAGGAGGACGCGGGCGCCGCGCTCGCGGCGTCGCGCGCGGCGGTCGGCGTTCTCCTCGCGTCGCGCGCCGACCGCGGCGGCCCGGAATCGGCCGCGCGGCATGTCGACCTGCTTTCGGAGTGCGCCCAGATCGAGCTGTGCGACGCGGTCCGGCTCCTCGCGCGATCCGCCGAGCCCGATCCGGCGTCGGCGGTCGAGGCGGCCTTCGCATTCCACCGCGCGGCGCTGCTCGCGCAGGCGGTCGCGACGCGCGCCGAGTTGCCCGCGTCCGACGGCCTCGACAGCCTGCTGTACGACGACGACTCCGCGGTCGAGCTCCTGATCGACGGCGAGCCGCTCGGGAAGCTCGACCCGGCGCGGCAGATCGCGATCCGCCTCGCGCTCGGGCGCGCCCTGGCGACCGGCGCCGGCGGCGAGGTCATCGGATTCGAGCCGCTGACCACGTCGGGCGAAGGTCCGGGTGTCGCGCGCCGGCGGGAACTCCTCGAGGAGATCCTGCGCGCGGAGCTGGATCGGTCGCAGAGCCGGCACGCCCGCGCGGCGCTGGCGGTCGAGCGCGCGCGCGCCGAGCGGCCCGGCGGTGCGCCGGCCGCGCTGCAGCAGGAGGAGCTGGACTCGCGCCTGCTCCTCCAGAGCGCCTGGGAGGACCTGGCGGCCCTGGCGAACGGCGACGACAAGCCCCTCGCGGACCAGCGCAGCGCCTCCTGGTACGCGGTGACGACCGCGCGCCGACTGCGCGACGCGGGGCGCGGTCCGGAAGCGCGCGAGCTGCTCGGGCGCGCGCGTCGGGACCTCGACGCGAGCGGAGCGGCGCAGCGCTGGCTGTGGGGGATCGAGCTCGTGGCCGAGATCGAGGCCGCCACCGGCTCGTCGTTCACCGACGACGAGGAACCGAAGCGCGCCGAGGTCGAGCTCCTGCGCGCCGTCGAGCGACTGAAGGCGCTGGAGGACCTCCTGCGCGAGCGTGGCGCGCCGCCGCGCGCTCTCGACGCCGTGCGCAACCAGCGCGCCAATGCGCTCGTGTCCCTGGCCGTGAACGCCAACGTGCGCATGGGCAAGCCGGATCGCGCTCTCGAACACTTCGAGGCCGCCTGGGCGATCCGACAGGACGAGTTCCTGCGCGTGCTCCTGGCCTGCTACCGCGCGCGCTCGGGGCGCACTGAGGAGGCGCGCGCCGCCCTCGCCACCGTCGCGCCCGGGCCCGGCACGTACTACAACCTCGCCTGCGCGTGGGCTCTGCTCGGCGAGCGCGACACCGCGTTGCGCTGGCTCGAGAAGGAACTGCGCGAGAACCACGCGCCCGGCGGGGGCCTCGAGCGCCAGAAGGCGTGGGCGAGGAAGGACCCCGACCTGGCGTCGCTGCGCGGCGATCCGCGCTTCCTCGAATTGGTCGGAGAATGACGAGCGGAATCGTGCACGCGACCGGCAAGGGTCGCCGCTGGCTCGCGGGCGGTCATCCCTGGCTCTACCGCGACGACGTCGCCAGCGTCGATGCCGAGCCGGGCGACCTGGTCGCGGTCCAGGATCCGTCGGGCGCGACGATCGGGCATGGGCTCTTCAGCGCGCGCTCGCGCATCGCAGTGCGCTTCGTGAACCGCGGAAGCGAGCGCCCCGACGCGGAATTCTGGGGACGACGCATCCAGCGCGCCGTCGCGCACCGCGCGCGGCACGGGTTCCTGGACCCACGCGGCGCGTGTCGCGTGCTGGCCGGCGACGCGGACGGGGTTCCGGGCCTCGTGGTCGATCGCTACGCCGACGTGCTCGTCGTGCAGAGCGGGACGCTCGCGGCCGACCGGCTGCGCGACGGCCTCGTCGAGCGCATCGCCGGTGCGTTGCCGTTCGCGGTGAGCTGCGTCTACGAACGTTCGGACGCCGGCGCGCGCAAGCTCGAGGGCCTCGAGGAGCGCACGGGGCCCCTGCGCGGCGAGTTGCCCGCGGAACTCGTCGTGCACGACGACCGCCTCGAGTACGAAGTCGACGTCGTGCAGGGGCACAAGACCGGACACTACCTCGACCAGCGCGAGAACCGCGCGGCCGTCGCGGCGCGCGCGGGCGGGGCGCGCGTGCTCGACGCGTTCTGCTACGACGGGCTGTTCGCGATCCGCGCCGCGCTCGCGGGTGCGGCGCAGGTACTCGGGATCGACCAGTCGGAGAAGGCTCTCGAGCGCGCGCGGCGCAACGCGGAGCGCAATGGCGTGCTGGATCGCGTGCGCTTCGAGAAGGCCGATTGCATGCAGGACTTGCGCCGGCGCGCGCAGGCCGGCGAGCGCTACGGCGTCGTCGTCCTCGACCCGCCGGCCTTCGCGCGCAACCGCACCGAGGTCGCGGGCGCCGAGCGCGGGTACGTCGAGCTGAACCGGCGCGGGTTCGAGCTGGTCGAGGACGGCGGGACCCTGGTCAGCGCCTCGTGCTCGTTCAACGTGCGCACCGCGGACTTCACGAGCTGGATCGCGCGCGCGGCGCACCTCGCTGGCGTGGACGCGTGGTTGGACGAACTGCGTGGCGCGCCGCCGGACCATCCGGTGCTCCTGACGCTGCCCGAGAGCTCGTACTTGAAGTGCGTGTACGCGCGGGTCGCGCGCGCCTGAGCCGAGAGGCGGGTGCGGCGCGTCGAAGCCGGTGGCGGGGGTGGTGTTCACGGAACCCCATCCGCTTCGAAGGCCTGGACCTCACCGCGGCCTCCGCCTGCGTGGGGAAGGCGGAGGCTGGAGCGGACCGAGATCCGTCGTGGCACGCGGCGACGGAACCCGCTCCGCGCAGCGCTCCAAGTCGTCCCCCGCGGCTGCTAGACTCCTGCCCCGCCGAGCGCGGCACCATGCCCACGACTCCGACGATCCGCATCGAACTGAACGGCGCGCCGCGCGCGTGCCCGCAGGGGGGGACCGTGGCGCAACTGGTCCAGGAACTCGGGCTCCGGCCCGAGGTGGTCGCCATCGAGGTCAACCAGGCGCTCGTGCCGCGCGCGGAGCGCGAGCGTCGCACGCTCGTCGAGGGCGACCGCATCGAGGTCGTCACGCTGGTCGGAGGAGGCTAGGCACGTGAGCCACGGGATCGACACCACCCCGCTGGCGCGCGCCGTGCCGGCCTGGCTCGCCGACGAGCCGCTCCGGATCGGCGAGCACGTGTTCACGTCGCGCCTCTTCGTCGGAACCGGCAAGTACAAGGACGTCGAGGAGACCCGCGCGGCGCTCGCGATCAGCGGCACGCAATGCGTGACCGTCGCCGTGCGGCGCGTGAACCTGGGCGGCGGTTCGGATGCGGCCAAGGGACCCTCCCTGCTCGACGCGCTCGACCGGACGAAACACGTGATCCTGCCCAACACGGCGGGCTGCTACGACGCCGCGAGCGCGATCCGCACGGCACAACTGGCGCGCGACGTGCTCGGGACGAAGCTCGTGAAGCTCGAGGTCCTGGGCGACCCGAAGACGCTGCTCCCCGATCCGGTCGGGACGCTCGAGGCGACGCGCGAACTGGTCCAGCAGGGCTTCGACGTGCTCGTGTACACCTCCGACGACCCGCGGCTCGGCGTACGGCTCGCGGAGCTGGGCGCCGTCGCGGTCATGCCGGCCGGATCGCCGATCGGGTCCGGTCAGGGCATCCTGAATCCGCACGCGATCCGCATCCTCCTGGAGCTCGTCCAGGTGCCGGTCATCGTGGACGCCGGCGTCGGCACGGCGTCCGACGTCGCAATCGCGATGGAGCTCGGCGCGGCCGGCGTGCTGCTCAACACGGGCATCGCCTCGGCGCGCGAGCCCTTGCGCATGGCCGCGGCGATGCGCGACGCGTGCACGGCCGGGCGGCAAGCGTTCCTGGCGGGGCGCATCCCGCGCAAGCTCTACGCCAACGCGTCTTCGCCGCTCGAGGGACTGATCCACGCCGCGGGCCGGCCGGACGCCCCGTGACGCAGTCGCAAGCCGAGCTCCTCGAACGCGTCGCGAGCATCGCGCCCGGAACCTGGGCGCAGATCGGCGCGGTCGCGATCGTCTCCACGCTGGCGCTCCTGCCCGTCGCCTGGCTGGGGGTGAAGCGCCTCGTCCCGGCGCGCAACATCGTGTTCGCGCGCTGGGGATTCAGCCACGTCGCGCTCTCGATCCTGCTCTTCCTGATCGTGACGTTTGCCGCGACGCTGGTCCTGACGCCGGGGCAGAGCCTGGCGGGCGACCTGCTGCTCTCCGTCACCGCCTTCGGCGCGGTCGCGGCGGCGATCGCGGCCTGGGCCGTGCGGCTCGATCCCGACGGGGTGCGCGTTCTGGGGCTGCGCCTGCAGGGTGCTCCGCGCGCGATCCTCGCCGGCCTCCTCGCCTACGTCGTCGCGCTGCCCGGCATCGCCGGCGTCATGCCGCTTTGGACCTGGATCCTGGGCGTCTGCGGGCACGTGGCGGCGCCCCAGGAAGTCGCCGCCCGCTTCGCCGCGCTGGCGCCCGACGAGCGCGCGCTGCCCATGTTCCTCGGCATCGCGGTGCAGCCCCTGCTGGAGGAGGTCGTCTTCCGCTCGTTCCTGCAGCCGCTCCTGGTGCAGAACTTCCGCGAGGTCGCGGGCGTGGCCCTGACCTCGGTGTGCTTCGCGGCCCTGCACGGCGTGGACGCGCTCCTCCCGATCTTCGCGCTGAGCTGCCTGCTCGGCGCGGTCATGTTGCGGACGCAGAGCCTGCTCGCCGTCTGGCTCCTGCACGCGCTGAACAACGGGATCATGTTCGCGATCCTGATCGCGCGTCCGGAACTCGTGGGCGGCGGAGGCGGCTCGTGAGCCGTTATCCGTCGAAGGGGCTCTTTCGCGCGCTCGAGGGCGGCGCGTACGCGGCGACGAACGCCGTCCTGACGGGGGATCTCACCCTGGGCGTGGACGTCGGCATCTGGTTCGGATGCGTGCTGCGCGGCGACGACGCTCCGCTCACGATCGGCGCGCGGACGAACGTGCAGGACCTCACGATGATCCACGCCGACACGGGCGTGCCCAACGTGATCGGCAGCGAGGTCACGATCGGCCACCGCTGCGTGCTGCACGGCGCGCGCGTCGAGGACCGTTGCCTGATCGGGATGGGGGCCATCCTGCTGGGCGGTTCCGTCATCGGCGCCGAGTCCCTCGTCGCCGCGGGCGCCGTCGTGCGCGAGGGATTCGTCGTGCCGCCGCGGTCGCTCGTCGCGGGTGTCCCGGCCAAGATCCTGCGCACGCTGGACGACGAAGCCGTGGCGCGGATCCGCGAGAGCGCGGACGGATACGTCCAGAAGATCCGGCTCTACCTGTGAGCGCGATCGACGATTCCACGGCCGCGTACGAGGCGCGCGTCGAAGCGCTCCGGTTCGCGCTGGGCCGGATCGAGAGCCTCGCGGTGGCGTACTCCGGCGGCGTCGACTCGAGCGTCCTGCTGCACGCGGCTCATGGGCGTCTCGGCGACCGCGCCGTGGGCGTGATCGCGGACTCCGCTTCGCTCCCGCGACGCGAGCTGGAGCAGGCGCGTGAGGTCGCGGCGCGGATCGGCGCGCACCTCGTCGTGCTCGCGACGGCCGAGATGGACGATCCGCGCTACCGCGCAAATGCCGGCGATCGCTGCTACTTCTGCAAGTCGGCGCTGTTCGACGCGCTCGAGCCCTGGGCACGGGCCAACGGATTCGAGCACGTCGCGTTCGGCGAGATCGCCGACGACGCGCTCGACGTCCGGCCCGGCGGTCGGGCGGCGCACGAGCGCGGCGTGCGGGCACCGCTCGTGGAAGCCGGGTTCACGAAGGACGACGTGCGCCGCTACGCACGCGAACACGGACTGCCCGTCGCGGACAAGCCCGCGTCGGCCTGCCTCGCTTCGCGACTGCCGGTCGGAACGGCCGTGACGCCCGAGAGACTGGCGCGCATCGAGGCGGCCGAGGACGCGCTCCGCGACCTCGGCTACCGCGTCCTGCGCGTGCGCGACCACGGGGAACTCGCACGAGTCGAGATCGGAACGGCGGAGATCGAAGCCGCCCGGGCCAGCCCCGGCCGCATCGAGGCCGCGGTGCGGGCCGCGGGGTTCGCGCTCCTCGAGCTGGCGGTCTACGTGCCCCCGGCGGAACGCGGGAATTCGGGTAACGTCGTACGAGCCTGACCGATTCCAAAGGTCCGGGACCGGAGCCCTCCGTCCCGCCAGCGCCCCCGATGCGACCTCTCTCGTTCCCGAGCCTGCTCCTGTCGACCGCGTCCGCGGCGAGCGTCGCTTTCGCGCAGGAAGCGCCGCCCAGCTACGAGGTGGCGCGCAGCGTGGATTCCGGCGCGGTGCTGGCCGTCGACTCGACCGTCGCCGTCTCCTTCCCGGTCGAGGTCCCCGGCGCGCCCTGGATGCAGCTCGTGTTCTCGCGCGTCGATCTGCCCGGACATTCCCTGCTGCGGATCACGTCGCCGCGCGACGGCTCCGTGCACCAGCTCGACGCCCGGACCGCGGCGCAGTGGGGGAACCGCAGCGCGTACATGAACGGGGACCTGCTCGTCGTGGAGGTCCTGGCCGAGCCCGGGACGGGGCCCGTCCGCGTCGCGCTCGAGCGCGTGGTCGTCGGGCTGCCGCCGCCCCAGGCGACGACGTGCGGCACGACGGACGACCGCCTGCCGTCCAGCGATCACCGCATCGCGCGCCTCATGCCGACGGGCTGCACGGGCTGGCTGATCGAGGACTGCAACAAGGGCTTCCTCACGGCCGGCCACTGCGTCGGCCCGGGCATCGCGACGGCCATGTTCCGCGTCCCGCTGTCGACGGCGAACGGAACCGCGCAGATGTCGGCGCCCGAGGACCAGTACCCGGTCGATCCGGCCTCGATCCAGTTCCAGAACATCAACGTGGGCGCGGACTGGTGCTACTTCGGCTGCTTCGCGAACTCGAACACCGGCCTCACGCCCTACCAGCGCGAGGGCGCGGCGTTCGCGCTGCAGACGGTGACGGCGCTCGATCCCGGCGCGATCCTGCGGGTGACCGGCCACGGCTTCGATGCGAGCCCGGCCGAGTGGAACTACGTCCAGCAGACCGCGACGGGCCCGTGGTCCGGATTCGGCGGCGGTGCGGTCGACCATCAGGTGGACACGCAGGGCGGGAACAGCGGCTCGCCGGTGATCCTGGAGTCGACCGGCGCCGCGATCGCCGTGCACTCCCATGGCGGCTGCACCGCGCTGGGCGACGCGAACCATGGGACCTGGATCGGCCAGGCCGCCCTGCAGCAGGCGCTCGCGAATCCGCGCGGCGTCCTCGCCTGCTCGGGGTCGTGGAGCGCGTACTGCACCGCCAAGGTGAACTCCCAGGGCTGCACGCCGAGTGTCGCGGCCAGCGCGAACCCGTCCTTCGCGGGCGGCGCCGGCAGCTGCGTCGTGACCGCGACCCAGGTGATCAACAACCAGAACGGGATCTTCTTCTACGGGCTGACGCCGGCCGCCATCCCGTTCCAGGGCGGGACCCTGTGCCTCACGGGCAGCGTCACGCGCACTCCCGTCCAGAACGCGGGGGGCAATCCGCCGCCGGCGGACTGCTCGGGGAGCTTCACGTTCGACCTCGGAGCGCGCATCGCGTCCGGCGCGGATCCGCGGCTCGTGCGCGGCGCGACGATCGTGGGGCAGTTCTGGTCGCGGGATCCGGCCTCGACGTCCTACCCGAGCGGACTCACGAACGGGATCCGACTGACGATCGGTCCCTGACCGCCCGGGCCGGGGACGGCGCCGCGGGAACCTCCACCGCGGGAATGCGCGCTTCCTTCGGCGGCCTCGCCAGCGTGGAATGCGCGCCTGCATGCCGGAGGCCTCCGACCCGCCCGTGCGATCGCGCGGCCTGCGCTTCGCGCTGCTCGCGCATCCGTCGGTGCAGGCGGTCCGCTTCGCGACGAAGCTCGCGCTCCCCTGGTTCTTCACCACGCAGGAGTACGGCGAAGCGATCCTCCCGAGCCTGATCGTCTTCGGCCTGCAGCACGTGGCCGTCTTCGGTCTCGACGAGGCGCTCGTGAGCGCGCGCGGAATCGACGCCGGCCTGTGGCAGCGCATGCGGCGCTTCCAGGACCGCCTGGGTTTCGCGCTGGCGCTCCTTCTCGTGGTCGCTGGATTCGCGCTCCAGGGCGTCGCGGGTCAGGAACTGCTCGGGAAACTCCTGATGGGGCTCGCGCCCATGCTCGTCGTCGCGAACCGCGCGACGCTGCCGACCTGGCTCCTCGTGCGCGAGCGGCGCTTCTTCGATCTCTTCTGCGTCGACCTCGGGTCCGTGCTCGCGTTCGCGCTGGTCACGGTCGTGGCGGCCAGCGCGGGGTTCGGCGCCTGGAGCCTCGTCGCCGGCTGGTCGGCCAACGCGGTCGCTGCGCTGCTCTTGTCCTCGTGGCGTTCGCGCGACCTCGTGCCGCGCGGACCGGCGGACGCCGCGGACTGGCCCGGCCTTCGGCGGACCGGGGGGCACCTCACGACGGCCGCGGTCCTCGGCTACGTCGGCGAGCGGGTCGACAGCGCCGCGACGGGGTTCGTGCTCGGCCGCGGCGCGCTGGGCCTGTTCGAGAACGCCCAGAACCTCTCCGGGGTCCTGCTCGGATGGGGGCAGAGCGTGGCCGACCGGTACCTGTTCCCGACCCTGGCCGCGCACGAACGCGCGGAAGGGTCCGGACGGGGTTATCTTCGCGCTCTGCGCACGACGATCCTGTACGTCTTGCCGCCGCACGCCGTGCTCGCCCTGGCTTCCGACCCCATCGTCCGGACGGTGTTCCCGTCGTCCTGGCACGCCTCCGGTCCGCTCCTGCGCTGTCTCGCGCTGGCGGCCGCGGCGCGCTGCGTGGACCTCCTCGCCGTGACGGCGCTCAAGGCGACCGGCGCAGGCCGCGCCGTCGTCCGGTTGGGTTGGATGCGGCTCGCGCTCGTCGTCCTGGCGCTCGCGATCGCGCTTCCGCACGGGCTCGAGATCGTGGTGGTGGCCGTGCTCGCGAGCCGCGTGGTCGCGGCGGCGCTCGCGCTCGCCACGACCTCGCGTCACCTCGATCTGGCCGAACACCGCGGCGCGGAACGGCTCGGGCGCGCCGGCCTCGCGTTCGCGGCCTGGGCGATCGCGATCGCGAGCCTCGCGCTCTGGCTGCAGTCGTCCTGCGCCGACTGGCCGCCGATCGCACTCCTCTTCGTGATCGGCATCGTCGCGGCGGGCCTGTGGGTGCTGGCGCGGCTCGCGTTCGACGGCCAGCACGCGCGCGCCGACCTGGCCCTGGCCCGGTCGCGTTTCGAGCGGGGAACTGCGCCTTGAGCCCGCGCGTCACCGTCGTCGTCCCGACCTACCAGGGCGAGGCGTTCGTGCGCGCGACGCTCGACAGCGTCCTGGCGCAGACCTACACCGACTACGAGCTCGTCGTGTGCGACGACGGTTCGACCGACGGCACGCTTGCCATCCTCGGGTCCTACGGCGACCGGCTGCGGCTCGTGAAGCAAGCGAACCGCGGCGTCGCGGCTGCGCGCAACCGCGCCGCCGAAACCGCGCGCGGAGAGTTCCTGGCGTTCCTCGACCACGACGACCTGTGGGAACCGGAGCTTCTCGCGACGCTGGTGCCGCTGCTCTCCGCGGACTCCGGCACGGGGCTCGTCTACAGCGACGCGCTGGTGATCGACAAGGCTGGCCTGGTCCGCGGTCGGCGCGGGCAGTACCTGAACTACCACGCGGGAGAGGTGTTCGATCACCTCCTGCACGGCAACTTCATCCCGGTCGAGACGACCCTGATGCGCACCGCGCTGTACCGCGAACTCGGCGGGTGCGACGTGGGTCTGCGCTACCTCGAGGACTACGAACTGTGCCTGCGCGTCGCGCGCAGGGCCCGGATCGGGTTCCACCCCGGGCCGCTCGCGCGGTATCGGGTGCACGATCGGAACCTGAGCCACGACCGCGAGCCGATGCTCGTCGAGTGGATCTCCGTGCTCGAGCGCCTGCGCGCGCCGGAGCAGGGGCTCTCCCCGGCGCAGATCGCCGTGGTCCTCGACGAGGAGGCGCGGCTCGCCCTCGACCTCGCCTGGCGCGCCCTGCGTCGTCGCGACGTGACGACCGCGAACCGCTGGATCGCGCGCTCGGGCGGCCGCGCGCCGCTCGGACGGCGCATCCAGGTGCGCACGCTGTGGTGCCTCCTGCGGATGCTGCCTCAGGCAGCGGCCGACGCGGTGCTGGGCGCCCTGCCGAAGCGCAAGCTCTACGGGGTCGACGCGCCGCCGACGGATTCCAAGCGATCCTCGTAGCCGCCTGAATGCACCGAGGGGCGGTCGTTCCGCGACGGGGTGCATTGCGCAACATCGGCCCTGCGGATCCAATGCGCGGCCCCGCCACCGGGAATCCGCGCATGTCGAACGAACTCTTCGTCGGTCTCATCGGTCAGAAGTTCATGGGCCGCGCGCACAGCAACGCGTGGGGGCAGGTGAACCGGTTCTTCGACCTGCCGCGCCGCGTCGAGCTCCAGGCGGCGTGCGGCCGCGACGCGGACGAGCTGGCCGCGTTCTCCGCGCGCTTCGGCTGGAAGACGCACACCACGCGCTGGGAGGACCTGGCGAGCGATCCCAAGCTCGACCTCGTAGACGTGGCGACGCCGAATCACCTGCACCTCGCGCCGGCGATCGCGGCGCTCGAGGCCGGGAAGCACGTGGCGTGCGAGAAACCGCTGGCCGGGACGCTGGGCGAGGCGCGTCAGCTGCGCGACGCCGCGAAGAAGGCCAAGCGCTCGAAGACCTTCGTCTGGTTCAACTACCGGCGCTGTCCGGCCGTCGCCCTGGCGCGCCAGTTGATCCAGGAAGGCAAGCTGGGCGAGATCCACCACGTCCGCGCGCAGTACCTGCAGAGCTGGGGCGGTCCCGACACGCCGCTCTCGTGGCGCTTCCAGAAGAAGCAGGCCGGCTCGGGCGCGCACGGCGACCTGAACGCGCACATCGTCGACCTGGCGCGGTTCCTGACCGGCGACGAGATCGGCGAGATCCACGGCGCCGTCGCGCGCACCTTCGTCCAGGAGCGCGGCATCCCGGGCACGGACAAGAAGGGGAAGAGCGACGTGGACGACACGGTGCTGTTCCTGGCGAGCTTCCGCGGCGGCGCGGTCGCGAGCTTCGAGGCCTCGCGCGTCGCGACGGGCCACCTCAACGCGAACCAGATCGAGCTGAACGGCGACAAGGGCGCGCTGCGCTTCTCGTTCGAGTCCATGAACGAGCTCTGGTTCCACGACGCGACGCTCGGGCCGCGCACGGCGGGCTGGCGGCGCATCGTCGCGACCTCGACGGCGGGGGAGCACCCGTACGCGGCGAACTGGTGGCCCGACGCGCACGTGCTCGGCTACGAGCACGGCTTCACGAACATGGCGGCCGACATCGTCCGCTCGATCGCCGGGATCGAGCCGGTCGTAGCGCTGCCGGACTTCGCCGACGCGTACGAGACGCAGCGCGTGCTCGAGGCTGCGCTCGTGTCGGCGAAGGAGCGGATCGCCGTGCGACTCTCCGAGATCCGCTGAGGGCCGTGCGCCGGCTCGGGTGCGTCGAGCACCCGGAGCGCGGGCCGGTCTCCGCCTCGCGCTGGCGACGTCCGGATGTTCCGGACAGGGGGCCTTGCTCGGAGCGCCGCGCGCGACCCCATTCCAGTGACCGTGGCTGCGCGGCTCCTCGCGCACTACGCTCCGCGGATGTTCACGAGTTCCCACGACGACCTTTCCGGTCCGAAGCGCGTCGAGACGCGCAAGACCGGGGTCTGGCTGCTCGACAACCCGTCCACGAACCAGGGCACGTCGTTCGACCGCGAGCAGCGGGAGGCGCTGCGCCTGCACGGCATGCTGCCCTACCGCGTGACGACGCTCGCGGAGCAGGCGTCCCTCGCGATCGACCAGATCCGCGCGAAGCCGACGCCGCTCGAGCGCTACATCGGCCTCGCGAGCCTGCAGGACCGCAACGAGGTGCTGTTCTACCGGCTCCTGGCCGACAACCTGGCCGAGCTGATGCCCATCGTCTACACGCCGACCGTCGGCGAGGCGTGCCAGAAGTTCAGCCACATCTACCGCTCGGCTCGCGGGCTGTGGCTCACGCCCGACGACGTCGACTTCTTGCCGGCGGTGCTGCGCAACGCGCCCTTCAAGGACATCCGCCTGATCGTCGTCACCGACAACGAGCGCATCCTGGGCCTCGGCGACCAGGGTTGCGGCGGCATGGGCATCCCGATCGGGAAGCTCGCGCTGTACGTGGCGGGCGCGGGGCTGCACCCGTCGAAGTGTCTGCCGATCAGCCTCGACGTCGGCACGGACAACCCCGAACTCCTCGCCGACCCGATGTACCTCGGCTATCCGAAGAAGCGCCTGCGGGGCAAGGCCTACGACGACTTCATCGAGGCGTTCGTACACGCCGTGCGCGAGGTCTTCCCCAAGGCCATCGTGCAGTGGGAGGACTTCCACAAGGACCGCGCGTTCACGCTGCTCGAGCGCTACCGCCGCCGCATCCCGTCGTTCAACGACGACATCCAGGGCACGGCGAGCGTCACGGTCGCGGGCATGTTGGCTGCGCTGCGCATCACGGGACAGCGCATGATGGACCAGCGCGTGCTCTTCCTGGGGGCGGGCGAAGCCTGCACGGGCATCGCGCGCCTGTGCGCGATCGCCATGAGGGAGGACGGGGCCAGCGAGGCGCAGATCCGTTGCGCGCTCGCCGCCTTCGACAGCCGTGGGTTCCTCCACGAGGGCCAGGTGATCGAAGAGCCGCACAAGCGCGAGCTCGCCTTGCCCCTCGACGCGATGGCCCATTACGGTCTCGACCCGGCGGGCGCGCCGAAGCCGGTCGAAGTCGTGCGCGCGCTGAAGCCCACCATGCTCGTGGGTGCGACGGCACAGGCCGGCACGTTCACGCGGGAGATCGTCGAGGAGATGGCGCGGCACGTCGATCGTCCGATCGTCCTCCCGCTCTCGAACCCCACGAGCAAGGCCGAATGCACGCCGGCGGAGGCGCTCGCGTGGAGCGGCGGTCGCGCGATCGTGGCGACGGGCAGCCCCTTCGACGACGTGGAGGTGGGTGGGCGCCGTCACGTCATCGGCCAGGCCAACAACGTCTTCATCTTCCCCGGGCTCGGGCTGGGCGCCGCGATCGCGGAGGCGCGCGAGATCACCACGGAGATGTTCTACGTCGCGTCGTCGACCCTGGCGCGCTCGGTGAGCGCCGAGCGGCTGGCGCAGGGGGCGATCTTTCCGAGCCAGAGCGAGCTCCGTAGCGTGAGCTTCGAGATTTCCTGCGCGATCGTGCGCTACGCCAGCGAGCAGAACCTCGGTCGCCGGATCGCCGCGGAAGATGTCGAACCGCTGGTCCGTGCCTCGGTGTGGGATCCGGCCTACGTGCCCGTGCAGCACGCCGAAACCTGAACGTCCGGCCGCCGTGATCCGGGCGGGCGGGCGCCCCCCCGGGACAGCCCGGGATCCCGTGCCCGGATGGATGCCACGACGCCCTCGCGCTCCGGCGCCGAGCGCCCTATCCTCCGCCACCTGCCTGGAGGATCCCGATGCCCCGACCCGTCTGCCTCTTCACCGGCCAGTGGGCCGACCTGCCGCTCGAGACGCTCGCGCAGAAGGCGCGCGATTTCGGCTACGACGGCCTCGAACTCGCCTGCTGGGGCGACCACTTCGACGTGCAGCGCGCGCTGAAGGACAAGGGTTACGTCGCGAAGCACTGGGAACTCCTGCAGGACCACGGACTGGGCTCGTTCGCGATCTCGAACCACCTCGTGGGCCAGGCCGTCGCCGACGTGATCGACGAGCGCCACCGCTCGATCCTGCCCGACCGTGTGTGGGGCGACGGCAAGCCGGACGGAGTGCGCAAGCGCGCAGCCCAGGAGATGATCGACACGGGCCGTGCCGCGCGCGCGTTCTTCGACGCCGCGCCGAAGACGGTCAAGGACGTGCTCAAGAAGACGAAGCGGACGGTCGTCGTCGGCTTCACCGGCTCTCCGATCTGGAACTACGCGTACGCGTTCCCGCCGCTCCCGCCCGGTGCGGTCGAGAAGGGCTATGCGCAGTTCGCGGCGCTCTGGACGCCGATCCTCGACGAGTACGCGAAGCTCAAGGTGTCGTTCGCGCTCGAGGTGCATCCGACCGAGATCGCCTTCGACGTCGCCAGCACGGAGCGCGCGCTCGCGGCCCTGAACGGGCACAAGGCGTTCGGCTTCAACTTCGACCCGTCGCACTTCGGCTACCAGGGAGTGGACTACCTGATGTTCCTGCGCCGCTTCGGCGAGCGCGTGTGGAACGTCCACGTGAAGGACGTCTGGTGGTCGCCCGTGCCCACGGCGGTCGGGACGTTCGGCGGGCACGTCGACTTCGGCCGCGACGGTCGCAACTGGGACTTCCGTTCCCCGGGCCGCGGCCGCATCGACTTCGAGGCGATCGTGCGCCTCTTGAACCAGATGAACTACTCCGGCCCGCTCACGGTCGAGTGGGAGGACGCTCTCATGGACCGCGAGCACGGCGCGAAGGAGTCGTCGGCGTTCGTGCGCCGGCTCGACTTCCCGCGCAGCGAGCGCGCGTTCGACGCGGCGTTCTCCGAGTAGATCCAACGTTCTCCGACGCGGCGCCCTCCCGGCGCCGCGCTCGTTCCGCTCGCGACGCTCGTGCCGAAAGCCCCCCGACCTTGACCGAGACTTCTGCGTCGATCCGTGCACGCCTCAGCGTGATGATGTTCCTCCAGTACTCGATCTGGGGAGCGTGGCTGCCGTTCTTGTTCTCGTTCCTCAAGGACCACCGGCACATGGAGCCCGAGAAGATCGGGGGCATGTTCGCGGCGGGGGCGGTCGGCGCGATCTTCGGGCCGTTCTTCGCCGGGCAGATCGCCGACCGGCTCCTCGCGACCGAGAAGCTGCTCGCGATCCTCCACCTGGTCGGCGCGTTGCTGATCTGGCAGCTCGCGAGCATCGAGGACTACACGGTCTTCCTGTGCTTCTCGGTGGCGTACGGATTCATGTACGCGCCGACGATGGCGCTGACGAACTCGCTCGCCTTCCACCATCTCGCCGACCGCGACCGCGACTTCGGCCGTGTGCGGTTGTGGGGGACGTTCGGTTGGATCGTCGTCGGGCTCGCGATCGGGCAGTGGCTCCTGCGCATGCACTCCGACGACGTGATCGCGGGCAAGGCCGACACGTTCCGCTTGAGCTCGTTGCTCGGTTTCGCGATGGCGGCCTACTCGCTGACCTTGCCGCACACGCCGCCTTCGCGGGGGCAGCGCTCGAACGCGGCGCTCGAGGCGCTCGGGGAGATCAAGAAGCAACCGTTGCTCACGCTGTTCCTGCTGACGATCCCCGTGAGCTGCATCCACCAGTTCTACTTCGTCCACACCGAGTCGTTCCTCGGCGCGAAGCAGGCGCAGGCGCCCGAGTTCTTCAAGACGATCTTCGGCGCCGGCGGCGGCGGCCTGATGACCATCGGCCAGATGTCCGAGGTCCTCGTGCTCGGCGCGATCACGCTCTTCGCCAAGCGCGTCTCGCGCAAGACGCTCCTCGCCGTGGGTCTGGTCGCCTACGCGGCGCGGATGGCGCTGTTCGCCTACGTCGACGTGATCCCGTTGCCGACGATGCTCACGCTCGTCGTCGGTCTCGCGCTCCACGGGCCCATCTTCGGGTGCTTCATCTTCCTGGCCTTCATGATCGTCGACGAGGAGACGACGGGTGACGTCCGCGCCAGCGCGCAGAGTCTCTACAACCTCGTCATCGTCGGCATCGGCGTGATCGTGGGCAGCCTCGTCGCCGGCTGGGTCGCGAAGTGGGCGACGCTGCCGACGGCGGCCGGTGATGGCGCGGCCGGCGGCGGCACCGACTACAGCCGACTGTTCTCCGTGCCGATGTGGGCGTCCCTCGTCTGCCTCTCCCTGCTGCTCACGTTCTATCCCTACAAGCGACCGGCGCTGGCGCAGGTCGAAGAGCCCCGATGATCCTCGTCACCCTCCTCCTCGCGCTCGGTCAGCAGCAGCAATCGCCGCAGCAAGGTCCTCCAGCGCAAGCGGAAGCGCCCGTCTTCGCGCGCGCGCGCGACCCGTTCGTCTTCCGGTGCGTGCTCGACAAGCGCGTTCGCATCGTCACGCTGGCCTTGTCCGACGAACTTTGGGCCGCCTACGACACGCGCACCTGCGGCTTCTACAAGGCCTGGAAGGGCGGAGTGAAGTTCGACGGAGCGGTCTACACGACCGTGCACGGGCCGACGCCGACTTCGCGCGGCGCGGACTACGCGAAGGGCCTCGAGGGCGACGTCTGGGTCGCGCGCGTCGGGGATCAGCCCTCCGAGGCGCGCGCGGAGTGGCGCGGCTACCGGCTCGAGAACGGGACCTGCGTGCTGCTCTACGACGTGGTCCTGAAGGACGGTCGCGCGATCCGCGTGGAGGAGCGCCCGGAATCCCTGCGTTCCGACCAGGTGTTCAAGCCCGAGGAACTCGAGGACTGGGGTCTCGAACCGGGACTGCCCGGATTCGTGCGCCGCTTCCGCGCTCCCGAGGTGCCGACGGGCGTGCTCGTCGCCGTCCAGGTCCGCACGGACGCGCCGCGCGGCCGGTTCATCGACGCGGGCGGGGCGGCTCAGGAGAAGCTCGTCGACCTGAAGGACGGCAAGGGCCAGGTGATCGCGACCGAGATCCACTCGCTGATCTGGCTGGACGCGAACCGCAAGACGAACAGCCTGACGCAGTTCTACGATCCGATCGTGCTGCCTGCCGCGGAAACGAAGGACGCGAAGGGTGGTGCCAAGTGATCGCCGCCATCGCACTGTTCCTCGCCGCCCTCGCGCCGCAGGACGCCACGACCCCGCGCGAGCCCGGCCTCTCCGTCTACTGGTACTTCGTCGGCGAGCCGATGGAGGAGATCCTGCCCCTCGTCCCCGGCCAGACGCCGAACGTCGCGCGGCGGCTCGACACGATCGACATGGACGACCTGGACCTCGGCGGGATCGAGGACACGTTCGTGACGCACGCGCGCGGGTGGCTCGAGGTCCCCGCGGCGGGGAAGTACACGCTGCGGCTGCGCAGCGACGACGGGTCGAAGCTCTACCTCGACGGCAAGATCGCGATCGACCACGACGGCCTGCACGGTCCGACTGACAAGGACGCGGAGCTGCAGCTCGCGGCCGGCTCGCACCCGCTCGAGCTCTGGCACTTCGAGTCGTACGGCGGGTGGGAGCTGCGCCTCTCGTGGAAGCGGCCCGGCGCGACCGCCTTCGAGGTCGTGCCCGCCAGCGCGCTCTCGTGCGCGGCCGGGGAGGTGCGCGTCACCGCTCCCGGCAAGAAGCGCCTCGTGAAGCCGCTCGCCAAGGGACGGCCGGGGGATTCCATGCCGCTGGACGCTTTGCATCCGGCGCTGTCGGTGCAGACGATCCGGCCCGAGGGATTCGAGCCGCGCGTCGGCGGTCTCGCCTGGACCGCGGATGGGAAACTGCTCGTCGCGACGTGGGACGCGATCGGCGCCGTCTACGCGCTCGAGGGCGCCACGACCGGCGATCCCGCGCGCGTGAAGATCTCGCGCTTCGCCGCCGGACTGGCCGAGCCTCTCGGGCTCGTCGTGTGGAAGGGGCGCGTCTTCGTGGCGCAGAAGCAGGAGCTCACGGAGCTCATCGACCGCGACGGGGACGGCGTCTGCGACGAGTACCGCGCGGTGTGCTCCGCCTGGGACGTCTCGCCGAACTTCCACGAGTTCACGTTCGGCCTCGTGGAGAAGGACGGGTTCCTGTACCTGAACCTCGCGATCGCGATCGACCCGGGCGGCAAGAGCACGCGCCCGCAAGTCGCCGGCCGCGGTTCGGTGCTGAAGATCGACCCGGACTCGGGCAGGTACGAGGTCGTCGCGCACGGCCTGCGCACGCCGAATGGCATTGGTCTCGCGCCCGACGGCGCGATCCTGATCACGGACAACCAGGGCGACTGGCTGCCGTCGTCGAAGCTCCTGCGCCTCGAGACGGGCGCTTTCTACGGATCGCGCGCAGTGCTCGGAGATCGCGCGGCGGAGCTCGCGGTCACGCCGCCGGTCCTGTGGCTGCCGCAGAACGACATCGGGAACAGCCCCAGCCAACCGTGCACGATCCCCGCGGGTTTCGGCCCGTACTCCGGCCAGATCGCGCACGCGGACGTGACGTACGGCGGCCTGCAACGCGACACGATCGAGTCGGTCGAGGGCGTGTGGCAGGGCGCGGTGATGCGCTGGACGCAGGGTCTCGAGGCGGGCATGAACCGCCTCGTCGTCGGCCCGGACGGCGCGCTCTACGTCGGCGGTGTCGGCTCGACGGGCAACTGGGGCCAGGAGGGCAAGCTCAAGTACGGCCTGCAGCGCATCGCCTGGCGCGGAGGATCCGTGTTCGACGTCCTCGCCGTGCGCGCCAAGACCGGCGGGTTCGAGGTCGAGTTCACCGAGCCGCTCGCGGAGGGCCTCGGCTGGGAGACCGAGAACTGGTTCGTCGAGGACTGGCGCTACGTGCCGACCGAGCAGTACGGCGGGCCGAAGGTCGACGAGCGTCGCCTCGTCGTGCGCGCCGCGTCCGTATCCGAAGACCGTCGGCGGGTCGCGCTCCAGGTCGACGGCCTGGAGGCTGGCCGCGTTGTGCACCTGCGCGTCGTCGGTCCGCTGACGGATGCCGCGGGCGCGAAGCTCTGGTCGACGGAGTCCTGGTACACGCTGAACAAGCTGGCCGCGGATCGCCCGCTCGCGCTCCGCTCCGCCCCGCCGGCGAAGCCCGCGAACGTGCTCACGGACCCGGAGCGCAAGGCCGGTTGGAAGCTCCTCTTCGACGGTCGCACGCTCGACGGCTGGCGCAACTTCCAGGGCGCGAGCACCGCGGCGAAGGTCGCCGGCCCCGTGCGCGGCTGGGAGGCGATCGGTGGCGCGCTGGTCCGGACGGGCGAGGGCGGCGACATCGTCACGAACGGGATCTACGGGGATTTCGAGCTGTCCCTCGATTGGCGCATCCCGGAAGCCGGCAACAGCGGGGTGTTCTTCCACGTGGCGGATGCCGGTTCGTACGTCTGGGAGAGCGGGCCCGAGATGCAGGTGCTCGACAACGACGGTCATCCCGACGGTCGCAACCCTTTGACCTCCGCGGGCTCGAACTACGCGCTGCACGCTCCGCCGCGCGACCTCACGCGTCCCGTCGGCATGTGGAACACGGCGCGGCTCGTCGTGATCGGCTCGCGCGTCGAGCACTGGCTCAACGGCGAGCTCCAGGTCGAGTACGACCTGTGGACGCCGGAGTGGAAGGCCCTGGTCGCCGGGAGCAAGTTCGCCAAGATGCCCGGCTATGGAATCGCCCATGAGGGTCGCATCGCGCTCCAGGACCACGGAAACCGCGTCGAGTTCCGGAACGTCAAGCTGCGCTCTCCCTGATCCCCGGTCGGCTGGGCCCGGCGTTCCGTAGACTGTCGGGCGCTCCCATGGCCGACTTGCGCATCCAGGGCGGGACCGTCCGCGTCCTCGTCGCCTACGACATCGGCCTGTCGATCCGTCTCGAGGCTTGCCGCGCGCACGTCGGAGGCCTGGAGGCCGACGAACGGATCCGGCACAAGGGGCACGCGCCGCAGTACTTCCAGTTCGACCCGCCGCCGCTGCGCCTCGTGCGCGAGGTCGAGCCGATCGAGGTCGGCGGACGTCGCACCTCCGCCACGGTGGAGATCCTGCTCTACGAGTTCGGAGGCGTCTCGGTCGGCTACACGATCCCATTCACGGGCACGCTGTCGGAGATGATCGAGCTCTCGTGCGTGCTGGCCGGCGAGCCGCGCCTCGAGACGCACGCCGAAGCGCTGGTCGCGCACCTCCTGACCCTGATCCGGGACCACGTGGACCAGCCCGGGCTCGCGGAACCCGAAGAGGACTTCCTCGTGTTCCAGGTGCCGGGCTTCGAGGGCGGGGGAGATGCCGAGGCGATCCTCAATGCGCACGCCGCGGACTTCGCGCGCCTCCTGCGCTCCGAGCGCGGCGCGCCCTCCGACCAGGAGGTCCAGGAAGCCCTGTCGGGCCGCGTGCGCTTCGGCGCGGACGACCTGGCCGTCCTGGACTGGAACGCCGCGCTGCTCGTCGACCGCGAGCCCGAAGACGTCGTGTCCGTGCTCGAGTTCGCGAACCTCCAACTGCTCGAGATGCGCTTCCTCGACGCGAAACTGGACCGGTCCCTCGACCGCGCCTACGAGTCCCTGCAGGCGCCGCGCTTGTGGAGCGCGTTGCGGCTGCCCGGCGCGGCGCGGAAGGAGATGCGGCGCGTCGCCCAGATGCAGGTCGACGGCGCGATCCTGTTCGAGCGCGTCTCGAACGCGCTCAAGCTGCTGGGCGATCAGTACCTGGCGCGCGTGCACCGCACCGCGACCCAGCGTTTCCGGCTCAACGAATGGAACTCGGGGATCCTGCGCAAGCTCGACACGCTGGACAGCATCTACCAGAAGATCCACGACCACTCGGCGACGCAGCGCATGGAAGCGCTCGAGTGGATCATCATCGTGCTGATCGCGTTCTCGATGGTGATGCCCTTCGTCGGCCTCGGGGCGAAGTAGGGGAGCCGGCTCCCGACGCCCGATCGCGTCACGCCCTCGGACGCTCAGCCGCCGGCGCGTGTCGACGGCGCGGCGTGGTCGGCGGCGCGCCAGTGCGCGGCTTCCTTCTCCCACCAGCGCAGCCACTCGCGGGCCGTCCCGCCCGGGCGCTGCCGGACGATCTTCTCGAGCGCCTGGCGGATCGCGACCAGCTCGACTTCCACACCCTCCTCGCGCGTCGAGATCACCCCGGCGTCCAGTACGTTGCCTTCGAGCAGCACGTTGACCTGCGGGTCGGCCACGGCCTGGAACTGCGCGACCTCGACGTCGAAGTCCTGGACGTACGCGATCTGCCGCCCGACGAAGATGTTCGAGTGCGGCGCGCGCGCGTCCGTCGAGGACTGCAACGCCGCGGCCATCCGGGCCACGAGCGGCTCGACGGCGGCCGGATAGCCCATCTCGCCCAGTGCGGACGCGGCATTCGAACGGATCGCGAGCGAAGCGCTGCCGAGCGCCTTCGTGAGCGGCAGGACGAGCGCCGGATCCCCGGCGGATCCCAGCGCACGCGCGCTCTCGCGGCGCACGTCCTCGGACGCGTCGCGCACGGAGTGGACGAGGAGGGGGCGCACCTCTTCGCCGGGGAGGATGCGACGCAGCGCGAGCGCCGCGAACGAGCGGCGCACCACGATCGGCGACCAGAGGTCGCGCGCCAGATCGGACTGCAGACCGGCGCGATCCCGGCTGCGCGCCAGCTGCTGCACGGCGACCTCGCGCCCGGCGGGCGGCAGAGAGGATCCGAACCGCAGGAGTTCGGCGCGCGCGCCGGCCTCCTCTCCGGCGGGAACGTCGAGCGTGGGCACGGAGAGCAGCCACGTGTCGCGCAGCACCGCCAGGGCGGCGGGGTGATCGGGCTGTGCGCCCAGCACCGCGTCGAGCTCGGCTAGTGCCTCCGTCGCGAGGCCGCGCTGGGCCGCCGAGCGCGCCAACCGACAGCGCGCATCGAGGTCCTTCGCGTCGCTCGCCGCGCGTTCCGCGCGCCAGGCGCGCAGCACGTCCGCCTCGAGTTCGGCACCGGTCACGGCGCGCGGATCGAGGCGATCCCAGCCGCTGCGGCCCTTGTACTCCCAAGCGCCGTCGCGCCAGCGCGACAGCACGCGGATCGACTGTCCGTTCGCGAGACGCAGGATGCGCCGCGTCCCCTTCGCATCCTGTGCCGCGGCCGTGCTCTCGGTGCTCGGAACGGGGAGGGGCGTCGCCGCAGGCGACTGCGCCAGAATGGCCGCGAGAGCGAGGATTTCGAGCATGGTGTCGAGGTCTCGGCGGGGCGGTCCGGGGCAGCCCCGGACATGACCCTGTCCTGGTCCAGACTAGGGCACATCGCGTGCCAGCGCACCTTCGCGGCCCGGCGGGCTCGTGCGCCCCCGGGAACCGCACGCCCGCGTGCGCTCCCGCACGGCGGAGGGCGAGTGCACCGAAGCCCGGGGCTCCGGCTTACGAAGTCACCACGCAGGGCGTAGATTCCGCGGCATGTCGATCCTGGCCGCGCTCGCGTTCGCCGGTCTGCCCTTCTACGCGGAGGTGCAGCGCGCCGACCTGGTCGAGCCCGCCTCGGCCGCTTCCGCCGAACGCGGCCTGGGGGCGGACCTCGGGCGTCTGCGCCCCGCGCCGGGCGGAGAATCGGTCTGCACCGCGCCCGCGCAGCGCGGAGCGCATCCGTTTCGCGATCTCCTGGCGTCGTGGAACGTGGATGCGCCGCCCGCCACCGGGTTCGTGGTGGAGTTGCGCGTCGATGCCGAGGGCGACGGCGCCTGGTCGGCGTGGATGCACCTCGGCGACTGGGGTGCTCCGGACTTCGTGCCGCCGCTGACGCAGCGCGTGACGACCTGCGCGGGTGGCAAGGTCGACGTGGACTTCTTCCGCGGAGAGCGCACGTTCCAGGCCGTGCAGCTGCGCGTCCGGGCCTTCTCCCGGGAACCCGGCCTCGAAGTGCGCGTGCGCCGCCTGACCGTGTGCTTCAGCGATCGCGAGCGCGCGGTCGAGCCG
Source organism: Planctomycetota bacterium (assembly GCA_026692665.1). Taxonomy (GTDB): domain Bacteria; phylum Planctomycetota; class UBA1135; order UBA1135; genus JAEUHZ01. The sequence continues at coordinate 22,536 of JAPLOF010000043.1, forward strand.
CTCGCGCCGCTCGATGCGCGCCCCTTGGGCCGCGTCCTCGACGTGCATCCGCGGAGCCAGAAGACCGAGCGCCCCGAGATCGCCGGCCGCATCTGCAGTCCGACTTCGGTCTCCATGGTGCTCGGCTATCGCGGCGTCGACGTGACGACGCTGGCCGTCGCGGAGGCCGCGTTCGACGCCGCGCACGACATCTACGGCAACTGGCCGCGCAACGTGCAGGCCGCGTACGCGTTGGGCGTGCCCGGCTACCTGGCGCGCTTCTCGGATTGGGCGCGGGTCGAACGGCTCGTCGCGGAGGGGACCCCGATCGTGGCGAGCATCGCCGTGAAGGAGGGCCAGCTCACGGGAGCTCCCTACCCCTCGACCGCGGGACACCTGATCGTGATCGTGGGTTTCGACCGCGAGGGCAACTGCGTGGTGAACGACCCGGCGGTCTCGGACCCCGAGGGGGCGCGCCGGGTCTACCGCCGCGACGAGATGGAGACCGTCTGGATGCGTCGCGGCGGCACGGCGTACGTCCTCGAGGCGCGGCCGTGATGCGGATCGCGCCGTCGTGCCTCGCGCTGGCCGCTCTCCTCGCGTCCGGCTGCACGGCTCCCTCCACCGCGTCGCTGCCTCTCATCTCGCGGATGCGTCCCTATCCGCCCGTCGAGGGTCTGGAGAAGCCCGAGCTCGCCGCGCGCGCCCGTGGCGCCGTCCTCTCGGCGAGCGGCGAGAAGCCGATCGCCATCACGTTCCTCGCCACGGGATCCGGCCGCGACCATCCGATCCGCGGCGAGGTCGTCGCGCTGGCCGGTCCGACTCCCGACGGGCGATTCGTCTACGCGGTGCGCGACGAACGCCCGGGCCTCGCGCTGCGCCGCGCGGACGTGCGCGGCGCCGACATGCCCGTCGTGCGCTGCGCCCGGCCGATCGAGGCGCTCGCCGTGTCGCCGGACGCCGAATGGGTCGCGCTCCTGGCGCCGTTCGAAGCGGGTGATGCGCGATCCCGCGGCGGCGTCCTGCGCGAGCTCGTGCTGGTCTCGCTGAACTCGGGCGACGTGCGCGCGTGCGGCGTCGCGTGCTGGAAGGCGACGCCGGCCTGGATCGACCGGACCTTCCTCGCGTGCGTGGTCGCGCGCGAGGACGGCGCGCGCTCGATCGCGATCGTCGACCGGGCCGATCCGGCGTCGGTTCGCGTGCTCGGGCCGGGGGACCTCGTGCTGGCCGATCCGGGCGGCCAGGCCGTGATCGCTTTCCGTCGCGGAGAGGACCGCCTGGACGCGGTGCGTCTTCCGCTCGACGGCGGCGCGGAGCAGCCGCTCGCGTTCCGTGGCGGCATCCAGCCTCTCGCGTGCCTCGGGGACGGACTGGTCGTCTCCTTCTCCGCGCCGACGCTCGGCATCGAGCCGCAGTTCGAATTCGACCTCTTCGGCCCGCAGATCGCGCTGGCGACGATCAAGCTCCACGATCTCGGGACGGGCGGTTTCCACACGCTCGACGCGCGCGCGTCTCCGCGGCGCCTGTGGAGCGCCGGCCGGATGGAACCCTGAGGCGGACCGCGTTCAGCGCGCGGACAGCGTGCTGCGGATCCAGCCCACGACCTCGAGCCCGAAGAGCTCGTATCCGCGATTGTTCAGGTGGCAGCCGTCCACGTAGAGCGTCTCCGTCCGCTCCGTGAAGCAGCGCGACCCGTCGCGCACCTCGATGCCCTCGCGCGCGAGCTCCGCGAGGCTCGCCCGCAAGCGGGGATACCCGGTCTGGATCGACTCGCGCCATCGGCCGAGCAGCACGTTGGTGCGCTTCTCCTCGTCCGACGCCGGCTTCGAGCCGATGTCGTCGAGGCCCGGCTGGATCGCGTGCACGAGCGGAAGGCCACGGCGGTCGCAGATCGCGCGCAGGTTGCGGGCCGCATCGGCCCAGGCCGTCACGCCGGCGTCGACTCCGGCCTCGACGGGAGTCCGCGCGGGGTTCGTCACCGAAGGGTCGAGGCTCGCGGTGGGGCCGCGGATCGCGATCTGCGAACGTTCGCTGCCCAGCCAGGCCATGTGGCGCTCGCGCGCCGCGCGGAAATCGGCCTGAGGGAGCGAGATCCAGGCCGACCAGGCGCGCGACAGGAGGGCGCTGCGCCACACGCCGAACCGGAGGCCGCTCTGCGCCCGGGCGGCGATGCGCAATTGCGCGGCACGCATCTCGACGAGCAGGTCGAGGGCCTTCGTGTCGACGTCCCCGGCGCGCGCCATCCCGCTCCAGAATGCGACCGAGGGGTAGACCGGATGGGCCTCGACCGCGGCGTTCTCGACCGAGACGGCGAGCTCGTTGTAGCCGTCGATGCACACGACGAGATCGGGCTTCCATCCCAGCGCGAGCACGCCGATGAGCCGGTTCAGGTGGCTGGGCTGCTTCTGCGCCGCGACGGATAGGTTCCAGATCTCCACCGGCCGCGATCCGACCTCGGGGACGTCGGCCAGCCAACTGCGCAGGCGCTCGTTGTTGTAGTTGCCGAACTGCGCGGCGAACGATCCGCCCAGGAGCACCACGTCGAACGTCCGTTCGTGTTCGTTCCCGTGGAACCAGTTCGAGCCCTGCGCCACCCGGCGGATGAGTGCGGGAGAGGTCCACCCGCTCCAGGGATCGGGCACGGGCCGGTGTTCGTTCGGATCCAGGCCCGGGCCGGCCACGGCGAAGTCGGCCTGGTCCCCGTAGTTCGTCGCCGCCGCGCGGCTCTCCAGGAACGTGCGCATCGCCCCCGCGCTGTAGACCTTGCCGGGGAAGATCGCGTCGATGCGGCACACGCCCTCCGCGACGAGTCCCGCGCCGAGAAGGCCCAGGACGGCGGCGAGGACCTTCCTGCGGCGCGCGCTCCGCATCACGGGCATAGCGTGAATCGGAGGGCGTTGGTCAGCCCCGACCCGAAGCCGGCCGGGTCCAGCACGTCGCGGTAGTACCACTGGGCCGAGACCGTGGTCCCGATCGTGAGCACGGGATCCGCGCCCGAACGGACGAAGGCGTTGAAGTCGAAGGCGAACGTCCCCGTGCAGGTGGGGGCGCCGGGCGTGCCGCCCGAGGTCTGCGATCCGATGCGCCGCGGGTTCGCGACGCACAGCGTTCCGCCCTGGAACGGCGTGAACGCCGAGGCCGTGCTGTACACGAGGAGTCCGTACTTCTGGCTGATGACGTTCACGGCTCCGAGGGTGAAGGGAGCACCCGAACCGACGCTCGGCGCACCGGAACTCGTGATCGCCGGCACGCAGTTCTGCGAGTTCGTCTTCGCGCTGCAGTACGTCTGTGGCCCGGAACTCTCCAGGAATCGCCGCGCGTGGACGTCGTAGTCCGTCCCGTTCCAGACGTCGTAGCCGACGACGGTGGTGCCGCTCGCGGCGTCGGACCACGGAGCCGGTCGCTCGGCCCACACGCCCGGAGGCGACAACGGGAACTCGGGCCCGTTCGGCGAGCCGTCCGACGCGTAGCGGCGACCGCGAGCGCGCGGCGTGGTCTGCGACCAGTCCTCCCAGGCGACCAGGAAACTGCCGTCGGGATCGACCGCCACCTCCGGGCTCGTCTGTGCGCCGGCGGTCGTCGTGTTCACGACGACGTCCGGACCCAGCGCGTTCCCGAGCACGTCGAACCGACGCAGCGCGATGGCGGAACTCGAGCCGTCGGCCTGCGCGTCCTGCCACACGACGACGAAACGGCCCAGGCCGTCGGCGCCGACGCGCGGCAGCCGCTGATCCCCGTTCACGAACGTGGAGGGCAGCGGGAACTCGTTGCCCAGCGGCGTCCCGCTCGCGGAGAAGCGCCGGCCCCACAAGTTCAGGTTCGAGCCGACGCCTCCGTGGCTCGAGAAGTCCACGAACGCCGCGAAGATCGTCCCGTCCGGCGCGACCGCGACCGCCGGGTCGACCTGCGCGTCGAACTCGTACTGGTTGATCATGACGTCGCCCGTGAGCGGCGAACCCGTTGCGGACAGCACGCGCAGGTACGCATCGCCGTCCCAGTCGCCCGACCAGGCGACCACGAACCCGCCCGCGGGCGTGGGGGCGATCAACGGCCGCCACTGCGACGCGGCCCAGGCCTGATTGACCCGGAACTCGGGTCCGATCGGACTGCCGGCGCTCGTGTAGACGCGCCCGAAGATCCCCATCTGCTGACCGTCGTAGCCATGACGCTCCGACCACGCGACGAGGAAGTTGCCGCCGTTCGCGACGCCGATCGCGGGCTCGTCCTGCACCTCGAGGTTGAGCGTCGTGTTCACGAGCGTGTCGTTGCCGACGGGGACGAGTCCGCTCGTGAAGCGCCGCAGGACCACGTCCTGTCCCGCACTCCACACGAGGGTCCAGTCGGATCCGGTGCGCGCCGGCGTGCTCCAGATCTGGTCGTAGGACAGGGCCTGGCTCACGCGTGCGCCGCCGTCGAGGGGGCCGAACACGTCGCACGTCTGGGCCTGCGACGTGCGCGACGAGAAGGTCGCCAGGGCGGCCACGGACACCCAGCGCAACGCCGCGACCGCAGTGTGCCGAGGCGCACTCGGGCGCCGGAAACGGACTGCCATGGAGGAAGCCTAACACGCATCCGCGCGGGACGCTGGACACTCCCCGCCGTCCCGTCGAGGATGCCGCGATGGCTGGAAATCCCTTCACTGCGGCTGCGCGTGGGCGGGCCCGGGCGGGAGTCGGCGCGAGCCTGGCTCTCCTCGCCGGTGCTCTGCTGCCCGCCTGCCGCACGCCCGCGAGCGAACGTGCGCCGGACGCCCGCTACGAAGCCATCCGTCCGGAATGGCGCGGCACCGAACCGCGTCCTTCGCGCGAGTGGTTGCGCTTCTCGGTCGGCTACCTGGATCGCGAGCAGCCGCGCGGCGATCCCGTGGGCGACGGCCTGGCGTGGGGGATCGACGGCGGTCTGGATCTATCGCGCACCTTCTTCACGCCGTCGGTGGAGATGGGGGTCGCGTACACGTCGGCGCACGTCACGGTCCCGAACGTGGACGACGTGGAGCTGTGGCGCGCCACGGTCGGAATGCGCGGGACCTGGTACGCGGACGGCTGGCGGCCGTACGTGCGTGCCGGTGCCTTCCTGCGCTGGTCCACGAAGGACCTGGAGGAGCCGTACGATCCCTATGCGACCGGGGGCTACGTGGGCGCCGGGATCGACTGGCCCTACCTGGGGAAGATGTGGCTGGGCCCCAGCGTCACCTACTTCCAGGCGTTGGGGGAGGATGCGCCCGGCGGCGACGGCCAGGAGCTGATTTTCGCCCTGTCGGCCACGTTCCGCCTGTGATTTCGAGTCGCGTGTAGCATGGATGGATCGTCGGCGCGGTCGCGCGTCCGTCGGAACCCCACCATGATCAGCACCTACCGCAGCTCCCGTCCGTACCTCCTCCTGCTCCTCGCGTGTGCCCCCGTGGCCGGCGCGCAGAGCCTCAACGTCGACATCGGACAGAACGTGGTGTTCCCCGTCCCCGCGTCGAGCTACGCCGCTCAGGGCGCCGCGGGCACATGGAACTCCGTCGCGGCGCCGGGGGCCGCGGCCGCGCTCGTCGGCCTGAATGGCGCGCCCGTCGCGGCGACCCTGAGCTCGAGCGGCGGATTCTTGAACTTCGACTTCGACAACGCCGGGACGAGCGGCGATGCGCAGAGCCTGCTCGACGACGTTCACGACCTCGGCGGACCGACCTCGGCCGTTTCGTGGAGCTTCGCGGGACTCGCCGCGGGCGACTACTCGGTCTACACCTACGCCTGGGCCCCCGACAACACGACCTTCCGCACGACGGTCTCGATCGCCGGCGCCCTGGATCCCGACCAGAACGTCGGCGGCGCGTGGACCGGATCGCACCAACTGGGCGTGACCTACGCTCTCCATCGCGTCACGGTGTCGGGCGGGAACCTGACGATCGTGCTGACGACCAGCTCGGGATTCGGTTCGCTGAACGGCTTCCAACTCGTGCGCGAGGCCGCCTATCCGACCCTGTGCGCGGGCGACGGCAGCGCGACGGCCTGCCCGTGCGGCAACTCCGGCGCGGCCGGGCGCGGTTGCGCGAACTCGATCGATCCGAGCGGCGGCCTCCTCGCGGCCAGCGGCGCGGCCAGCGTGGCCGGCGACACGCTCGTCCTTTCGGGGTCGGGGATGCCCAACGCGTCGGCGCTCTACTTCCAGGGATCCTCGGCCGTCGCGGGCGGAGCGGGCGCCGCGTTCGGCGACGGCCTGCGCTGCGCGGGTGGAGCCGTGACGCGCCTCGGCACCAAGACGAACGCCGCCGGGTCGTCGCAGTACCCCGTGGCCGGGGACATCCCGGTCAGCGTGCGCGGCGTCGTCGCGCCGGGCGATGCGCGCGTCTACCAGGTCTGGTACCGCAACGCGGCCAGCTTCTGCACGCCCGACACGTTCAACCTGACGAACGGGGTGCGGGTGACCTGGGGCGTTTGACGCGCGGCGTCGAGTTCGCGGCGAGCTCGCGGAAATACCGGCCGCGGGCTCGACCGCGGAGTTCGCTGTGCTCCCGGCATGGGGTCGGGCGCTCGGGCGGCGGGCCTACCGGGTTGCACGGCCGGGGGATACCCTGCCGGCGGTGAGGGGAAGCTCGCTCGTTGCCAGGCCCTCACACACCACGAACCGCTCCGTCGGCTCGGGGCTGCTGCGCGGACATGCGCAGCGAGGTCGCGCCTTCGTGCGCGGGAGCTCGCGCCCGTGACCGCCGGCTCCTCAGGCGACCGCGGCCGGATCCCGCGCGGGGTGGCGATCGGGTTGAACCTGCTCGCGTCGGCGGTGCTCGCGATGCTGGTCTTCCAGTGCGCGCGCCTCGCGTACTGGAACGCGTTCACGTCCTTCCAGATCTGGGATGACGAGGGCTACTTCCTGCTCGCGCTGCGCGAGTTCCGCGAGCACGGCGGACTCTACGAAGGGATCCAGGGCGTTTTCTACGGGCCCTTCTACTTCCAGTCCATCGTCGCGCTCTCGTGGATCACGCGGCTGCAGCTCGACACCGAGAACGCGCGCTGGCTGATGCTGCTCGGGTGGTTCGTCGGCCTCGCGAGCACCGGATTGGTCGCCTGGCGCCTGACGCGCAGTCTGCTGGCGCCGCTTCTCTTGATCTCCCTGGGCTTCCCGTTCCTGTTCTTCTTCACGAACGAGCCGCTGCACGCCACGAGCGTCGTCCTCCTCCTCCTGGCGCCGGTGCTGTTGCTCCTCACCGGACCGCTCGACGAGGGGCCAGCGCCCCGGCCCCTGGCGTGGGCAACTTGCGGCGCGCTGTGCGCGGCACTCTTCCTCGTGAAGGCGAATCTCGGCCTCTACTTCGTGCTCGGCCTGGCCGTGACGTTCGCGGCCCACGCCGGCGGCCGAGCCGGATCCTGGTTCCGCGTCGTCCTCGGGCTCGCGATCCTGCTCCTGCCGCTGGCCCAGATGCGGCAACTCCTCGAGCTCGAGTCGGTCCAGGACTACGCGCTGCTGATCACGCTCGCCCTCGTGCCGTTCGTGATCGCGATGTTCCGGGCGCGGGAACGTGCGCCGCGCGGGCGCGAGAGCCTGTACGCGCTGGGCGGATTCACCGTCGTGTCCGTCGCGTCGATCGGAGTCAGCCTGTTCACGGGCTCCACCGCGGCGGGCATGTGGCGCGCACTCGTCGAGGCGGCTCTCGAGTTCCCGCTGAAGAACCACTACCCGCCCGACCTGCCGGCGCGCGGTGTGATCCTCCTCGGCGCGGTCGCGATCCCGGTGCGGCTCTCACTGCGCTCGGGGTCCGCCGCGGCGAGCGTCGTTCGCCTGGCCGCGAGCCTGTTCGTGCTGCAGGAGTGCGTGCGCGTGCAGGTCCCCTTCGCCTCCCTCCCGTTCGTGTGGATCGCCTCGAGCGGAGGCCGGGACTCGAGGGCTCGCGACGCGCTCGGCATCCTGACGGTGCTCTCCGCTCTCCAGGCGTTTCCGATCCCGGGCTGCCAGGTGGGACTCTTCTCCCTGCTCGCCGTCCTGGTCGGCACGATCGGGCTGTTCGATGCTCTGCGCGACTTCTCCTGGATCGCCTCCGTGCCGTGGTACCTGCGCGTGCCGGCCGGGGCCGCGTGCCTGGTCGGAGTCGGCCTCCACCTCGACGCGCACCACCCCGCATGGCGTGCCGTCCAGATGTACCGCGATCGCTGGGAACTCGGCGTGCCGCTCGATCTGCCGGGCACGGGCCCCCTGCGGCTCTCGGAGCTCGAGACGAGCCGATTCCGCTGGCTCGCTGCGAACCTGCGCGAGAACGCCGACACGTTCGTGGGCGTCCCGGGCATGCACAGCCTCCACCTGTGGTCGGAAGTGCCTCCGCCCGTCCCGTTCTACAAGCACCATTGGGTCCTCTTCCGCGACGGGGCCGAGGAGGAGGCGCTGGCGCGCAGCCTGACCGAAGGGCCGCGGCGGTGCGCGATCCACAACGCGGGCCTCGTCGGATTCTGGCTGCACGACACCCTGAGGGAGGGACCCGTCCGCAGCGCGCTCCAGGCTCTGTTCGCGTCGGCCGGCGACGCCGGGGAGTACCGGCTCCTCCTGCCGCGCAACCAGCCACGCCGGATGGTCTTGAATGCGATGCCGGCCGACGGGTTCGCGGAGTTGCGCGAGCGCTACGACGCCAGCCGGCTCTTCGCGCTCACGCTGCCGCCCCTCGGTGACGCGCGCGTGGCGCGGATGACCGTCGTCAACACGACGTCCGGGATCGAGATCTTCGACACGGAGCTGCCGCCGACACGACGCCTCGTGGTGCTGGACGAGGCGCAGCAGGAGCTCCTGTGCGCTCCCGACCGGCGGATTCCGGACACGCACGGCGTCTCCCGGCTGCTCGTCCTCTGGCCCCGGATCGAGCAGCAACTGGACGTGCAGGAACTCCTGGTCCGCGTCTACGACGAACAGGGGCGTGTCGTGGCCCGCTGCCTGATCCAGGGCCTCAACATCGGGAAGTAGGACGGAAACTGACCCGGTCCGCTGGCCTTGTGTGGGGGCGCCGGAGAGCAGCCCCCAGGGATTGTGTGTCGTTTCCCCGGGGTACCACGGGCCCAGGGCCTGGGACGCGACATCCACGGAACTGGGTCAGCTTCAGCGCTGGAAGATCGGAAGCAACCCCTCCGGCACCGCCAGGACGAGGCAGTTCATCGCCGTCGCGTAGACATCTCCGAAGCGCGGATCGGACCACGAGCCGTCCTCGCGTTGCGTCGCCAGGACGCGCGGTGCCTCCGCGCGCCACCACGCGGTCCACGTCGCGGTGTCGAGGTGCTGCCACATCGCCTGGGCCAGGTAGAAGCGCTCGTAGTACGGGCAGACGACGAGGTCGCCCTCGATCTCCCCGCTGCTTGCGCGCAGCGCGAGGCGGCGTGCGAGGAAATCGTAGCCATCGGTGATCGGCCGGCCTTCGTAGGTGCCCGTCATCTGGAACGTGGAGATCGCGGCCGCGGTCAGCGCGACCGACGAGCTCGAGTCGCCCAGCGCGTAGCGGAACGAACCGTCCGGCTTCTGCGTGCGGCTCACGTAGTCCACGGCGCGCGCGATCACCGAACGGTCGACGTCCACGCCGGCCTCCTTGGCCGCGCGCAGCGCCTGGACCGCGGTGATCGTGATCGAGTTCTCGTGCGCGAGGCCCTTCCGCGGCTCGTAGTCCCAGCCGCCCTCGACGCCCTGGCTCGATTCGATGCAGCGCACGGCGGCCTTGAGCGCCTCCTGGAGGCGTGCGCCGCGCTGGGTGTGGGGCGACATCACGCACGCTTGAGCCAGCGCGAGCGTCGCAAAACCGTGGCCGTGCATCCGGCTCAGCGAATCGCCCGTCCGCGAGACGAAACCGACGCGCTCCGAGCGCGGATCCACGTCCGTGCGCGCCACCAGCCAGTCGATGGCCGCGGCGCAGGCCCGTCCGTGGGGGCCGCGTTCCGGGGCGCTGCCTCCGGCCATCCAGGCCAAGGCGCCGAGCGCGGTCACGGCGACCGGGGCGAAGCCACCGACCTCGCCCGCGGGGCCCGTGCCCGCGCTCGTGGTCCGCGCGCCTTGCGTGGGGAAGGAGCCGTCCGCGGCGCGCTCCTGCGCGGATTCCAGCCAGGCCAGGCCACGCTCCAGTGCGCGGCGGTGGACTTCGTCGCCCAGGACCTCCGCGCGCGGCTCGCCCTGCGCGATCGACGGCGAGGTGCCCCCGCGCGTCGATGTTCCGTCGGCCGAGGAGCGCTCGAACTCGCCGCCTCGGATCCGCGCTTCGATCGGCGCGCGCCATGCGGACGCGCCCGCTGCGGATGCGCCCGCTGCGGATGCGCAAGCTGCGGATGCGCAGGGGCGCGACTCGAGGTGCCCGCCCCCGATCACCGCCACGACGACGGCCAGGATCGCCGCCCGCGGGGTCACGGCTTCTTGTTGAGCCGCTTGTAGTACGCGTCGATCCACTCGCGATAGAGGGGCGGCATGTCGCGTCCGCCCTCGTTGCGGAAGACCTCGCGCGCGTGCATGGGCAGGTCGCCCCATCGATCGCGTGCGTCGCTGGTCTGTGTTCCCGATCCCTGGGAACCGCGCGCGGGGTCCGAGCCGGGCTGTTGCTGAGGCTCGGCCTTGGAGGCCTGCGGACCGTCCGACGGCTGGCGGCCCTGCTCGCCGGGCTTCTTCTGGCCCTCTCCGGACTTCTCTCCCGGCTTTTCGCCCGGCTTCTCGGAACCGGGCTTCTTCTGCTCGCCGCCCGGCTGCCCATCGCCCGGCTTGGGCTTCTCTCCGCCCTGCTCGGGCATCGACGGCGTCGACTCGCGGCCGGTCGACTGCTCGCCCTGACGGTCCATCGGGTTCTCTCCCTGCCCACCGCCAGTCTGCGATTGGCCGCCTCCGGACGAGGAACTCGAGGAGTTCGGGCTCTGGCTCGCCGCGAGTTCGAGGATGCGATCGATGTCCTTCTGCACCGATTCGCTGGAGGCCTGCGCGTTGCGCAGCTGCTCCGCCAGGGAACCGCTCTCTCCCGCCGCGGGGGCGCGGGACGCCTCCTGGAGCAGTCGGTCGATCGCGCGCAGCTCGCGCTCGACCTTGCCGAAGAGCTCGACCATCTGCCGCTGGACGTCGTCCGGCTGCGCCTGGATTCGCACCGGCGTCGTGGGTTTCGGCGCGACCGGCGGCGGGGGAGGAGACGTTTCGGGCTCCTGCGCGCGCGCGGCGAGGCTCATCCAGGCCATCGCCAGGACGGCGAACGAAGCGTTGCGTTGCGTGTTCACGGATTCTCCTCGCTCGGCGGCGGGATGCCGAGGCGCGTGCGGAACTGACGGAAGAGGTCGCTGACCCGTTCGTGGCGGAATCCCAGTCGCGCGATGTCCTCGCGCAGGAGCGGGTCGATCGAGCCGCCCTGCTCGATCTCCGGGTGGAGGATGCGCAGGCGCTCGATCTCCTCGGTCACGTCGACGCCCATGCGGCGCAGGAGCTTCAGCTCGGCGACATCCGGGACGAGGCGATCTTGCTGCTGCTGCTGTTGTTGCTGCTGTTGCTGTTGCTGCTGTTCCTGCTGGCGCCGCTGCTTCTCCTGCTGGAGCGACTCGGCGAGCCACAGGAGCGACTGCTCCACGTCCTGCTGTCGAGCCTGCACGCGCTCGCCGCTCTGCCAGTCGCCTTCCTCGGACAGGTCGCGCGTGATCGACCCGAGGTCGCGCGCGGCCTGGTCGAGCACTTCGGCGAACACGAGGCTCTGCTCCGCGCGGATCGACTTGCCGATCTCCGTGGCGCGCGTGCCGAGTTGTTCCTCGGCCTTGCCGATCTTGCGCAGGCGCAGGCGGGCGGTGTGGCTGGGCCGTTCGCCAGGCTTGCGTTGCGCGTCGACCTCGACCGTCGCGCGCATCTGAGCCTGGTGTTCCTCGGTGAGCGTCTTCACCTGCTCCGCGATCTTGAAGAGGAGCTCTTCCTGGCGCAGGCGCTGGTACTGCTCCTCCTCCTGTCCGAGCTCGCGCTCGGCATCGCGCATCTGTCGTTCCGCGTCGGCCTCGGCCTGCTCGGCCTCGGACAGGTCGCCGCCACCCAACTCGTCTTCGGCGCGCTTCGCCGAGCGCGAGGCGCCCTCCATCGCCCCCGAAGGCTTGGCGCCCTCGCGCTGGCGGTTGCGTTCCTCGAGCTTCAAGAGCTCGGCGCGGATGCGCGCCTGTTCCTGGCGTTGCCGCTCGGCTTCGGCCTTGTCTTCGGGGGTCTGCGGGCGCCCGCCGGACTGCGCGGATTGCGACGCCTCCTGCAGCTTCTGGAGAGCCTGCTCCTGCGAACTCGACGCGTCCGACGTGCGGCTCGCACCGATCTGCGACGAGGCCTGCTCCATCGCCTCGGTCGCGGCCTTCAGGGACTGCTCGGCGGCGCGTTGCGCCTCGGGCTCGAGACCCGCCTTCGCAGCGGCCTCGCGCAGGGACTGGGTCTCCTGCGCCAGCTGCTGCTGCTCCGCCCGAAGCGCCTGTTGGGCCGCGGCCCGTGCGCCCTCGGAGGACTGCGCGCGGGCCGAGCGTGCCTGCTGCAGCGCGGACTGCGCGCGCTCCAAAGCCGCCTGGGCTTCCGCGGCCGAGCTGGCGGCTCGAGACGCCTGCTCCTTCTGCGCGGACTGGGCCGCGGCGCTCTGCGCGCGTGCCGCGGCCTCGATCTCGGCCGCTGCGGCCTCGCGCTCCTTCTGCCCCTCGCCGGGGACGGATTGCATCGCGCGCGCCACCTTCTCGGCGCGCTCGGCCGCCGCGCGCTGGGACTGCGAGAGCATCGGCGCCACACGGCGCAGGTCCTCGAGCCCGCGCTGCAATGCCCGCGCGGCGTCGACCGTGTCGCGCTGGGCTTCGGCGGCATCCTCGGCACGGCTGCGAGCCGACTCCGCCGAGGGGGGCGCACCGGCCTCGCTCGCCTTCTGTGCATTCGAACGCTCCGCGGCCGCCTGCGCGCCCTCGAGCGCCTGACGCGCGGAACTCGCGGCGGAACCCGCCGCCGTGCGCGGATCGGTGAGCTTCGCGAGCTCGGCTTCCGCCGCCGCGCGCGCGCTCGCCGCCGCCTGCTCCTCGTTCTGTGCCTCGGCCTCGAGCGAACGCGCCTCGGCCTCGAGCTGCGTCGCGGCGTCTTCGCGCGTTTCGCGGCCCGCGGCCGCCTCGCGCACGGCCTGC
>JAPLOF010000044.1 GCA_026692665.1 Planctomycetota bacterium
GCGAATGTCTCGCGGTCGTTCCTGGCTCCGTACCGCTCACTTCCCGCGGGAGTTCTCGCTGGCGAGCTTCTCGAGAGCCTTGCGGCCGGCCTCGTCGCCGAGTTCGGTCGCCAACGCGATGGCGGCCTGGGCCGCGGCTCGGGCGCGCTGCGTGCGGCCCAGCGCGGCGGACAGCTCGGCGACCTTGGCCGTCGCCTCGTACTCGTCGCCCACGAGCGAGATCGTCGTCGCGACCATCCGCACGCGCGACCACGCCGCGAGGGCGTCTTCCTTGTTCCCGCTGGCCTCCTGCGCGCGCGCCTCGGCTTCCCAGCCCATCTGCGCGCCCCACCAGTCGCCCAGCGGCGCGGCGAGCTCCCGGCAGCGCTTGGCGGCCGTCAGCGCGGCGGCGTGGTCGCCCTTCTTCAGGGCTCCGCGCGCTTCCGAGTACGCGCGTTGGCCGGCACGGAAGCTCGAACGCTGCTCTTCATCCCAGCCGACGAAGCTCGACGCGTAGTCGAGGATGAAGGGATGTCCCACCGTCGAAGCCTGCGTCGCTCCCCACAGGGCGCGCGCATGCATGTCCAGGATCTTGCGTTCCTCGTCGCTCGTGAGCGCGCGGCCGGCGGCGTCCTCGCGGACCTTCAGGCTGCCTTCGAGGTCCGCGTCGATCGTCGGGAGGATCGAGCCGCGGTCCTTGCGCCACAGCTCCTGGCATCCGGCGGCGTCGGACTTCGCGGCCAGCTCGAGATAGCGGGCGCGCGTGTCGGCGACCGGGGCCGGGGACTTCAGGGGGACGAGGATCGGGACGAGGAGCGCGAGGGTCGTGAGCATGTGTGTTGGAGGGGGTGAAGCGCGCAGCCTAGCGCACGCGCCGCTATCCTGCGCACGTCCAACATGAGCCGCCTGGTCCAGAACGTCCTCGATTGGGTCGCCATCCCCTCGGTCACCGGGCAGGAGGCCGGCTACGGCGATGCCCTGGCGCGCGAGTGCGCGCGGATCGGCCTCGCGGTCGAGCGCCAGACGGTGCAGCCGGGCCGCGCGAACGTGCTGGCGCGAGGGCCCCGGCCGCGCGTCGTCCTGTGCACGCACATCGACACGGTCCCGGGCGATCTCGGCGTTCGTGAGGACCGCGAGCACGTGCACGGGCGCGGCTCGTGCGACGCCAAAGGGCCGGCGGCGGCGATGCTGCAGGCGATCGAACGCCTCCTCGCGTCGGGCGAGGACCGCGTCGGCGTGCTGTTCACCGTGGGCGAGGAAACGGACAGCGCTGGCGCCGCGTACGCCGATTCCGCCCTGGCCGAGCCGTGGGAGCCCGCGTTCACGGTGATCGGCGAGCCGACGGACAATCGCTTCGTCGCGGCGGGGAAGGGGATCTGGAAGGCGCGACTCGTGGCGACGGGCAGCGCGGGGCACAGCTCGCAGGTCGGCGGTCCTTCCGCCGTGCACGAACTCGTGCGCTGTGTCCACGGTCTCCTCTCCGAGACCTGGGGCCACCACCCGCTGCTCGGGCCGGGCACGTTGAACATCGGGACCATCCGCGGCGGCGTCGCCCCGAACGTGGTCGCCGAGCATGCCGAATGCGAAGTGCTCGTGCGCGCCGTCGACGATCCGGTGTCGATCGCCGAGCGTGTCCGTCGCCATCTCGGAGCCCACGTGCGGGTCGAGAAGACGCACAAGGGCTACGGCCCGATCGAGTTCGACGTCCCCGCGGGCGAGGCCGGGATCCCGGTCGCGTTCGGCACGGACGCGCCGCACATGCGCCGGTGGGGCCGGCCGCTGCTCTACGGGCCGGGATCGATCCTCGACGCGCACACCGAGCACGAGAAGGTCTCGAAGCGCGCGTTGGACGAGGCCGCGGCGCGCTACGAGTCGCTGGCGCGCGAGCTCCTGCTCCGGGCGACGGGCGGTTGACGCCCACGGAGCCCGCGCCCGGCGCCGGGACGGTGTCGCAACGAGGCCCAGGAAAGGGCGCCGGACGCGTGCTCGGTCCAGGAGATCCACGGCGCCCGCGCTCGAACGCGCTAGATTGCAGGCCATGACGAAGACGGAGACCCTGGTCGGCGAAGCCCTGCTCGACGCGCTCGAGCGCGGCGAGGTCCGCGCGGCCGAACGCGGAAGCGACGGCGCCTGGCGCGCGAACACCTGGGTCAAGGAGGGGATCCTGGCGGTCTTCCGCGGCAGCGCGATCGCCCTGGCGCACCTCGAGAGCGCGCCGACGGGCGCTGCCAGCCCGTTCCTCGACAAGTCCGCGCTCCCGATCCGACGCTTCACGTTGGATTCCGGCGTGCGCATCGTGCCCGGCGGCAGCTCCGTGCGCCGCGGCGCCCACCTCGCCGCGGGCGTCATCGTGATGCCGCCGGCCTACGTGAACATCGGCGCCTTCGTCGGTGCGGGCACGATGATCGACAGCCACGCGCTGGTCGGCTCCTGCGCGCAGGTCGGCGCGCGCTGTCACGTCTCGGCCGCGGCGCAGATCGGTGGCGTCCTCGAGCCCGCGAATGCGCGGCCCGTCGTGCTCGAGGACGACGTCTTCGTCGGCGGGAACTGCGGCGTCTACGAAGGCGTGCTCGTGCGGGAGCGCGCCGTCCTCGCCGCCGGCGTCGTCCTCGCGTCCGGGACGCTCGTCTTCGACTGCGTGCACGAGCGCGAGCTGCGCGGCACGCGCGAGTCTCCGCTGGAGATCCCCGCCGGCGCCGTCGTCGTGCCCGGCGCGCGTCCCGTCGCGGGTGCCTGGGCCCGCGCGCGCGATCTCAACGTGGCGTGCGCGCTCATCGTGAAGTACCGCGACGACAGGACGGATCGTGCGACCGCGCTGGAGCAGGCGCTGCGCTGACTGCGCGCCGCCCGGAAACGGACCCAGCCTCCTCAGCGGGCGTCGAGGAGGTGGACGAGGACCTCGGCGATCTCCGCCTGGAGCGCGACCCCCGCCGCGTCCGTCCCGGCCTCGGTCAGTCGGCCCGGATGCGGCGGCACGCACCACCCGACGTCGAAGACCGTGACACCACGGGTCTGCAACTCGGCGACGTAGCGCCGACCGACACGCGCCAGCACGGATTGAGCTGCGTTGTCCAGCCCGAGCCCCGCGCAGGCTTCGCGTGCGCTCGGGGCCATCTCCAGCGCGTCGATCTCGATGGCGGCCGGGCAGAACACGACGACGAGGCGTGCTCCCGCCGCTCGCACAGCGGCGTCGATCGCGAGCGTGGCCGCCACGCTGAGTTCCTGCGCGCGCGCGCCGTCCTGCGGCGTGCGTCCGAACCGCGCCAACGACTCGAGCGCGCCGGGCCCGAGGACGTACGGCGCCCGACCGGCGTCCAAGCTCGCGACGTATCGTCCGACCGATTCCCGCGCGGCGGCATCGACGCCGATTCGCCGCTCGACCTGCTGCAGGAAGTCGGTGTCGGCGTCGACGACGAGCACGACGGTCTCGGCGGGGCGGACTCCCAGGGACTCGATCGCGCCCATGTACGCGTCGAATGCGTGACCGGACCGCGCCGCGTCGCGCACGCGGATCCGCGTCCCGGGATGATCGCGGCGCCAGGCTCGCGCCAGCAGCGCGGGCAGGCGCTCGGCGTCCGGCCGCGCCGCGTCCACTTCCTCGTCCCCGAGCACGAGCACCGAGGTGGCGCCGGGCGCATCCTCCGATCCCGGGACGTTGCGCAATCCCTCCGCGTCGGTGCCGAGACGCCACGGCGGCGCGCCCGGGCGTTCGAGGTCGAGCCCGCCCCGGTAACGCCGCCCGCGCCGCGCGTCGAATTCGTCGACGTCCGCGAGCTCGACGGTGCGCGCGTCGAATTCGCGCCGAGCCCAGGGCGGTCGATCGCCCGCCGGAGCGGTCTCGGTCGTGGGGCGCGACCAGCGCGCCCAATCGAGCGGGCCCGGTGCGCCCGGCGCGAGCAGCGATCCCCACTGCGGCAACCCGGGGCGCAGCGTGCCCGGTGCCTGGCGCGCTCGCGCGCGCACCCCGCCGTCGCCGAGGACGGCGAGGAGCGCCTGCGCCACCGCGCGGTGCCCCGCGAGGTCGAGGTGGTAGTCGCCCTCCCAGTACATGGCTTCCCGAGGCTCCCTGGACGACGCGGACGGACCGCGCAACGCCGCCCGCAGATCGACCGTCTCGATCGAGCGCGAGCGCAGGAAGGCGAGGTAGGAGTCCGCCATGAGCCCGGTGCAGGCGAGGTCCTCGGGCGAGAACCCCAGGATGTCGCGCGCGGCGCCGAGGCTCTTCGCGTGCAGCTCCCACTCCACGTCCGCGGCCGGCGGCAGGTACGCGACCACGAGACGGATGCCGAAGCGCGCGCACAGCGCCTGGATCTCGATCGTGACGTCGCGCGCGGCCTGGAGCGCCAGCTCACGGTCCTCCGGATGGCGCGTGAACGCCGCCACAGCGGAGAACGCCTGCGCGACGGCCGGGCCGTAGGACTGCAGTGCCTTTTCGATCGACGCACGTTGCACCACGGTCGGCTCGGGCGTCGGCAACCCGTGCATGAGGCGCTGCCAGCCGAGCGCTTCCACGAAGTCGTTGCCGCCGTAGACGACGACCACGAACACGTCCGGCTCGACGGCCAGCCAGCGCTCGAGGACTCCGAGGTAGTTCGCGAAGCTCGAACCGCTGCGGGCCGCGTTCAGGACCTCGATCGATCGAGCCGGCGAACGGCTCCGCAGCTCGGCCTCCATCAGGCTGCAGAACGAGTCGACGTTGTCGCACACGCCGTCGGTGTGCGAGTCCCCCGTGACCAGCACGCGCCAGTCGGGCGCGCGCGGCGAAGGATCCGAGTCCCGCCGGATCCCGAGTGCGTTCGTGCGCTGGTGCCACACGCCGCGCGGGTGCTCGGCCCACGGCACCTCCACGTCGATCCCCGGCACCTGCCGGTGCCAGGCCCACGGATCGAACACGCTGCCGATGTCCTCCATGCGCAGGAACTCGCTCACGCTGGTGGGCGACAGCGCGATCCGACGGAACGCCGACGCGGGAGCGCGCGCATCCATCGTTTCCAGCGCCGAGGGCCGGCTGGCGTCGTCGGGCCAACCGCGGCCTATCGGAGCGCCACGACCCTCGATCGGGGTGGGTGCTCTCGCGATGCGCGCGACATCGGAAAGGCCGTGCGTGCGGCGCGAATGCCAGAGCCAGATCGCCGCCAGACCGCCGCAGAGGATCGCCGCGGAGAGGAGCAGCGGTCCCGTTCGCGAGCGTCGGATCGTGGGATCGGCGGGGCGCATGGACGAGGCGGGAAGAGCGCGGATCCGGCGGGATCGCGGCCTCCGCCGGCACACTACCCCACCGAGGGCGGACGTCCGAGGCCGAAGCGGGCGGCGGATCTCAGATCGACCAGGCCACCTGGACGCCGTTCGTCAGGTTGAACGTGCTCGACGTGCAGAACGCGGCCGCGTTGCGGTACCAGATCTGGTAGGTGCGCACGTCGCTCGCCGCGACTCCGCCGCGCACGGACACCGCGAGATCGCCGGCCACCGGATAGGTCGAACCGCCGCCCGCGTTCGTCTTCGTGCCGATGCGCACGATGGTCCCGCCCGCGCAGCGCAGCCCGTCGCCGAACGCGACGCCGGCTCCGCCGCTCTGCTGCGAAGTGCCCTGGAAGTAGAGCGCGGACGAGTTCGGCATGCCGTCGCCGTTCAGGCTGACCGTGTCCGCGCCGACCGAGGGATTCCCCGCGACGATGAGCCGCCCGCCCGCGGCATTGACCGAGTTAGCGCAGCCGCGTCCGCTGGTTCCGGCGTTGCCGCACGGGCAAGCCGCGCCCGATCCGTCGCCGAAGCAGAACGCGGTCGGGCCGGTGCCCTGGCGCACGAGCTGGAATCCGTTGACCGCGCCGCTCGAGCCGCTCTGGCCGACGACCTGGACGAACAGGGTCCCGCCGACCACGTTCACCGCGTGTCGGGCGTACGTGATGCCCAGGACGTGAGCCCCGCCGTTCCAGATGCCGCCGACGACCTGCGGGCCGTCCACCGAGCCCGGCACCGTGACGGTCGTCGTGATGCCGTTGTTCTCCGGTGCCCAGGCGTACGTGTAGAGCTGGTACGCGCCGTCCGACAGACCGCTGAACGTCCACGACCAGGGACCGCCGATCGAGGGCAGGTTCTGGATGTCGACCATGAACGCGCGGTCGTCGCCGGTCAGGGGGCTCGGGAAGTGGTTGTACGAAGACGAGCTCGTGCTCGTGGTCGTGACCGTGCTCGGACTGCCGTCCAGGTTCAGGAGCGTCGTGTTGTACGGATGGATCGACGCGGTCCAGCGTCCCGTCTGTCCCGCGCCCGCCGCGTAGGTGTCCGGCGGCACCGGGAAGAGGATCGTGTTGTCCCAGACGTCGATGTTGAACGACTGCGCGGCCGTGGGGAAGGCGAGGAGGAGGACGGCGAGGAGCGTGCGCATTCCCAGAGGATACCCACGGATCCGCCGCTTGGGGGGCGGTCACGCAGACTGGACCCCGGTGGGAGCCCCGAGGCGCGATCGGGCCTCGAAAGCCGGACGACCGGCCCGTCGACCGGGATCACGGACATTCCCCTCGCGCTTCAGGAACTCCAGATCACAACGAGGCCGTTCGACAGGTTGAACGTGCTCGACGTGCAGAAGGCGGCCGCGTTGCGGTACCAGACCTGGTAGGTGCGCGTGCCCGGGCTCGCGATCAGGCCGCGCACGGACACGGAGGGATCGCCGCCGGCCGGGTACTGCGAGGCGCCCGCCGCGTTGTTCTTCGTGCCGAGTCGCAGGATCGATCCGCCGGCGCAGCGCAATCCGTCGCCGAAGGCCGTGCCGAGACCGCCAGCCAGGCTCGTGGTCCCCTGGAAGTAGAGCGCGGAGCTGTTGGGCATCTGATTGCCCGCGAGCACGAGCGTGTCGGCCGTGATGCGCGGGTTGCCGCTCGCGACGAGACGGCCACCGACGCCCAGCGAGCTCAGACAGCCCGTCTGGGATCCCGGCGTGCTCGCGTTCGCGCACGGGCAGGGCGTGCCCGTCCCGTCGCCGAAGCAGAAGGCGACGGCAGCGGCCTCGCACTCGTCGGGGATGCCCGTCGCGTTCAGGTCGAGGCTCGCGCCCGAAGCCAGGTCGCACGCGTCGGGGATGCCGTTCGCGTTGCAGTCCGGAGCGCCGCTCGCCAGCTCGCAGGCATCGCCGATCTGGTCGGAGTCGCAGTCGCCCTGCGAGGGATTCGCGAGCGTCACGCAGTTGTCGCACGCGTCGCCGAAACCATCGCTGTCCTGGTCGGCCTGCGACACGTTCGCGGTCCCGTCGCAGTTGTCGATGCAGTTCGCGATGCCGTCCGCGTCCGTGTCCGTGTCGGCCACTCCACAGCCGCATGCGCCCGGCGCGATCTTCGCCGGATCGGACGGGCATCCGTCGACGCAGTTCGGCGTGCCGTCGTTGTCAGAGTCCGTGTTCGGCACGCCGCAGCCGCAAGCACCGGGCGTGGTCTTCAGCGGGTCGTTCGGGCAACCGTCGTTGCAGTTCGGCGTCCCGTCTCCGTCGGAGTCGGTGTCGGCGACGCCGCAACCGCAGACTCCCGGCGCGATCTTGGCCGGATCGTTCGGGCAGCCATCGGTGCAGTTCGGGGTGCCGTCGTTGTCGGAGTCCGTGTTGGGCACGCCGCAGCCGCAAGCACCGGGCGTGGTCTTCAGCGGATCGTTCGGGCAACCGTCGTTGCAGTTGGGCGTTCCGTCGCCATCGGAGTCGGTGTCGGCGACGCCGCAACCGCAGACCCCCGGCGCGATCTTGGCCGGGTCGTTCGGGCAGCCGTCGGTGCAGTTCGGAGTGCCATCGTTGTCGGAGTCCGTGTTCGGCACGCCGCAGCCGCAAGCACCGGGCGTGGTCTTCAGCGGGTCGTTCGGGCAACCGTCGTTGCAGTTCGGCGTGCCGTCGTTGTCGGAGTCGGTGTCGGCGACGCCGCAACCGCAGAC
>JAPLOF010000045.1 GCA_026692665.1 Planctomycetota bacterium
GCGTTCAGGCGATACACCTTGTGCGGCAGCAGCTGGCCGAAGCCGTTCGAGACCTGCAGCAGGTCCATCGAGCCGGCCTTGCTGCTCGTGCCGCTCCCGCCACCGCAGCCCCCCAGGAGGAGGCTCGGGATCAGGCTCGCGCCCACCAGGATCGCGCTCGTCCGAAGGGATCGAGCACCGAGGTTCGTGGAGGTCATCGTGGGTGTACCGTCGCGGATCGAAGGAGGACCCGGGCCCGACGCACAACGCGCCGAGTCGGATCTCGGGGAGGGATCGAGGGGGGGGCCGCGCAGGCCGTGGCCCCTCAGTTTGCCAACGCCGCCGAGCCTGGACCAGCCCGGAGCGGGCAGCATGGCAATCTGAAAGGCACCGGCGACAAGAACCGTGCCGCACAGGCTTTCGAGTCCGGTGCCTGGGCGGCCCCGGAGCCTCCGCGGGGTGGAACGAAAGGACGCAGGGGAAGCCCACGAGCGCGGCGCGCTGCGCGGCCCCGCCCCGTGGCCTCGGGGCGGGCGGGGCCCGCGCCGCGGCCGCCGCCCGGCCGCCAAGGTGGCTTCGCCCGCGAGTCGCGTCCCCGCAGCCCAGGGTGCGCGGGCGAGCGCTCGGTGCGCGCATCCGCTCGCCCCCGCGCCTCCCGAGTCACTCAGGCAGCCGACCGCCGGCATGCCGGACGCGCGGGAGTCTCCGGGGGGGGCACTCGCCCCCGCCGGCCCCGGGACGCCGCGCCCGCCGACGGCCGGACCCTCGCCAACGTGCCACGGGGCGACAGCGCACAGCGTTCCCGGGCCGGGGCGAACCGGCCCGCGGGGTCACTGCCGGAAGAACGTCGCGATGACCTGCACGTCGGGCGCCGGGATGGACTGCGTGCCGGCCAGGAACGGGTTCGTGTCCACGCGACCGAAGGTGCCGTCCAGGAGGATCACGTCCACGACCCCCGTGCCGCCGATCGGGTTCGGCACCGCGACGAACACGTACTTCGACTCGTTCGTGTTCACGACGCCGTTCGAGCAGTTCCCGCGCACGAGGTGCTTGCCGTTCTCCTGCGCCGGCGGGCCGGCGCTGAAGGTCGATTGGAAGTTCGGCAGGCCGGACAGCACACGCAAGTCGTCGAACGCCAGGTCGATCGGCAGGCCCGAGAGCTTCTCCTGGCCCAGCGAGATCTGCACGCCGTACGCGATGTCGCGGAACTGCGGCACGGTCAGCGAGGTGAAGTTCAGCGCCAGTTGGCCCGTGATGCCGCTGATCGCCACGAACTTCGACAGCGCCGGAGTTCCGATCTGGCCGGACTGCCCTTGCGCGTTGATCGGGCCTTCGTGCGCGATCCACAGCGCCGAGCGCAGGTCGAGCGGGTCCACCTGCATCGTCTTCGGGCTCTGGAACGTCTCCGTCGACACGCCGATCATGTCGTCGTAGCCCCAGCCGTTCACCGTGTTCGGGCCGGACTCGAAGATCGCCAGCCGGCCGCTGCGGTTCATGACGTAGCCGAAGTACACGTTGCGCGAGAACCCCCAGCACTGCTGGCGCGGCGTGATCACGACGTCGAAGGGCTGGTTCAGCTGCGAGCTGACCACCTTGCGCACCGTCAGCGACGAAGCCGAGAGGATCGAGACGGTGTTCTCGCCCTCGTTCGTGACCAGGATGTCTTCGTTGCCCGGATCCCACGCGATCCCGCGCGGACGCGAGCCCACCGCCGTCTCCTGCACGATCTGGTGGAACGACGGCGAGTTCGGGTCGATGTCCAGGAACGACACCAGGTCGCTCAACTGGTTCACCACCGCCAGGAAGTTCAGGTTCGGCGACATCGCCAGCGACGTCGGGTCGAACGTCGGGATCCGGTCGATCACCGTCATCCGGTTGCTGTTCAGCACCACGATCTCGCGCCGCGCGCGGTCGATCACGTACAGGTAGTGGCCGATCTGCTGCCGGATCTGGAACTGCTGGCAGGCTCCGACCGTCGCCTGCTCCAGCGACGGGCCCTGGAAGTACGAGTTCTGCTCCGGCGTCAACAGGCCCGACGGCGGAACTCCCTGCAACGGCGCGCCGAACGCGTCACCCGGCACCAGCAGGTTCGTCAGCAGCGCCGTCACCTGCGTGTCGATCGACGTCGGCTCCTGACCGCCGATGTACGGCGAGATGCACAGCGGCGGGAACACCAGCGGCGGAGGGTTCGGGTGCGGCGCCCAGCCCATCAGGTTCTCCGCGCCCGCGCCCAGTCCGCCGAACTGGCCCTGCTGCGTCGGCGCCATCGTGTTGCCCGAGCCGTTCGTCGTCGGCGACACCAGCTTCTTGCCGTCCTGCGCGCACAGGTTGCCGCCGCCCGACTGGCAACCGAACGGCTGCGGACCGTTGTTGAACGCGCTGTCCAGCGCGTGGCCCAGCATCATGTCGCCCACGTTCGTCAAGAGCGGCGCGCGGATCAGCAGGTTGTTCAGCGAGCTGTCCCGCGTCAGCGTGAACACGCCCGCCGAGCCGCCGTTCACCGTGCACGTGCCCGGCTGCAGCGGCGGACGCATCGTCCCCCCTTGCAGGCGCACGTTCGGGTTGTTCGGGAAGTTCGTCCGCCCTTCCGCGAACGTCTGGTAGCTCGGGTCGAACTGCGGATTGCCCGTCGACTGCCCGAAACCGTTCAGGTCCACCACCGAGATCCCCGGGATCGCGCCCACCCGACCCACGTAGATCGCGTCCGGCGTCACCGGAGCGTTCACCAGGCCCGGGCCCTCGCCCGTCGTGAACGAGCTCACCGCGCTCAACAGGTTCTGGTTCTGCGCCGGCGCCAGATCCCGGATCTGGTTCGCGTTCACCGTCACGTCCACGTTGTTGTAGACGCCGCACTGCAGGTCCGGCGGGCCCTCGCCCGGGAAGTTGAACGCCGGCGTCAGCTCGTAGCGCGTCAGGTCGAACACCGACAGCGGCGCCGCCGTGAACGGCACGCGCACGCGCGCCGCCGGCGGGCCGAACTCCACGAAGATCGACGGGCTCTGCGTCGGAGCCTGCCCGTTCGGGAGGCTGCCGATCGTCGTCGGCTGCACCGGCTCCGTGAACGCGATCCGGATCGACGTCATCGGATCCACGTCCACGTCACCGCCGCCCGGCGTCACGTCCGCGCGCTGGTCCGGCGGCGGCGTCGTCGCCACTTCCGGACGCAAGAGGTCGTCGCCCACCGTCGTCGCCGCCAGCGCCGTGCGCGCCAGGCGGATCCCCGAAGTGCTCTTCACTTCGGTCGAGACCGAGAGCCGCAGTTGGCGGCCCGAGGGGAACGACTCGTGCGTCGTCAGGTCCCCGTCCGTGTCCGCCACGAACACCACCGTCCCCGCCGTGATCAGGTCCTCGTAGCCCGGGAACAACGTCTCCGTGCCCGGGAAGCCCGCGCCCGGCGTCGCGCCGTCCACCGTCAGCGCGGTGAAGGCGCCCGTCGAGCCCGAGCGGCGCACCCACGGTTGCAGCGTCAGTTGTCCGTCCGGGCCCGGAGCGCCAGCGTACGTCGACGCCACCACGTCCTCGCCGTCTTGGACTCCGACGAACACGCGCGCCGGGACGATCGACGAGCCGCCGCTCGCCGGGTCGATCTGCACCAGTTGGATCGAGCCGCGCAAGCCGTTCACCGCCTGCGCCGACGGCGACGAGTCCAGCACCGTGCTCACGTCCACCGGACGCGTGAACTCCGCGAACAGGAAGTGGTTGCCCGCCGCGTTGCTCGGCAGCACCGCGCCCGTCGGGAACTGCGGCGGAGGCTGCACCCCGTTCGTCGAGTTCAGGTTCGTCACCAGGTCCGACAGCGTCCGCACCGACACCAGCGTCGTGCTCGCCGTGCCGTTCGCGTTCAGGCGATACACCTTGTGCGGCAGCAGCTGGCCGAAGCCGTTCGAGACCTGCAGCAGGTCCATCGAGCCGGCCTTGCTGCTCGTGCCGCTCCCGCCACCGCAGCCCCCCAGGAGAAGGCTCGCGCCGAGCGACAGAGCGACGGCGGACAGCGCGCGGCCGGAAACGCCGGGCTGCCCCGCGCGTCGCATCGAGCAGGCCGGGTCCGCGCCAGGGATCGTGAGGGAGTGGGTCATCGTGTCGTTCGATCCAGGACGGGGCTGTCAGGGGAAGCTTGGCCGGACGCGCGCGCGGCCGACCGCGATCGCAACCCTCTGGGGCGCGCTCGCTCCGCCGCGGGAGCGGCCTAGGGTGCCAAGCCGCCTTCGCGCGGGCCACTCCGGCCTCGCCGCGCACGCGCCTTGCCCAGGCCAGGGTGCCGTCGAGCGGCTCGAGAAGTCGTCAAGATCCGTGCCTGACCGCTCGGCGGTCCCAGGCCCTATCCCAGCCCCGGGGGCCGGTTTCGAAGGCCGCTCCCGAACCGGGGTGGCGCGCGCCGGCTGCGGGCCCGCGCGATGGGAGTGCGCTGCCGCTCGGTCGCCGGGTCGCGCGCGGGCGCCTCGACCCGGGAAGCACGCCGCCCGGCAGCGAGCGGGACCGCGGGACTTCCACGCGGGTCGCTCCGGCGAGGTGGATCCACGGGGCCGCCGCAGACTAGGCTCCCGGAATGTCCGCGTCCGAGCACGTCTTCGATCCCCATGCGCTCGAGGCCGAGGCCCCCGGTGCGGCGCCGGAACTCGAAGTCGAGTCGAGCCTGCGCCCGCGCTCCCTCGAGGAATTCGTCGGTCAGGAGCGCGTGCTCGCCAACCTGCGCATCGCGGTCGCCGCCGCGCGCGGCCGTTCGGAACCCCTCGACCACGTGCTCTTCTCGGGACCTCCCGGGCTCGGCAAGACGAGCCTGGCGCGCATCCTGGCGCGCGAACTCGGTTCGCACCTGCACGCGACCAGCGGCCCGGCCCTCGAGCGGCCGCGCGACCTCGTGGGGATCCTCACGCAGCTCGGCCGCGGCGACGTCCTGTTCGTGGACGAGGTGCACCGCGTCCCGGCCGCCGTCGAGGAGTACCTGTACTCGGCGATGGAGGATTTCTCCGTCGACTTCACGCTGGATCAGGGACCGCACGCGCGTGTGTTGCCCCTTCCGCTGCAGCCGTTCACGCTCGTCGGAGCGACGACGCGCGAGGGCCTGCTCTCGGCTCCGTTCCGTTCGCGTTTCGGCATCGCGGAGCGCCTCTCGCCGTATCCCGTCGACGAGCTCGAACGGATCCTCCTGCGATCGGCCGAGATCCTCGGCATCTCGCTCGCGCTCGACGCGGCGCGCACGATCGCCGAGCGCGCGCGCGGGACCCCGCGCATCGCGAACCGGTTCCTGCGGCGCGTGCGCGACCTGGCGCAAGTGCGCGGCGAGAAGCGCGTCGCCGGGACGCTGGCGCGCGAGGCGCTGGCGGCTCTCGGCGTGGACGACAACGGACTCGAGGAGCTCGACCGGCGCATCCTGGCCGTGCTCGTCGCGAGCGGCGGGCAGCCGGTCGGCATCAAGACGATCGCGGCGGCGGTCGGCGAGAGCGAGGACACGATCGAGGACGTGTTCGAACCGCACCTCCTGCGCCAGGGGTTCATCCACAAGACCGGGCGCGGCCGCGTGGTCACGCGCGCCGGCTGCGGCGCGATCGGCGTCGATCCGGCGGCGATCCAGGGCGAACCCGGGCTCTTTCCCTGAGCGCGCCGCTCGCATCGTCCGCACGCGCGGGTTTCGGGTTTCGCCTGCTCGCGCGCGCGAGCTCGGGCCACGCCCGGGTCGGCGTGTTCACGACGCCGCACGGGGACGTCGCGACGCCCGCGTTCATGCCGGTCGGCACGAAGGCGACGGTGAAGGGCGTCCTCCCGCGCGACCTGCGCGAGCTCGGGGCGACGATGATCCTCGCGAACACGTACCACCTGCATCTGCGCCCCGGGGAGGACGTGATCCAGAAGCTGGGCGGCCTGCACGCGGTCATGGCCTGGAACGGGCCGATCCTCACGGACTCAGGCGGATACCAGGTGTTCTCGCTCGGGCACCTGGCGAAGATCGACGCCGACGGCGTCTCGTTGAAGAGCGTCATCGACGGTTCCGCCGTGCGCTTCACGCCCGAGCGGGTGATCGACATCGAGCGCAAGCTCGGCGCCGACGTGGCCATGGCCTTCGACCATTGCCCGGCGGATCCGACCGATCGAGCACAGGTCGCGGCGGCCGTCGAGCGCACGCACGACTGGCTCGCCCGTTGCGTGCGCCGCCACCGCGAGCACGGCGCCGAGGAGACGGGCCAGGCGCTCTTCCCGATCGTGCAGGGCGGCGTGTTCGAAGACCTGCGCCGACGCTCCGTCGAGAGCGCGCTCGAGCATGGCTGCGTCGGCCACGCCGTGGGCGGCGTCAGCGTCGGCGAGTCGCGCGAGCACGCGCGCACGGCCGTCGAGATGAGCGCGCCGCTCCTGCCCGAGGAGAAGCCCCGCTACCTGATGGGCGTCGGCACGCCGGCCGACTTCTTCGACGCCATCGAGCGCGGCATCGACCTCTTCGACTGCGTGACGCCGACGCGCCACGCGCGCAACCACCGCGCCTTCACGAGCCGCGGCGAGGTCAACCTGCGCAACGCGAAGTACCGCGAGGACGTCGCGCCCCTCGATCCCGCGTGCGCCTGCCCGTGCTGCCGCGACTACTCGCGCGGCACGCTACGCCACTTGTGCACGAGCGACGAGATGCTGGGCGGGATGCTCTTGTCCCTGCACAACCTGGCGTACTTCTTCGACCTCATGGCGCGGATCCGCGCGGCCATCGCCTCCGACACGCTGTCCGCGCTGCGGGTGGAAGTGCTCGGTGCGATGGAAGGCGAGGCGGCGCGCTGAGGAATCGCGCGGACATCGGCCTCGCGGCCCCGCGGGTCCTCTCAGAGCCTGTGAAGAACTCACAGGCGACGCGAAGCGCAGCGGCGCCACGAGGATCTGCGAGGCCGTAGGCTCGATTTCTCCACGGCCTCTCAGGCCCGCTCCGCGGGGCGTGAACCCGCGCAGTCCTCCGGGGCGCCGAGACGAACATCGCACCCGCGCGGGCGCCGTCACTTCTTCTTGTAGTCCGGACAGCGCACCGCGTTCGGTCGCTCCGGGCGGATGCAGGCCGTGCCGTAGTCCCACTTGCACGAGTCGCACAGGTAGCGCTCGCTCTTCAGGGCGAAGAGCCGCCGCAGCGCCTCGACCAGGCGCCGTGTGAACGGGACGTCGCGGGTGGGATCCTTCGCCATGCGTGCGGGATCGGATCGGTGGATTTCCGCGTCGCGTCGGGGCCGCCGCGCGGCCCCGAACGCGGGCGAATCAGCGGCCCGAGGGCGCGGAGAGGATCTCGATGCGCGTGGCGTCGATCCGCATCGGGCGGTCGGCGGAGCTCGCGGTCCGCGTCGTCGCGCCCAGGACGCCGATCTCCGAGCCTTCGAAGAGCGCGAGGTCGTAACGGCCGCTGCCGCACGTGACCTCGGCCCCGATGCGGCCGCCCCACTGCACGAGGAAACGGCCCGGCTGGTTCTCGTCGCGGCGCAGCCAACCGCGCGCCTGGAAGCGGCCCCACAGGGGATCCTGCGAAAGCGCGGCCTCTTCGAGTTGCGCTTGGGCCTCGGCCAGCATCTTCTGGCGCTGCACTTCCTGCAGAGCGGCGTCGCTCTTCAGGCGCGCGATCTCCTCGTGGTAGCTGATCTGCTCGAGACGCAGCTTCGCCGTGCTCGCGGAGGCGCCGTTCGGATTCTGGTCGAGGTAGCTCTGGAAGCCGGCGCGCACGGACTTCCAGTCGGCGGCCGCGGCGACCTTCGCGGCCTCGTAGGCGCGCTCGGCCGCATCCCACGACCCCTGAGCCGGAGCGGCGTCGGGCTTCGGCGGCGTGGCGGCGGCGGTGCTCGCCGCGCCGGCCGGGGCGGCGCCCGCGGCCACGCTCTGCCCGTCGCGCAGGTCGTAGAGCGCCACGGTCGCGGTCGACTTCTTCACGGCGTCCATCCACGACGTGCGCACGTCGAGGCCCGCCTCGATCGCGCCCGTGTCTCCGGTCGCGACCCAGCCGCGCACGCCGGGCGGCGTCACGATCTGGACCCAGTCCTCGCGCAGCGACTTCTTCGCGTCGTTGCGGCCGAGCACGCGCACGCGGTCGCCTTCGAAGAGCTGCTGCTCGAGCGGGAAGCTGTCGACGGAGGACGACGGCTTCGGGCGCATGCGCACGCCGTCGCCGGTCACTTCCGCGACGCCCGATTGCGCGGTCGCGCGCAGGAACTGGCCGTAGACCCACACGTTGAGGCCTTGCGGCGGCTCGACGGAGAGCCAACCGGTCTGATCGGCGTAGACGGCGAGCAGCGTCCCGGCGGGAAGGCTCGCCACCGCGAGACCCTTCTTGTCCGCGACGTTGTAGAGCTTCGTCGCCGCGGTCGTGCGCACGTAGCGCTCGGGCTTGGCTTCCTGCGCGAGGAAGTTCGGCGCGGCGACGACGGCGGCATGCACGCTCGCGACGGGCGCGAGCGCGAGGAGACCGAGGACGAACGAGATGCGATGCGAGGGCGTCATGTTGAGGCGAGTTCGCGCGGCGAACTCGTGGAGCGAACCCGTGGAATGGAACCGTGGAGCGAGTCGTTCGCGTCACGGCGCGGCGCCGGCGCGCGGCGTCCTCCGCACGTGACGGTGCGATCGACCGGCCGGACTCTAGCCATCCGCGAAACCCGGATCCACAAGGCGGACGGGCACGATTCCGACTGCGAGCCGGCCGAACCCGGCCCCCGCGCCCGGGTGGCGCGACCGCGCGCGATCGGTCACGATCCCCGCCCATGAGCGCGTCCCCCTCGACTGCTGGCGCCGCGTGGGCGGAAGCCCCGGCATCCGGCCTCGGCTTCCCGTACATGGTCTGGGCCCGCACGCGCTCGGGCGATGCGCGGTTCTCGATGACCCAGTCGGGCATGCCACCGGCGGATCCGGCGCTGCTCGGGCCGGCGCCCGAGGTCGAACTCGGCCACGCCGGCCCGGTCCTCTCCGAAGTCGAGGCGGCGATCGCGCGCCGCTTCGGCGTGCCGGCGGACCGCGTGGTGGCCACGATCGGCGCTTCGGGCGGCCTCCAGGCCTGCGCCTGGGCCTGGTTCCGACCGGGGACGCGCGTGGTCGCCGACGCGCCGTCCTACGAGCCGTTCCGCGCGCTGCCCCAGCGCCTGGGCGCCGATCTGCGCGTGCTCGAACGGCGCCTCGAGGACGGCTGGCAGATCGACCCGGCCGACGTGCGCCGGCGGCTGGGCGCGGGCCCCGGTCGGGGGCACGTGTTCCTGGCCAACGTCCACAACCCGACCGGCGCCCAGCTCGGGAAGGAGCGCCTCGCCGCGATCGCGCGCGAGGCCGAGCGCGCCGGCGGGATCCTGGTGTCGTGCGACATCTACGCCGAGTACGAGCCGGACGCGGCCCGGGTCGACGCCTTCCGCTGCGCGCCGAACGCGGTCTCGATCGGGTCGCTCACGAAGGCCTACGGGCTTGGCAGCCTGCGGATCGGCTGGGTCGTCCTGGGCGAGGGCGTCGCGGCCGACGTGCACGCGCTGCGCGACGCGACGTATCTGGGCTGGGTCGACGCGCCGATCGCGTCCTTGCGCCTCGGGCTCCGCGCGCTGGACCGGCTGCCCCGGCTGCTCGAGCCGTACCACGAGCTCGTCCGGACCACGCGGCCGGCCTGGTCGCGCTGGCTGACGCAGACCGAGGGAGTCCGGGCTCTGGTCCCCGACCACGGGATCATCGCGTTCCCGCGCATCGAGGGCGCGGCGGACACGTTCGCACTGGCCGACTTCCTCCTGCGCGAGCACGAGGTCGGCGTCGTGCCCGGCGAGTTCTTCGGGATGGCCGGCCACGTGCGCGTGGGGATGGGGCTCCCCGCTCGCGAGATGGAAGAGGCCCTGGACCGCCTCACCCGCGGGATCGCCGCGTGGCGTGCGCGCCGGGCATGAGCTAGTTTCCCGCACCCTCGATGCGCACGTACCTCCGCTCGAAGATCCACAAGGCGCGCGTGACCGCGGCCGACCTGAACTACATCGGGTCGATCACGATCGACGTCGAGCTGATGGAGAAGGCCGACATGGCCGAGTGGGAAAAGGTGCTCGTCGTCGACAACACGAACGGCAACCGGCTCGAGACCTACGTGATCCCCGGCGACCGCGGCAGCGGCACGATCCAGATGAACGGCGCCGCCGCGCACCTGATCCGCACCGGCGACGAGGTCATCGTGATGACGTTCCAGACGACGGACCACCCGGTGAAGCCGCGGCAGATCCTGGTCGACCCGAAGAACCGCTACGTGCGGGACATCTGACCGCGCGATGAGCGAGCTCCCGCGCCTGGTCGTGTTCGCGGACGACTGGGGCCGGCACCCGTCGAGCGCGCAGCATCTCGTCCGCGAGATGCTGCCGCGCTGGAAGGTCGACTGGATCAACACGGTCGGGACGCGGCGGCCTTCGCTGTCGGTCGCGGACGCGAAGAAGGTCGCGGCCAAGCTCGCGAGCTGGGTGAAGCCCGCCGAGAGCGGCGCCGCGGAGTCGGTCGCCCTCCCGGCGAACCTGACCGTGCACTCGCCGATGCACTGGCCCGGTTTCGGCGCCGGCTGGGAGCGGTCCTTGAACGCGCGCCTCTTCGACCGCGCGCTGCGGCCGTTGATCGAGCGCGCGGAGGCCGTCGTCGCGACCGCGCCGATCGTGGCGGATCTGGCGGCGCGCGTGTCGGATGCGAACTGGATCTACTACTGCGTCGACGACTTGGCGGAGTGGCCGGGGCTCGACGCCGAGGCTTTGCGCGCGCTCGAGAAGGACTTCGTGCCGCGCGCGAAACGCATCGTCGCCGTGTCTGAACACCTGCGCGCGCGCCTGAGGTCGATGGGCCGCGAGAGCGAGCTGCTGACGCACGGCTTCGATCCGGCGCACTGGTCGTCGCTGCAGCCGCGCGCCGTGCACGAGGAGCGCGAGCAACCGGTCGCCGTGTTCTGGGGCGCGATCGATCGTCGGCTCGACGTCGAGATCGTCGCGAAGCTCGCCGAGTTGTGCGATCTGCGCCTGATCGGGCCGGAGCAGGATCCCGATCCGCGCGTACTGTCGAACGCGCGCGTGCAGCGACCCGGCTCGGTCCCCTACTCCGAGCTGCCGCGGATCGCGAGCGAGGCGGACGTGCTCGTGATGCCGTACGCCGATCTGCCCGTGACGCGCGCGATGCAGCCGCTGAAGTTGAAGGAGTACCTCGCCACAGGACTGCCCGTCGTCGCGACCTCGCTGCCCGCGAACCGCGAGTGGGCCGACGCGCTCGACCTCGTGGACGAGCCGCTCGCGTTCGCACGCCGCGTGCTCGAGCGCGGGGCGGCCGCGCTGCCCGCGTCGCAGGTTCGAGCACGCGAGCGCCTGCGCGACGAGTCGTGGGCCGCGAAAGCCCAGCAGTTCGAGCGCTGGATCCGCCGATCGGAGCGCTCGTGATGAGCACACACGCGACAGGTTTGATTCGGCGGACATTCGTCCGCCCCGCGGGGACGCGATGAGCGCCGCCGACTCCGGTTCCAGCGAACGCATCACCGTGATGCACGGCCGCATCGTGAGCGGCCGCGGCGGGGGGCCCGAGAAGACGATCCTGAACTCGCCGCGCTTCCTCGCCCACACGCGCTGGCGCGAGATGGCGCTCTACCTGCACGCGCCCGGCGATCCCGGCATCGACGAGCTGCGCGCTCGCGCCGCCGAGCTCGACTGCCCGTTCTTCGCGATCCCCGAGCGACTGCCGATCGACCTCGTGGTGCTGAAGCAGATCGCCGAGCTGTGCGCGCGCGAGAACGTGCGCATCTGGCACGGCCACGACTACAAGTCGAACCTCTACGGCCTGCTGCTGCGCCCGCTGTGCAACTTCCGCCTGGTGACGACCGTGCACGGCTGGGTGCAGAAGACGGACAAGACGCCGCTCTACTGGGCCGTCGATCGCTGGTCGCTGCGCCGCTACGAGCGCGTGGTCGCCGTGTCCGAGGACCTGTACGCGACGTGCGCCGAGATCGGCGTCGAGCCGTCGCGCCTGTCGCGCATCGACAACGGGATCGACGTCCAAGCCTGGAAGCGCCGCGCACAGGCGAGCGCGTCCCCGCTGCGTGCGGGGGTGCCCCCCACTCGCCTCATCGTCGGCGCGGTCGGCCGGCTCTCCGCCGAGAAGGGTTTCGACCTGCTGATCGAAGCCGTGAACCGCGCGGTCGCGCGCGGCGCCGACCTGGAGCTCTGGATCGCGGGCGAAGGCCCCGAGAAGGCCAGGCTCGACGCCCTCGCCACCGCGAGCCGCGGCCGCGTGCGGATGCTCGGGTTTCGATCCGACGTACGCGACCTGATGGAGGCGTTCGACGTCTTCGCGCTGTCGTCGCTGCGCGAGGGGCTGCCGAACGTGGTGCTCGAAGCGATGGTGTGCGAGGTGCCGTTGCTCGCGACGAGATGCGGCGGCGTCGAGGCCGTCGTGCACGACGACGTGGAGGCCATGCTCGTCCCCATCAGCTCGTCGAAAGCGCTCGAGGACGGGCTCGTGCGGCTGGCAGGCGACGCGTCGCTGAGGTCACGGCTCACGCAGGCCGGTCGCGAGCGCGTGGAGCGCGACTTCTCGTTCGCGCGACGCATGCAGCGCTTCGCCGAGCTCTACGAGGACCTTCTCGCGCGTTGACCGTTCCCGGCGGAGCCTCTCGCCGGAGCCCTCGGAGTCTCTCGCGGCTCGATCAACCCGCGGCGACGCCAACCGACGCCGAGGAGCCACGTCCCCGGGCTGGGCAACGGTCGCTCCGCGCTCGGCGCCGTGATTCGACGGGACCAGCCGTCGAACCACGGGCCGGTCGAGCACGGATCCACGTCCGCGAAGTGCGTGCCGTGACGGCGTCCGTTGTTCAAGACGTAGCGGAGCGCGTTGCGAACCTCGCTCGGTGTACGTAGCTCCCGCACGTGCGGACGGTCGGCTTGGACACGACCGCGCGCGTCGAAGTACTCACGCAGGATCCACTGTGTTCGGAGGCCCAGACTCCGCAGTCCGCGCTCGAGCCCGAAAGCGCCGCTCGACTCACAGATCAAGTGGTAGTGATTGGTTTGAACCGAAGCGTGAACGACACGAAAGTCCGCCGTTTCCGAGACCGCTCGCAGAGCGTCGAACAACGCGCGTCGAACGTGCGGAGCTCGCAGCGACGGAAGCCCCGCGCGCATGCGAACCGTCACGAGAAGCGGATGTCGCGCCGGAAAGTCCTCGCGAGTACGGCGGGAGACGCCGGGACGCGCCCCCTTCGGCTTCCGGCCCGCGCCGCGTCGGCGTCCGCCCCACCGGAAGAGATCGAGCTGTCGCGGTGTCTTCGACTGGGCCATCGAAGACACGACGAACGGCGGGGCCCACGGTCGCGCGGTAGTTGCGAGAATCGAGTGAGGGTTCGCGGGGTCTTGCGACGGAAAGCCCGTCCCCATCAGCCCGTGACGTCGGCCGACTGGGGTGGACGTGCCGCCGAAGGGCAGGTCGATCCGGTCCGGGCAATCGCCGCCGGTGGGATCGCTCCCCGTGGTTCGCAAACTTGATTGCGCGCACCATGTCGCAGAGGGACGACGTAGACACTCGACCTGGAGCCAGCAGCGCACTGGGGTCCTTCATCGACGGGGCCGACTCCAATGGGGACGGAGCGTACGGAGCCAGGACTTCCCGGCCACCGCGGCCCTGGCCTGCGCCGGTGTGCTGGTGCATCACGCACGAACCGTCCGGGATGAAGCCGCCGCAAGCACGAGCATCATCGGGGTCAGGCGCGATCGGGGGTCCGCACCGAGTGTGTCAAGGGCACAACCGGAGACCGTCGCGGGCTTTCCTCCTGTTCCATGCAGCCGGGAGGCAGAATCTGCCCCCTGTGCCGTGATCACGAACCTCGCCAGCCTCCGCCGCCTCGGCCCCTTCGGCCTGCTCCTCCTCGCATCCGCGGTCCTGCCGCTCGTCGGGAGCGCGCTCCTCCTGGCGTACACGCCCGCGATCGAGCCGCACCTGCGCGCCGCGGGCCTCGCGGGTCTCGCCGCGTTCGCGCTCGCGACCGCCGTCCTCTGCGGCCTGGCCCTCATGAACACGCAGGTCCTGGCCCTCTTCGCCGGATACGCGCTCGGCCTCTGGACCGGCCTCGGGGTCGTCTACGTCGGCATCGTGGGCGCGGCGGTCCTCTCTTTCGCGATCGCGCGCCGCATCAGCGGGCCGGCGTTCCTCGCGGCCATCGAGGCTTCGCCGCGAGCAGCCACGGTCCACGCGGCACTCGTGCGCGATCCGCGCGGGGCGCTCACGACGACGGCGCTCTTGCGCCTCTCCCCCGTCGTGCCGTTCGCGCTCATCGGTGTCGTCCTGGCGGCGGCGCGCGTGAGGACGAGCGCGTTCCTCGTGGGCACGGCGCTGGGAGTCGTTCCGCGCACGGCGCTCGTCGCCTACGCCGGGTCGGAGCTCGCGGCCTTCGATCCCGAGGCGGGGCCTGCAGGCGCCGTGAAGCTCGGGCTCGCCGTCGTGGCGACCGTCGTGCTCTTCCTGTGGATCGGCTTCGCGGCGCGGCGTGCGTTGCGGCGGCGTCTCGACACACCGACGAGTTGACGAGCGGGCCGGGTGGCGGCTCAGTGCGCGAGCGACCGCAGCGCGGCGGCGACCGCGGCGCGCTCCAGTTCGCGGATCGAGCGGCCGCTCTCGCGCGACCACGCGGCGAGGTCGTCGTGCTCGGGCGAGAGGTCGCGCTCGGACACCGGGACGCCGGTCCGCACGCGCACCTTCACGCGGATCGTGCGGCCCTCGACCGCGACCTCGACGACGCGGCGCGCGCACTCCGTCCGCTCCATCTCGCGCCAGCGGATGCCGAGCGTGCTCGTGTGCTCGAGGAGCGCCGACTCGAGCGCGCTGCGCAGCTCCGGCCGCGCGAGCGCCGACAGCACCACGCCCGGCCGGCCCTTCTTCATCCCGATCGGCGCGGTCCACACGTCGAGCGCGCCCGCGGCGAACAGCCGCTCGGTCGCGAACGCGAGCTCCTCGCCCGTCATGTCGTCGAGGTTCACTTCGGCGAGCCACACGGTTGCGCGCGACGATGCGACGGTCGGGATCGAACCGAGTTGCACGCGCAGAATGTTCGGCGGTCCGTCCTTCGGATCGCGATGGCCCGCGCCGTATCCGATGCGCGTCGGCGTGAACTCGCGCAACGCGCCGAACTCAGGCGCGATCTCGGCCAGGATCGCAGCACCCGTCGGCGTCAGCCGCTCGCCGTTCCCACCCGCGACGAGCATCGGCCGCCCGCGCAGGATCTCGGCGACGGCCGGCGTCGGCACCGGCATCTCGCCGTGGGCGCAGCGCACCGTCCCCGTGCCCGTCAGCGGCACGGAGGCGTGCACGCGCGTCACGCCCAGCCGCTCGAGCGCGAATGCCGCGCCCACCACGTCGACGATCGTGTCGACGGCGCCGACCTCGTGAAAGTGCACCTCGTCGGGCGAGCAGCCGTGCACGTGGCCCTCGGCCACGGCGATGCGGCGGAAGACGGCCAGCGCGCGCTCGACCACGGCCTCGGGCAGGTCGACGCCGCGCACGATCTTCTCGATGTCCTTGTACCCGCGGTGCGGCGGGTGCGCGGACTCGGGCGTCTCCACGGTGAGCTTCTGGCCCGAGAGATTCCCGCGCCACGCAGTCTCGACGTCGACGCGCGCTTCGCCGGGGACGAGCCGCGCGGCCAGCGCGCGCAGGTCGGCCAGCGTGAAGCGCGGATCGCCGAGGTCGAGCAGCGCGGCCAGGAACATGTCCCCCGCCATGCCGGCGAAGGGTTCGACGTAGAGCACGTGGTCGTTCACGCGGCTGAAGTTATCACGGGCGGGCCACGCAGAGGACCGAGACACGGCGCGCGCCCAGCCGCCGCAGGATCCGCGCGCACTCGGCAGCGGTCGAACCCGAGGTGAGCACGTCGTCGACGAGCCACGCGTCGGCCCCGGCGAGGCTCCGTCGACTCCAGCGCGCGCGCAGCGCGGGGGCGAACGCGCCGCGGACGTTCGAGGCGCGACTGGCCGTGCCGAGCGCGCCCTGCACCGGCGTCGCGCGCACGCGGCGGAGGACGCGCAACGCCGGGAGTCCCGACTCCAGGGCAGCGGCGCGCGCCAGGAGCCAGGCCTGGTCGTAGCCGCGCTCGATGCGTCGCGCGGCGTGCAGGGGCACCGGGACCAGGACGCGCCGGACGGCGTGCTCCTTCGCATGACGCTCCGCGGTCGCTTCGACGACGCGCGCGGAGCCGCCATCGGGGTACGGCGCCGAGCCTCTCCCGAGTTCGAGATCGAGCCGCGCCGCGAGCAGGGCCCCCAACGGTTCCGCGAGGTCCGCGCGCCCGCCGTACTTCAAGGCGAGGAGCCACTCCGCGTTGGCCGCAGCTCGGTAGGCGCCGAGCGCCACGACGCGCGCGAACCCCGGCCCGCGCGCGCGGCATGCGGGACAGCGCTCGCCGTCCGGCAGCGCGGCGGAGATCGACGCGGCGCAGCGCCCGCAGCGCGGCCCGGGGAGCCCGGTCTCGAAGCGGTGCTCCGCGCAGCCGAGCCCGTCGCCCTGGTCCTCTCCTCCGCACAGGGCACAGCGCGCGGGCCAAATGGCGTCCGCGAACGAGGCGGCCAGACGGGTGAGAGCGTGGGGCATGCCCCGAGGACGATCGGGACGCGCGCCGGTCTCACTCCGCGCGCACTTCTTGCCGGATCCTCACCGAGCGGACGCGGCGGTTCGAGACCTCGACCGCCTCGAGCGTCGCGCCGTC
Source organism: Planctomycetota bacterium (assembly GCA_026692665.1). Taxonomy (GTDB): domain Bacteria; phylum Planctomycetota; class UBA1135; order UBA1135; genus JAEUHZ01. The sequence continues at coordinate 16,646 of JAPLOF010000045.1, forward strand.
CGCCCGCAGGACCTCGCCGCGCCGGGGCAGGCGGCCGCCGGCGATCCGCACGCACAGGCCGCTGATCGTCGTGACGTCGTCGGGCTCCTCCAGCTCGAGCTCGAGCGCGCGGTTCACGTCGCGGATCGAGGCCGTCCCCTGCACGAGCGCGGCGCCGTCGGGCTCGCGCGCGAGCCAGTCGTCGCCCGTGTCGTGCTCGCTCTCGATCTCGCCGACGAGTTCCTCGAGCAGGTCCTCGAGCGTCACGATGCCCGCCGTTCCGCCGTGCTCGTCGACGACGACGGCCATGTGCGCGCGACGCCGCTGCATCTCGCGCAGGAGGTCCATGGCGCCCGTCGAATCCGGCACGAACCAGCACGGCCGCAGGACGGACGCGACGTCGATCGGCCGGCCGTCCCACAGGCGTTCGAGGACGTCGCGCCACGAGACGTAGCCCTTCACGTCGTCGATGTTCTCGCCGTACACCGGGACGCGCCGGTGGCCCTCGACGAGCAGCGCCTCGCGCAGCTTCTCGGGCTGCGCGCTCTCGGGCAGCGCGACCACGTAGCGGCGGTGGACCATGACGTCGCGGGCCGTCAGCTCCGACAGGTCGAGCGCGCGCGAGGCGATCTCCCCCGCCTCGGGGTCGACGCCGCCCCGCTCGGACGCCTCGTCCACGATCGCGATGAGCTCCTCGCGGGAGATGCGCCCTTCGACGAAGGTCGTGCGGTCGCCGAAGAGGCGCAGGACGGCGTTCGACGACTTCATCAGGAACCAGATGGCCGGCCGCGCGAGCACCGAGAGCCACTCGATGGGGCGCGCCGCGACCAGCGCGTACGTCTCCGCGCCGCGCAGCGCGAGCGACTTCGGGACCAGCTCGCCCAGCACGAGCGACAGGTAGGCGACCACGGCGACGACGACGACGAGCGCGATCTCGTGCGAGGCGGCCGCGAGCGGCTCGAATCGCGCCACGAGCGGCGCGAGGTCCGCAGCGAACGCCGCGCCGCCGAACGCGCCGGCGCCGGCGCCGACGATGCTGATCGCGACCTGCACCGTGGCGAGCAGCCGTTCCGGATCGCGCTTCAGACGCAACGCGGCGGCCGCACCCCGACTGCCCGCTTCGGCGAGCTCCGCGAGTCGGGTGGGCCGCACCGACACGAGCGCGATCTCCGCGCCCGAGAAGAGCCCGTTCAGGAGGATCAGCCCGACGAGGACCGCGATTTCGGAGCCGAAGCCCATGGCGATCAGGCCTCCGACCCGGGATCGACGCGCCGGGCCGTCGTTTCGCGCGGTCCGCTGCGCGTCACGGGCGGCAGGCCGGTCGCGCGCCGGACGCGCTCGGCGTACGACGTGACCGAGTCCTCGGGGCTCGTCTCGACGCCGAACAGCTCCCCGACTTCGCGAGTCAGCGCGGGATCCGTCTCGAGCTCTCCGGGCGACGCGGTGAGCCGCTCGCGCACGTAGCCGCGGAACGCGCGCGAGGTCCACAGCCAGCCCGCGGCCAGCAGGACCACGGTCGCGAGCGCGACGGCCGCGACCCAGAACACGGGGAGAGCCGGAGCGGATTCCGTCGCCGGTGGACGGAGGCGCGCCAGGAGCTCGAGACCGAACCCCGCGAGCAGGTACAGGAATCCGATCCCGACCTGGAGTCGCTGGAAGATGTGCTCGCGGATCGCGACGAGCGGCGCGCCCCGCGCTCCGAAGCGCTCGGCGACCAGGTCGCGCGGATGGCGGAAGAGCAGCGCGTTGCCCAGGAGGAACGTGCCGCCGAGGAGCAGCACGAGCCCGACCGCGCCCCAGTCGGTGGGCGGGTCCTGGATCAACGACGGAACTGCGGTCGGAACCACCATCAGACGAAGATCGCGACCAGGATCAGCCCCCACAGGACGACGCCGATCGTGACGAGGCTGGCCTGCGCCAGGCGATTCCCGCCGTAGTTCGGATCCCCGGGAGTGATGCCCAGGATGCCAGTGACCTGCTCGAGAGGGAGAGACCGCGCGGGATAGCGATCGTCCGGACCGGTGCCACGCCAGGCCAGCACGGACCGTCCCTCGGGTTCGTACTGCGGCCGCTCGACCTCGAAGGGCGCGCCCTCGCTCGGCACGACGCGCACGCGGCGCTGCACGTCGATGACGGCCGGGGTCCAGGGCTTCGGGATCGGGGTCCATGCCGGCGCGCTGCTGCACGCGGAGCACAGGAGGAGCAGGGCGACGGCGGGCGAAGGACGCATGGGCGCAGAGGGTAGCGGGAACGCGGGGCGGCGCCAGGAAGGACCGCGCGCGCCCGGATCCCGGCCGTCCTCCAAGCCAGCCCGACCGAGTCGCCTGCGCGAAGTGCGGGGGTGACTGTCGGAACAGGAGCCCAACATGTCCCCCGGCGGGAAGGCCCGCGCCGGCGCCGTCCCCACCCGACGGGTTTCCTTGCCAGGAAGGAGCAGCGCGCATTCGGAGTGTCTCCGGGGCGTCACGCGGCTCCGGGCCGAGAGAGCCGAGAGAGGAGTCGCCGCAAGGCTGAGAGCGCACCGCCTCGATCCGTACACTGCGCGGGATCGGAACATCCAAAGGAAGGCCATGACCGCAGCCGGACACTCCGCACCGTCCCCCACCGACACCGTCCTCCAGGTGGCCGCGCTCGCGCGCCTCGACATGAAGCCCGCGGAGGCCGCCGCGTTCGGGCCGCAGCTCGCGGCGATCCTGGCCCAGTTCGAGGTGCTCACCGCCGTCGACGTGGAAGGCATCGAACCGATGACCGGCGCGTCGGCGGGCGAGAACGTGCTGCGCGCCGACGATCCGGCGCCGTCGCTGCCCGTGGACGCGGCCCTCGCGAACGCGCCGTCGCGCGTGGACGACTTCTACCGCGTGCCGAAGACCGTGGGAGGCGAAGAGTGAGCGCCGCGATCCTCGAGGACGCCGTCGCACTCGCCGGGCGCATCGCGCGCGGCGAACTCTCGGCGCGGCGCGCGGTCGAGGTCGCGTTCGAGCGCCTGGACCGCCTCGACCGCCGCTTGAACGTGTTCCTGGCCGTGGATCGCGAAGGCGCGTTGCGGCGGGCCGGCGAGCTCGACGCGCGGCGCGCGGCGGGACACGCGTCGGGCCCGCTGCACGGCGTGCCGATCGCGTTGAAGGCCAACATGTGCTTCGAAGGCGTCGAGTCGAGCTGCGCCTCGAAGATCCTGGCTGGATATCGCGCGCCGTACACCGCGACGTTCGTGCAGCGGCTGCTCGACGCCGGCGCGAATCCGATCGGCATGACGAACATGGACGAGTTCGCCATGGGCAGCTCGTCGGAGAACTCCGCGTTCGGACCCACGAAGAACCCGTGGGACGAGGCGCGCACGCCGGGCGGGTCGAGCTCGGGCTCGGCCGTCGCCGTGGCGGCGGGCATCGTCCCGATCGCACTGGGCTCGGACACCGGCGGTTCCGTGCGGCAACCGGCGGCGCTGTGCGGCATCCACGGGTTCAAGCCCACGTACTGGCGCGTCTCGCGCTACGGGCTGATCGCGTTCGGCAGCTCGCTCGACCAGGTGTCGCCCTTCGCCCGGACGGTGCGCGACCTCGAGCTCGTCACGCACGTCATGTCGGGCACGGACGTGCGCGACTCGACATGTCTCGACGAGCCGGCGTTGAACCTGGAGGACGGCGACGTGCGCGGCCTGCGCGTCGGCGTCCCGCGCGAGCACTTCCCCGAATCGCTGCCGCGCGACGTGCGCGCGGTGTGCGAGGCGGCCCTGGCGACGCTCGAGAAGCTGGGCGCCACGATCGTGCCCGTCTCGCTGCCGCACAGCCACCTCGCGATCCCCACCTACTACGTCGTCGCGACGGCCGAGGCATCCAGCAACCTGGCGCGCTTCGACGGCGTGCGCTACGGCACGCGCGTCGAGGGCTCGGGTTCGCTCCAGAGCATGTACGCCGCCACGCGCGAGGAGGGCTTCGGGCCCGAAGTGAAGCGCCGCATCCTGCTCGGCACCTACGTCCTCTCGGCGGGCTACTACGACGCCTGGTACGGCCGCGCGCTCAAGGTGCGCTCGATCCTGCGCCGCGACTTCGAGACGGCGTTCGAGGACGTCGACGTGATCGCCGGGCCGACCTCGCCGGAAGCGGCGTTCCGGCTGGGCGCGAAATCGAACGACCCGGTCGCGATGTACCTCTCCGACGTGCTCACGGTGCCCGTCAGCCTGGCCGGGATCCCGGCGATCAGCGTCCCGTGCGGATTCGTCACGGTCGAAGGCTCGCGGCTGCCGGTCGGGCTGCAAATAGTCGGGCCGAACCGCGCCGACGCGCGCGTGCTGCGCGTGGCGCGCGCGTTCGAGGCGGCGACGGACTTCGCGCGCGCACTGCCCCCGATCCACGCCGGAGGTGCCGCATGAGCTCGCGTCCGACCGTTCCGGAGGCCGCGGCCGCGCAGCCCGGCTACGTCTCCCCGACCACGGGCGCCCGCTGGGTCGCCGTGATCGGCCTCGAGTGCCACGTGCAGCTCGCCACGCGCACGAAGCTCTTCTGCGGCTGCGAGTACCGCTTCGGCGCGAGCCCGAACTCCATCACGTGCCCAGTGTGCACGGCACAGCCGGGCGTGCTGCCCGTGCTGAATCGCGAAGCGCTGGCGCTGGCCGTGCGCGTCGCTCTGGCCCTCGGCGCGAACGTGCCGCCGAGGAGCAAGTTCGACCGCAAGCACTACTTCTACTGCGACCTGCCCAAGGGCTACCAGATCAGCCAGTACGACCAGCCGTTCTGCAACGGCGGCGGCATCGTGCTCGCTTCGGGCAGGAAGATCCGTCTGACGCGCATCCACCTCGAGGAGGACGCCGGCAAGGCGATCCACGATCGCGGCGACATGACGCTCGTCGACCTGAATCGCGCCGGCGTGCCGTTGATCGAGTCGGTCACGGAGGCCGACGTCGAGAGCGCCGAGGAGGCGCACGAGTACCTGACGGCGCTCAAAGAGATCCTGCAGTACACCGGCGCGTCCGAGTGCGACATGGAGAAGGGCGAGCTGCGCTGCGACGTGAACATCTCCGTGCGCAAGCCCGGCGAGCCGTGGCGCACGAAGGTCGAGGTCAAGAACCTGAACTCCTTCCGCCACGTGTCGGCCGCCATCGAGCACGAGATGGCGCGCCAGGTCGAGGTCTACGAGTCCGGCGGCTCGATCCGCCAGGAGACCCGGCTCTTCGATCCCGACCGCGGCGTGACGCGCGCGATGCGCTCCAAGGAATCGGCGCACGATTACCGCTACTTCGCCGAGCCCGACCTGCCCGCGTTCCGCATCGACGCCGTCTTCCAGGACCACCAGCGGGGCGTGATCCCCGAGCTGCCGGCCGCGCGCCGCGAGCGCTACGCGCGCGAGTTCGGCCTGGGCGCGAAGGACTGTGCCGCGCTCACGAGCCAGCGCGTCGTCGCGGACTTCTTCGAGGCCGCCGCGCGACTCTCGGAGCGCCCGAAGGACGCCGCGAACTGGATCCTGAACGAGATGAACCGGATGGTCGGCGACCCCGAGCTCGGGTACGCGCACTTCGGCGAGATCCCGCTCAAGCCGCACGACCTCGCCCAGGTCATCGGGTACGTGTCGCAGGGCACGATCCAGACCGCCGGGGGCCGCACGCTGCTGCGCGCGATGGCGCGCACGGGGCGCTCGGCCAAGATGCTCGTGCAGGAGCTCGCGCTGGAGCAGGTCCAGGACACCGCCGCGATCGAGGCCTGGTGCCGCGACGCGCTCGTCGGCAAGGACAAGATCGTGGCCGACGTGAAGGCCGGCAAGCCCAACGCGCTGAACGCCCTGCTCGGGCCGGTCATGAAGGCGTCGGGCGGGAAGGCCAACGCCGAGATCGTGCGCACGACCCTGCAGCGCCTGATCGACGCGCTGCCCTGATCCGACCGTCGTTGTCTCGGTCCCCATCGACCCGATCGGGGCCGGGATCGGATCCGGAATCGGGTCGCGACGGGAGCCCGGCGCTTCGCGCTTCCGATCGCTCCGCTTGACGAGCCACGCCGCCGAGCGCGGAGTGGAGGCCGTTCCGTGCCTCCGGGCCGGGCCGCGGTCCTGTAACGGCGCGCCCCTCCCGGACGGAGGATCCGCATGAGCACGACCCCCGATTCGGCCCCGGCGATCGAGGACCTGTTCCGCCGCTGGCGCGACGAGGCCGATGCCGAGGCGCTGGCCGAGGTCCTGGCTCGGACCGAGAGCGAGCTCTTCGCCCTGGCGCGACGGCAAGCGCGCGACGACAGCGCGGCCTGGGACCTCGTGCAGGAGTCGTGGCTGACCGTGCTGCGCGAGGCTCCGCGCTGGGACGCGAACCAGCGCTTGATGCCGTGGATCGTGGGCATCCTCCAGATCGAGGCGCGACGCGCGCGACGCGCCGCCGCCCGCGTCCCCGATCCGGACCGCATCGACGTGCCGACCGTGCCCGCCGCCGACGTCGAAGCGCCCGCGGCCGAAGTGCGCTCGCTCGTGACGGATGCGCTCGGCCGGCTGCCGGACCTGTACCGGGAGGTCCTGTCGATGCACCTCCTCGAGGACCTCTCGCACGCCGAGATCGCGCAGCGCACGGGTCGCGAGCCGGGCACCGTGCGCGTGCAGGTCTTCCGTGGGCTCGCGCAGCTGCGCAAGCTCGTCCCGGCCAGTCTGTCGCTCGGGACGGCGCTCGCGATCCTCGCACCGCGCAGCGATGCGGCGCACCTCGCCGGGGTGCTCGATGACGCCGCGCGATCGGGGATCGGCGCGGGCGTGACCCCGGCCGCGTCGGGTTCCGCCGCGGGAGGTCTGTCGGTCGGCGCGGGAGTGGGCTGGCTCGTCGGCGCGGCCGGCGTCGCGCTCGTCGCCGCCGGTGCCTGGCTCGCACTGCGCGAGCCACCGCGCGACGGCCGGCTCGCGAGCAACGGCGCGCAGCTCGCGAGCCCCGCGAACACGCCGGCGGATCGCACGGCATCCATGGACGGATCTCGGCCGGCCGCGAGCGGTGCCGCGCGCACCGCGGTCGCGACGGCGACTGCGGTGCCGAGCGCGCCCGCTCGTGGTGTGCGGCTGGTGGGGCAGGTCGAAGGACTCGCTGGACTGCAGCCCGGTTCCCCCACCGTCACGCTCCGCGCCGACGGCGTCCTGCCGCTCGCGATCGAGCTCGAGGCCGCGGAGCGCTTCGACGTCGACGTCTCGAGCTGGTACGCGCCGCGTGGTGCCGCCCCGCGCGAGTTCGTCGTCGAGTTCGACCACCCGAGCGCGATGCCGGTCCGCGCGCCCGTCCTCCTGGACGCCGCGGCGCTCGCCGCGGCTCGCGAGGTCGCGGCCTCCGGCACGGGGGCACGGCACGAGATCGAGCTGCGCTTCGTCCTGCAGCCGCCGGCCGCGCGCGTCCATGGACTCGCGGCCTGGGGCGAAGGCGTCGAGGCGCACTCGTCGCCGCGGCGCTTCGCCGCCCTCTACCCGATCGCACCGTCGGGCGCTCCAGCGTCGGATCCGGTGGAAGGCGTGGAGGTAAGGAGCGACGGTTCGTTCTCGCTGCGCGCCGCGGAATCCGGACGGCACGCGCTCGTCGTCACCACGGTGGGCGGGAACGCGCGGCCCGCGAGTCGCATGCTCGAACTCGCGGCTGGCGAGGACCACGATGCGGGTCGGATCGAGCTCGAGGGCGGCGCGCGGATCGCGGGCACCGTCGCCCTCGATCCGTCGATGTCCGGCCTCGCCCTCGAACCGATCGTCCGCTGGCGCCCCGTGGACGGCGGGAGCCTGCACTCCGCGTACGGCACCGCGGTGCTCTGGACCGGGACGCGCTTCGAGCGGGCGGCTTCGGAAACGACGGTCGCTCCCGACGGCTCGTTCGCGATCGCGGGACTCGCGCCGGGAGCCTTCGAGCTCGAGAGCGCGTGGCGCGCGCCTTCCGGCACGCCGATGCTCGCTGCGCGAGCGCTGTGGACGGCCGCGGCTCCCGCGACGGCTCCGTGCCTGGGCCTCGTCCTGGAAGCCCCCCCCGCCGTGACCGTCGTGACGGTGCGCGGCGGCGGCAGCGCTGTCCCGGATGCGACCGTGGAGTACGAGCCCGCGGAGGGCGCGCGCGCCGCGGCCGGGCCCGACGCGTCCGGGCGGGTCCTGCTCGTCGGCGCCGGAACGGGCCGGCTGCGCGTGCGCGCTCCGGGATACGCCGCATTCGAGCGCTCGCTCACGAGCCAGCCCGAGCGCGCCGTCGACGTGGACCTCGTCGCCTCGGCCGACCTGGGCGAGATCGTGCTCGCGGCGTCGAGCGTTCCCTGGAAGGAGGCGGCGTGCGTACTCGTCCGCGGCTCCGTGCTCGACGCGGGCGGGCTCGCGGGACTGCGCCGCGGCGAGCTGCCGCAGGGGGTCTCGATCGTGCGCGCGACCGCCGGCGACGACGGACGCCTGTCCGAGCCCGTTCCGGCCGGTCGCTGGTGGATCCAGATCCGTGGTCGCCGCGACGCCGTCGAGGGGATCCTGGCCCACGCGCGACCGTTCGTCGCGGCGGTGGACGTCGTGCCGGGAGGAACGACGCGCGTCGACGTCGAGCTCGAGTTGGCCGGCCGCATCCGGTTCGCGCCCGTCGCGGCGCGCGAGGGCGCGGACGGGGTCGTGCTCGAGCTCGTCGGAGCGGAGGGACGAGCCGTGCCGCTCCGGGTCACGAGCCTCGTCCTGCGCGGCGACGCACGTCAGGGACGCGTGGCGACGACGGACCGGATGCCGTTCGGCGCGAACGCGACGAGCGACCTGCTCGAGCCGGGTGCCTACGTGCTGACCGCGAGGATCGGCGCGTCGGTGCGGAGCCGCACGATCGCGGTCGAAGCCGGACGGACGACGCTCGTGGAACTCGACGGTCAGTAGCGCAGCCGCACGTCGCGCACCTGGATCTCGCCCGTCGAGACCACGACGCCGACCTTTCCGCGCAATTCGCCCGGCTGGTACGTCATCTTCGCGACGGACTTGTCGTCGAAGAAGAACTCGGCCTCGTCGTCGCGGACCTCGACCGCGATCTTCAGGCTCGCCCGGCGGTCGGATTTCACGCTGGGCAGCGGCTTCTTCGACTTGAAGCCCTTCTCGAGCTCCGCGACGAGGGCCATCCCCTGGCTGTTCACCCCGACGAGCTGCAGGCTCTGGTCGTTGGCGCCGAACACGAGCAGCGCGAGGCCGCCCGGCCCGATCTTCGTCGTGTCGAGGACCGCTTCGTAGCGGTAGCGCGAAGGCGGGTCCTCGCGCACGTAGGCGTAGGCCGTCTCCTCCGTCGAGATCGCGAGCGTCCCGTCCGCGCCGGTCCAGCCCTCGGCCTGCCACGCGCCGAGCTCGGGCTCGATCGCGACGCGACGCCAGCGCCGCACGTCCGCGCCGGTGGCCTTGGCGATCTCCGTCGCGGTCCCGGCGAAGGCGTCCGGCAGTCCGAACAGCTTCTCGGCGTCCGCCAGGAACGAGAGCCCGACGAGCGGCATTCCCGCGTCGGCGTAAGCCTTGGCCGCTTCCGGCGCGGCCGTGAGCAGCTTGCCGTCCGCGGCGGCGAGAGCATCGGCGACGACCTTGTCGATGCGCGTGACGCGCTGGGCGCAGACGTCGAGCAGGTCCTTGGCGCTCAGGTCCTCCGAACCCGGCAGCGTCGCCGTCTCGTCGGCGACTCCGCGCAGCACCTCGAACGCGCGGCGGTATCGCGCCAGCGCGGCGTCCGTCTTCTTCTGCGCCTCGAGCACCTCGCCCAACTCGACCAGCGCGACGGGATCGTCGTGGCGTCGGCGCAGGGCCCACATGTAGCTCTCCTCCGCGGCCTCGATCGAGTTGTCCTTCTTCTGCTTGCGCGCGCGCTCGATCAGCTTGTCCGCGACCTCGGGCGGTCCGAACTGCAGGTCGTGCAGCTCCAGGATCCACGACTTCCAGCGCTTCTCGAAGTCCTCGAACGTCGCGACGCCCGGGAGCTTCGGCTTGGTCACGAAGTACTCGACGAAACGAGCCTTGATGTCGTGCTTGCCGCCCGACTTGTACGAGGCGAGGAACGCCTTGTAGGGCTCCACGTAGGGACGCTTCGACTTGTCGTCCTCGTAGTTGTGGAAGAAGTACACGAGCCCCCAGCCGAACGGGTAGTACTCGCCGGGGTACGAGCCGGGCGTGTTGTACTCGACCGTGTCCGAGAGCGACGGCTTGCCCATCTCGAGCAGGATCTTGAGGCTCGACAGTCGTTCGTCCGCGACCAGGTTGAACTCGACGGAACCGTTCGGCTGCAGCCGCGCGCCTTCGAAGTACGAGGCCGTGCCCTCGTTGAGCCACGTCGGGAAGCCGCCGTTCGGCAGCGCGATGTGCGTGAACTGGTGGCTCGCCTCGTGGAACAGCGTCGACCAGAGGGACGAGAGCGGGTCGCCGTGCGCGGCGCGCGGATCGTACGTGACCACACGCAGCTCGGAGGGCGAGAAGAACCCGCGGATGTTCTCGTCGGGCGACTTCCCGTCGCCGCCCTTCTCGTACATGTCGAACTCCGGCCTTTCGCGGTAGACGTTGACCGTCAACCGAGCCGTGTCGCCGCCGCGCTCCTTGACCCGGAAGAACTTCCGGTAGAAGCGGTTCATCTGCTCCATGGCGCTCGAAAAGGCCTCGGCCAGCTCGATCCCCATGTTCGTCTTGACGGTGTACTGATCGCCCTTGATCTCGTACGCCTTGTCCCACGTCTCGTGCTTCTTGTCGTCCTTGGCGATCAGCTCGGGCTTGCGCTTCTTCTTGGCCTTCACCGGAACGTCGATGCCCGAGTCCAGCAGGGACTCGATCGACTTCTTGTCCGCGTAGAGCTTGTCGAGGTCGGCCTGCGCCTTGTCCGCGGCGGGCCCCGACTCGACGCGCGAGAGCAACGAGACGGCCGACACCGGCATCTTGCGCTTCGCCAGCGCCCCGCCCGCCGTCGCGAGTGCCGACTGGTACTCCACGAGCACGGAGGCGCCCTTGCCCTGCAGCGTGTCGAGGGTCGCCACGCGCGCGGCGACGTCCGCGAGGACCTTCTGGACGTCCTTCGCCGCGCCAGCCGGCGTCGCGCGCAGCGCGAGCGTCGCGTACCACAGCGCCTGGTCGTTCTTGCCCGCGGCCTGCGCGGCCTTCGACGCCGCATCGAGGAGCTCGAAGGAATCGGGATCCTTCTCGAGCGCCCGTTCCGCGTCCGCCAGCTCGGCCGCCTCGCGCGAGACGGACAGAGCGGGAACGGCGATCGCGGCGATTCCCGCGCCAAAGACGAGAGACAGGGCCAGCACGAGAACGCGGAAGCGCATGGATTTCCTCGGCGAGAGCCCGCGAGAGGCCTCGGGGACCTTGTGGGCTGGAAACGGACTACTTGCGCGCGAGCTCCCAGGTCACGTCGCCGCCGAGAGACCCCGACAGGGAGACCTCGAACTGCTGTCCGTCCTGCTCCGCGTGGACCTGGATGCTCACGTCGAGGCCGAGGTTGGACTTCATCTCGTAGGAGTGCAACACGCCCGTGGCGAGGTCCCACAGAAGGACCCCGTCGCCCTTCAGGCTCAGGGTGGCGCTGGTCGTGAATTCCATCTGGGGCGCGCCTTCCCCACCGAACGCGTCCTGCACCTGCCGCAGGATCGAGTCGAGGTCGAGGCTCGCCTTGCCGTCGTACGTGAAGGCGATCTCCCCGACGCGCGTCCCGGCCGCGTCGCGCGCGCCCTTGTAGGTGCAGGCGACCTTGAACTCCTTGAAGGCCTCCTCCATCTGCTTCGCCATCTCCTTGCCCATGGCGTCCATGTCGGGGCCTTCGCCAGCCGAGTCGTCGGCGCCACCGGCGATCCCGCCCGGGAAGAAGAGCGCGGTCATGTGCTCGGCGTCGACCTCCCACGTGTCGCCCTGCGCGACCTTCTTCGCGGGCAACATGGCGCGCACTTCCATGTCGTCGATCAGCTGCTCGAGGAGCGCGTCGTCGCCCTTGGACTCGTGGAAGGACTTCTTGAACTCCGAGGCCTTGTCGTCCCACTGGAATCGGACGACCTTGCCCTCGAGCTCGTTGGCCTTCTTCGGCGACTCGGACTGGTCGCCGATCTCGACCTTCGTCTCCATCTTGTCGTAGCTGCGCAGGAGATCCGTCGGCGATCCGTCCTTCGTCGCGAGGAACGTCTCGGTGGCGTCGATCGCGATGGAGAGCAGCATCTCCTGCGACGTGATCTGCTCGAGCATCTCGCCCGGCATGGGTTCGCCGTTCACGGTGAAGGCCGCCTCCTTCACGCGGAACTCGCCTTCGATGCGCAGTTCCTTCTGCGACTTCACGTCCTTCGCGGGGTGGAAGGAGACATCGTCCGCCACGGCCGCGAGACCGAGCGTGAGCGGGATGGCGAGGACGGCGAAAAGGTAGGCGCTCTTGGTTTTCATCGTGGAGGGCATGGGGTGCTTGCGGCGGAGAATAGCACGCTCCGCGCGGCCTCCCCGCAACTCACGAATCCTTGACGGGCCGCGCCGGCCCCAGGGCCCGTCACTCCCACTCGATCGTGCCGGGCGGCTTGCTGGTGACGTCCAGGACCACCCGGTTGACCCCGCGGACCTCGTTGATGATGCGGTTCGAGATCCGGGCCAGGAGCTCGCGGTCGAGGTAGTGCCAGTCGGCCGTCATGCCGTCCTGGCTCTCGACCAGGCGCAGCGCGATGCAGCTCTCGTAGGTGCGGGCGTCGCCCATGACGCCGACCGACTTCACGGGCAGGAGGACGGCGAAGTACTGCCACAGAGCCGCCGCGGCCCCGGCTCCCTCGACCTCGCTCGTCACGATGCGGTCGGCCGCGCGGAGCAGCGCGCAGCGCTCCGGGGTGACCTCCCCCACGATGCGCACGGCGAGGCCCGGTCCGGGGAACGGCTGTCGATCCACGATGGCGGAGTCGAGGCCCATGTAGCGACCGATCGCGCGCACCTCGTCCTTGAAGAGCTCACGCAGCGGCTCGACGAGGTCCATGTCGAGGTCCTCGGGGAGACCGCCCACGTTGTGGTGGCTCTTGATGACGGCCGTGTTGCCGCCGTGCACGTTCACCGATTCGATCACGTCCGGGTAGAGCGTGCCCTGCGCCAGGAACTGCGCCGAACGGAAACGCTTCGCTTCGTGGCGGAAGACCTCGACGAAGTCGCGGCCGATCAGCTTGCGCTTCCGCTCCGGATCCGTGACGCCGGCGAGGCTGCCCAGGAAACGGTCGGTCGCGTCGACGACCGTGAGGTCCATGTGGAAGCGCTCGCGAAAGGTGCGCTCGACCTGTTCGCGCTCGCCGTGACGCAACAGTCCGTTGTCGACGAAGATGCAGTGCAGCCGGTCGCCGATCGCCTTGTGGAGCAACACGGCGGCGACGGAGCTGTCCACGCCGCCCGAGAGTCCGAGCACGACTTCGCCGTGTTCGCCGACTTGGGTGCGCACCTTGGCGACTTCGCGCTCGACGATGTTGTCGGGCTTCCAGTCGCCGGGCAGGCCGCAGACGCGCAGCAGGAAGTTCGAGAGGACCTCGGTACCGCGCAGCGAGTGGCTGACCTCGGGGTGGAACTGCACGCCGAAGAAGCCGCGCTTCGGATCGCCGGCGACCGCGTACGGACAGGTGTCGCTCGACGCGTAGACCTCGAAACCGCGCGGCAGCCGCTCGACCTGGTCGCCGTGGCTCATCCACACGACCGTGCGGCCCTCGACGCCGTCCAGGATCGCCTCGGGGCGCTCGACGAGGAGCGAAGTGCGGCCGAATTCCCGCTCCGCGGCGGCCTTCACCTCGCCACCCAGGGTCTGGGCCATCCACTGCATGCCGTAGCAGATCCCGAGCACGGGGACGCCCAGCTCGAGCAGCTCCGGCGGCACGTTCGGGGCGTCGGGCGCGTAGACCGACGCCGGCCCGCCCGACAGGATGATCCCGGCCAGGTTCATGCGCCGGGCGACCTCCAGCGCGCGCGTCGGCGGCGCGATCTCGCACCACGTGCTCGCCTCGCGGACGCGCCGCGCGATGAGCTGCGCGTACTGCGTGCCGAGATCGACGATCAGCACCCCGCGCGGCGGGGCTTCCGGCTCCGTTCCGCTCTTCATCCGGTTTCGGCCCTGTTCCTTCGTGATTTCCACGCGCTGCTCCGTCCGCTATTCGGCGTGGAAGTAGTTCGGCGATTCCTTGGTGATCGTCACGTCGTGCGGATGGCTCTCGCGCCGACCGGCGTCGGTGATGCGCACGAAGCGCGCGCGCTCCCACAGGTTCGGGATCGTGCCGGCGCCGACGTAGCCCATGCCGGCGCGCACGCCGCCGACGAGCTGGTACACGAACGCCGAGAGCTTGCCCTTGTACGGCACCATGCCCTCGATCCCCTCGGGGACGAGCTTGTCCGTCTCGGTCACGTCGCCCTGGCGGTAGCGTTCCTTGCCACCGGCCTGCATCGCGCCCAGCGACCCCATGCCGCGCACGCTCTTGAACGAGCGGCCCTTGTAGAGGATCACCTCGCCCGGGCTCTCCTCGAGCCCGGCGAACAGGCTGCCGAGCATGGCGCACGAAGCGCCGGCGGCGAGCGCCTTGACGAGGTCGCCCGAGAAGCGGATTCCGCCGTCGGCGATGACGGGCACGCCGGTGCCCTTCAACGCGTGCACGACATCGAGGACCGCGGTGAGTTGCGGCACGCCGACGCCGGCCACGATGCGCGTCGTGCAGATCGAGCCCGGTCCGATGCCGACCTTGACCCCGTCCACGCCCGCGTCGACCAGGGAGCGCGCACCCTCGGCCGTCGCCACGTTTCCGGCCACGACGTCCACCGGGTGGCGGCGCTTCATCTCGCGCACCGTGTTGGCGACGTTCGCGCTGTGCCCGTGCGCCGTATCCACGACGAGGACGTCCACGCCGGCCTTCACGAGGCCCTCGGCGCGCTCGTAATCGTGGACGCCGATCGCCGCGGCGACGCGCAGCCGTCCGCGTCCGTCGACGACGGAACTCGGGAAGGCCTGGAGCATGTTCAGGTCCTTCATCGTGACGAGCCCGGCGAGTTCCGTGCCGCGCTCCACGAGGATGAGCTTCTCGACCTTGTGGCGGAACAGGATCTCGCGCGCCTGCTCCAGCGACGTCCCCGGCGGCGCGGTGACGAGGTTGTCGCGCGTCATGATCTCGCCGACCGGCGTGTCGTCGCTCCGTTGGAAGCGGCAGTCGCGGCGCGTCAGGATGCCCACGACGCGGCGCCCGCCCTCGACGATCGGCAGCCCGGAGATGTTGTAGCGCTGCATGATCGCGCGCGCTTCGCGGATCGTGGCGTTCGGAGGCAGCGTGACGGGATCGAGGATCACGCCGTTCGCCGAGCGCTTGACCTTGTCGACCTCGCGGATCTGGCCCTCGATCGAGAGGTTCCGGTGGATCACGCCGATCCCGCCCTCGCGCGCCAGCGCGACGGCGAGCTTCTCCTCGGTGACCGTGTCCATCGCGGCCGAGGCCAGCGGGATGTTCAGCGGCACGTTCCGCGAGAAGCGGGTCGTGAGCTGCACGTCGCGGGGCAGGATGTCCGACTCGCGCGGCACGAGGAGGACGTCGTCGAAGGTCAGCCCCTCGGGGAACGAAGGCAACGGGGAGTCGGGGGACTTCATGGCGCGGATCCGGGTCCAGGACTCGGCGGCGCCGCGGGCTTCCCGGGCGGCGGTCCGGGACGGGGGAAACGGGGAGCGTACCGCTCGGTCCGCACCGGTCCAAGACCCCACGGGCCGAAGGCGGGCCCCGCGCGAAGAAGAGGGCCCGGACACCCCCGCCGAAGCGTGGATGCCGGGCCCAAGAAGGAGGAGATGGCCGTCCTTTCGGGAACCGCGGTTCCGGACCTGAGGGAAAAGTCACGAGAACCCGGTTCGTGCCCTGCACCGGGGCGGGCGGCGCGCCGATAGGAGGAGTCCCCATGGAAGCACCCGGCAGCACGACACAGGCCCCCGCGGGGCGCTCCGCTATCCTCTCCGGCCCCGAGCGCGTGCCCGCGGCGGGAGCCCAGACGATGCCGACGCAGAAGCACGATCGGCGCCCCGAGGGGAAGACGCGCGTCGCGGTGATCGGCGCGGGCTACATCGCCGACTACCACCTGACCTGCGTCGGCGGGATCGAGGAGTGCGAGATCGTGGCGCTGGTCGACACCGACCGCGCGCGCGCCGAGTCGCTGGCCCGCCGGTTCGGCGTCGAGTGCGTGCGCACCTCGATCGAGGATCTCGCCACCCTCCAGGTCGACGTGGCTCACCTCCTGACGCCGCCCGACACGCACGTGGCCCTCGTCGGCAAGCTGCTCGACATGGGGATCTCGGTGTTCGCCGAGAAGCCCCTGGCGCTCTCCGCGGCCGACGCGCGCGCGCTCGACGCACGGGCGCGAGCGCGCGGGCTCGTCGTCGGCGTGAACCACAACAACGTCCACCATCCGGCGTTCACGCGCCTGCTGGAGCGCGTCGCCGCGGGCGAGATCGGACGCGTCGAGCACGTGCAGGTCACCCTCAGCGTGCCGCTGGCGCAGCTCGACGCCGGCGACTTCGCGCACTGGATGTTCCGCGAGCCGCGCAACATCGTGTTCGAGGCGGCGGTCCACCCCCTCGGTCAGGTCCACGCGCTCATCGGCGCGCCGCGACACGTCGAGACCACGCTGATCTCGCGCCGCGAGCTGCATCCCGGCCAGGTCTTCGTCGACCGCTGGTCCGCCAGCGGCACGGGCGAGCGCGGTTCCATGCAGATCTACTGCGCGTTCGGCCAGGGGTTCACGCGCAACACGCTCCAGGTCCTCGGCACCGACGGATCCCTCGAGGCGGATCTCTTCCACAACACGCTGTCGGGCGAGCGCAAGACCGGGTGGCTCGACTTCTGGAACAGCTACCTGGCGTCGGCCCGGCGCGGCGCCGAGATGCGGCGCGATGCGCGCGCCACGGCCGCGCGCTGGTTCCAGACCACGCTGGGCGTCGCGCCGCGCCTCGACGCGTTCTTCGTCGGCATGCGCGAGTCGATCGAGCGCTTCCACGCCGCGTACCGCGCCGGGATCGAGCCGCCGACGGACGCGGCGCGCGCGTCCGAGGTGCTGGCGTGGTGCGATGCGCTGGCATCGGCCGCGCCCGCCGCTCCGCCGCCGCCGCCCGAACCGCCCGCAGCGGGACCGGCGCGGGCCGGCGAGGTCGTCGTGCTCGGCGCCACGGGCTTCATCGGCACGCGCACGGTCGCGAAGCTGCTCGAAGCCGGCTCGCCGGTCACGGTCGTCGCGCGCCGCGCGCACTCGCTGCCGCCGATCGTGGCGGAAGGCGTGAAATCGGGCCGCATCCGCTTCGTGCGCGGACGCCTGGAGGACCAGGCGAGCCTCGCGCAGGCCTTCGCCGGCGCGGACGCGGTGATCTCGCTCGCTACCGGCAACGGCGACACGTGGGAGGCCGTCGAACGCTCGATGGTCAAGGGATCGGTCGGCGCCGCGGAGGCGGCGCTCGCGGCCGGCCTGCGACGCTTCGTCTACGTGAGCTCGATCGCATCGCTCTACACGGGGCCGGACGCCACGGGCAACGAGGTTCGCGACTCGACCGCCACGGATCCGCTCTCCGCGGAGCGTTCGCTCTACTCGCGCGGCAAGATCGCGGCCGAGGTTGCGCTGCTCGAACTCCACCGCGCGAAGGGGCTGCCCCTCGTCATCGCGCGACCGGGCGTCGTCATGGGCGCGGGCACGCCGATGCAGCACTCCGGGCTCGGCATCTGGAACCGCGACAACCACTGCGTGGGCTGGGGCCACGGCCAGAACCCGCTGCCGATCGTGTGGGTGGACGACGTCGCCGACGGCCTGGCGAAGATGGCGCGCTACAAGGGCACCGACGTCGACGGGCAGGCGCTCAACCTGTGCGCGCGCGCGCCGCTCACCGCGGCCGAGATCGTCACCGAGTTGCGCGTGGCGACGGGCCGCGACCTGCACTTCCATCCACGCGGGCTCGAGCTCTCGCAGACCCTGGAGATCGGGAAGTGGGTCGTGAAGAAGGCCGGCCGGCGGGCGGGCGTCGAGTTCCCGAGCTGGCGCGATCTCAAGGCGCGCGCTCTCGGCGTCGTGTTCGCCTGCGACCTGGCGCGCGAGAAGCTGGGCTGGAAGCCCGTCGAGGACCGCGAGGGCCTGCTGGACCGCTGCGTGCGCGTCTACCGGCAGAAGTCCTGAGGAGCGCGCTTCCCCCCGAGCGCCGCGCGCGGCACTCTCGCGGCGTCACGGCCATGGACGCGAAGACCCTGAACAAGCTGCGGTTCCACCTCGAACGGCTGGTGCACGGCACCGCCGACGACCCGGAGGAGGAATGGCGCAAGCTCGGCGGTCTCGTGCGTGATGCGCTCGCTTCGCCAGCGCACCACGAGAGCGTGGAGCTGCGACGGCTGCTCGAGGACTTCGCACGACGCATCCCGGAGCGCCGTCTCGTCGACAACGTCTACGCCCTCCAGAGCGAGCTCGGACGCGTCGCGAAGAGCGGCGCGCACCGCGTCGAGAAGCCGCGCGGTCCGCTCTCGCCGACGCAACAGGTCGCCGAGCTCCTGCGCGGCCGCGTGATGCTCGTGATCGGCGGCGATCCGCGGCACCAGCACGCCGAGCGGCTGCGGGTGGCGTTCGAGCTCTCCGAGGTCCTCTGGCCCGAGACCAGCGAGACGAACCCGAGCGTTTCGTTCTTCGAGCCTTCCGTCGCGCGGCCCGAGGTCGCGATCGTGCTGCTCCTGATCAAGCTCAACCGCCACGGCGTCACCGAAGAGCTGCCGGCCGTGTGCGAGCGCCACGGCAAGGCGGTGGTGCGCATGGTCGGCGGCTACCACCCGGATCAGGTGGCCGAGCAGATCCTGAAGCAGGTGGGGAAACGCCTGGGCGGGCCGGCGGCCTGACGCGCGGACGCGGCGGGGCTCGGTTAGGCTCGGGGGACCGCTGCGCGGAACCGCGCCGCACTCCGGAGATCCGCCATGCGCTCGCGCCCGATCCTGACCGTGCTCACGCTCCTCGCCGGCCTCCTCGTCGCGGGATCCGCGCGCGCACAGGAGCCTCTCGACTCGTACGCGAAGGTTGTCGCCGCGCCGCCCGCGGACATCCGCTCCGGCACCGTCGTCCTGCCCGCGCCGGAGCAGACCGGCGTCTCGTCCCCGGTGCAGATCCGCGCCGTCGAGACGTCGTGGACGCCGGGATCGGGCTGGGCCCTCGAGACGGGAGTGGCCGTCGACGCCGACGGCGAGTTGAACGTCGTGTTGCTCACGCCGCGCGCCGTGAACTGGACGTGGGAGTTCGTGGACGAAGCCGGCACGACGCTCGATCTCGACCGCGCGAGCCGGCGCGGCGAGGCCCGGCGCGATTCGCGCGACGGCCTGGAGGACGCCGCCGGTTGGAGCGCGGACCGCTGGGATCTCTCCGCCGTGCGCGTCGGCTCGTGGCGGATCCGCGCGCGCGCCGAGGGCCTCCCGAGTTCGACTCCGCCGCCGAGCGGTTGGCTCGTCGCGCGCACCGCGGGTTCGGCGCGACTCGCGCTGCACGTCTCGACCCTCGAACTGCGCAGCGACGTCGAGCTGGGAGTCGTCGCGCGCTTCGAGGACGCCGCGCCGATCGCGCGTGCGACCGGGGTCGCGGTCGTCGAGCTCGCCACGGGCAGCGTGTCCCTCCCGCTCCTCGACGACGGTCGCCACGCTGACGGCCGCGCTGGAGACGGCGTGTTCGGAGCCCTGCTGCCGCGCTGGACGAGCGGGCCCGTGCGCGCCCGCGTCGACCTCACCGGCACGACGATCGACGGCGCGACGATCGCGCGCACGGCGCAGATCTCGTTCCCCGTGATCGAGCGACGCGCCGCCCTCACCGGCGGCGTCAGCGCACGGCTCTCCGCGGACGGCCGCGTGCGCATCGACCTCGAAGCGCTGCCGCTGGGTCCGCCCGCGAAACTCCACGTCTCGACCGAGGTGTGGGGCACGTCCGCCGAGGGCCGCCTCGTGCCGGTGTGCTGGCTCTCGCGGATGCTCGAGCCCGTCGAGCGCACGGGGCTCCAGGACCTCCCGCTCCTCCTCGACACGCGCTGGATCGAGCTCGCCGGGGCGAGCGCGCCGTTCGTGTTGCGTCGCGTGCGCGTGCAGGACCCCGACACCGACGTCCCCCACGACCTCGCGGACGAGATCGCGTTCGACATGCCCATCTTCCCGGTGGTCGGCGCGACGCTCGTGACGCAGAGCATGCTGCAGGGCCCGGGCGGATCCGCGGTGCCGGTCGGCCCGCGCACACAGGCCGGGCCGGTGCTCCTGCGACCGGCGCTGGCGCTCGTGCACGGGTACTGCTCGGGCGGTTCGATCTGGCCCGCCGCGCACTTCACGCAACCGAAGCTCGAGTTCCTCGACCCGAACGCGAACCGCACGCACGACCAGTTCGCGCTGCTCCTGCGTCAGGCGACCAGCGCGCAAACCTCGTTCGGTGTGGTCGCGCACAGCCAGGGCGGGATGGCCGCGCTGCACCTCCTCACCTACTACGCGAGCGGACTCGACCACGCGACCGGCCCGCGCCTGATCCAGAGCGTCGGCTCGCCGTACCAGGGAACCCCGCTCGCCAGCTTGGGATTCTTCGCCTGCGGCGTGAACAACGACATGACGACGGGCGGCGCGCCGATCTGGCTGGCCGGCATCCCGACCTGGGCGCGCTCGAAGGTCTACTACTGGACCACGCAGAACTCGGGCAGCGCCTGCAGCGCGCTGGCGAACCTCTGGCTCGGCCAGCCGAACGACGGGACGACCGAGCGCGACCGCGGCCAACTGCCGGGCGCGAACTCGATGGGCCACATCACGGGCTGGTGCCACACGACGGGCATGAGCAACCCCGCGTCCTACACGGACGCGACGCTCAACGCCGAGCGGAACGCGCAGGCGGCGCGCTGAGTCGCCGTACCGCGCGTCGCGGCCTCACAGCCGCCACACCACGATCACCCCGTTCGTGAGGTTGAACGTCGAGCTCGTGCAGAACGCGGCCGCGTTGCGGTACCAGGCCTGGTAGGTGCGCGTGCCGCCGCTCGGCGGCAGCGCGCCGCGCACGGAGACGGACGGATCGCCGACACCCGGGTACTGCGAAGTCCCGGCCGCGTTGTTCTTCGTGCCGAGCCGCAGGATGGAGCCCGCCGCGCAGCGCAGTCCGTCACCGAAAGCGACGCCGGCGCCCGCGCTCTGGGACGAGGTGCCCTGGAAGTAGAGGGCGCTGCTGTTCGGCATCGCGCTGCCGACCAGCACGAGCGTGTCCGCCGCGACGCTCGGCACGCCGGTGGCCGCGAGTCGGCCGCCCGTGCCCAGGGAGTTGAGGCAGCCCGCGACCGGTGCCGCGGGGCTGGCGTTGCCGCACGGGCAGGCCGCGCCGGATCCGTCGCCTGGACAGAAGCTCGCGATCGCGCCGGTGCACTCGTCGGGGACGCCGTTCCCGTCGAGGTCGAGGCTCCCGGCCGCGAGCTCGCACACGTCCCCGATGCTGTCGCCATCGCAGTCGGCCTGCGACGGGTTCGCGAGCGCGTCGCAGTTGTCGACGCAGTCGAGCACGCCGTCGGAATCGGTGTCCGCGTCGGACACGCCGCAGCCGCAGGCTCCGGGCACGACCTTCAGGGGATCGTTCGGGCACTGGTCGAGGCAATCGGGCAGGCCGTCCGCGTCGCTGTCCGTGTCCGGGATCCCGCACCCGCAGAATCCCGGAGCGATCTTGAGCGGGTCGTTCGGACACATGTCGCCGCCGTCGCAGTCGTACGCGCCGTCGCCGTCGGCGTCCGTGTCGGCCGTGCCGCAGCCGCAGATCCCCGGGCCGACCTTCAGCGGATCGTTGGGGCATCCGTCGTTGCAGTTGGGCGTCCCGTCGCCGTCCGAGTCGGTGTCGGCGACGCCGCACCCGCAGACCCCTGGCGCGATCTTGGCCGGATCGTTCGGGCAGCCATCGGTGCAGTTCGGCGTGCCATCGTTGTCGGAGTCCGTGTTCGGCACGCCGCAGCCGCAGGCCCCGGGCGTGGTCTTCAGCGGGTCGTTCGGGCAGCCGTCGTTGCAGTTGGGCGTCCCGTCGCCATCGGAGTCGGTGTCGGCGACGCCGCAACCGCAGACCCCCGGCGCGATCTTGGCCGGATCGTTCGGGCAGCCGTCGGTGCAGTTCGGAGTGCCATCGTTGTCAGAGTCCGTGTTCGGCACGCCGCAGCCGCAAGCGCCGGGCGTGGTCTTCAGCGGATCGTTCGGGCAACCGTCGTTGCAGTTGGGCGTGCCGTCGCCGTCGGAGTCGGTGTCGGCGACGCCGCAGCCGCAGACCCCTGGCGCGATCTTGGCCGGATCGTTCGGGCAGCCATCGGTGCAGTTCGGGGTGCCGTCGTTGTCGGAGTCCGTGTTGGGCACGCCGCAGCCGCAAGCACCG
>JAPLOF010000046.1 GCA_026692665.1 Planctomycetota bacterium
GTCCGAGTCGGCGCGCAGCGACGACGCACGCGCGGACAGCGGCGCGATCCGGCCCAAGCCGCGCGGAATCGACGCGCGCAGACTGCTCGTCACGGTCGCGCTGCCCATCGCGTGTGCGATGCTCGTCCTCGGCACGTTCGCCTTCGCACAGTCCGAGGAGCGCACGCTGGTGCTCACCTCGGCTCTCGTCGCGGCCGCCGCGGGATTCGCGGCGAGCTCGATCGGCGTCTACGGCGGCGTGCTGGTGCCCGGGCTGCTCCTGCTGGGCGTCGACGCGCGCTTCTCGGCCGCCGTGTCGATGTTCCTGCAAGTGCTCGTGATCCCGCTCGGAGCAGGCGCGCACGTGCGCCTCGGCAACGTCCGCAAGCACGTCGCTGTGCCGCTCATCGTCGGCGGAATGGCTGGCTCGTTCACGGGCCCGTTCCTCGCCGCGTCGCTGCCGAAGGACGTCGTCGGGCGCGTCGTCGCAGGCGTGATCGTGGCCGTGGGCGTGCTCGTGCTCGCGACGCTGCGCTGGGGCGGGATCCGCGAGTCGCGGCCGGTCGAGGAAGTGTCGCGCGCTCGCATCGGCAGCGTAGGTCTCGTCGCCGGCCTGGCGTCGGGCATCTCGGGCGCGGGCTGGGGACCGATCGGCGTCAAGCTCCTGATCCTCCTGCGCATCGAGCCGCGGGAGGCGATCGGATCCTCGCTGCTCGGGCGCGTGTTCATGGCCGCCACCGCCGTGATCGCCTACGCACTCGGTGCCGCGGCGAGCAACGAGCTCAAGGTCGACTGGTGGCTCCTCCTGCCGCTCTTCGCCGGTTCGCTCGCGACGATCGTGCCCGGCGTCTACCTGGTGAGCAGCATGAAGCGCGAACGGGCCGTGGTCGTGATCACGCTGATCTCGATCGCGCTCGCGCTGCCGGTGCTCCTGCGGGGAACTTGAAGCCGCGTGATGAGTTGGTGGCCGAGGGGCGGCGCACTCGAATCCACGTGAGCAGGGTCCCGAGCCGAGGGAGCTCGGACCGCTGCTCGACCGACTGGCCGATCGTGCCCTGATCGCCTCGTGGCGCTCGATGGGAGAGAACAACCGGACGCTGAGTCCGCCGCGGTGGATCGCAGGTGGATTCGAGCCGTCGCGGTAGGATCGATCGGTGCCCGCACCATCGCGCGGGCCGGAGCCGTTCCATGACCTCGCGATTCCCGATCTCGGTCGTCTGCGCCTCGACTGCCCTGTCGGCACTCGCCGGCGCGCAGTCGGTCGCCTGGACGACGCGCGGTGCCGCCGACGGCGCCGCGTTCGGCATCGCGATCGCCGGGGGCGTCGACATCGATGTCGACGGCGTGCCCGACGCGCTCGTCGGCGCGCCGCGTTTCCATCCGAGCTTTCCCGGGACCGGGGATGCGAGCCTCCTGAGCGGGGCCACCGGCCTGCGACTGATCACGTGGTCGGGCGCGGCGAAGGGAGATCAATTCGGCGCGGCGGTCGCCATCGTCGGCGACGTCGATGGCGATGGTCGCGCGGACCTCGCCGTCGGGGCTCCGCGCGCGGACGTGGGCGCCTCGAACTCGGGCTCGGTGCGCGTGCTCTCGGGCGCCACGGGAGTTCCGCTGTACACGCTGACTGGGGGCAGCGGCGGAGCGCTCTTCGGATCGTCCCTCGCCGGCCTGGGCGACGTCGACGGCGACGGGCGCGCGGACTTCGCGGTCGGCGCGCCGCGCAACTCCGTCGGCGCGGGGTTCGTGCGGATCGTGTCCGGCGCGAGCGGCGCGACGCTGCGCACGCTCTCGGGGACGAGCACGAACGACCGGTTCGGCGTGTCGCTCTCCCCGATCGGCGATCTCGACCTGGACGGCGTGACGGACCTCATGATCGGAGCCGAGCGGTCGGACCTCGCCGCGTCCGATGCGGGCGCCGTCCTCGTGGTCTCGGGGGCCACGGGCGCGACGTTGCGCACGTGGTTCGGCGCGTCCGCGCTCGACGAGTTCGGCCACACCATCGCCGGGATCGGCGACGTCAGCGGCGACGGTGTCCCCGACGCGCTCGTGGGCGCATGGAACGACGACGCCGGCAGCGGGAGCTTTCAGCCGGGCAGCGTGTCGGTGATCTCCGGCAGCAGCGGAGTGGTGCTCTCGCGCTGGATCGGCAACACGGGCGACGACCACCTGGGCAAGGGCCTGGCGAGCCTGGGCGACGTCGATGGCGATGGCGTGCCCGACTACGGCTACTCCGGAAGGCACGACCTGAACGAACAGCATCCCGGCAACGTGTGGGTGCGCTCGGGCGCCAGCGGCGATCTGCTCTTCTTCCTGTGGGGCGATCGCATCGAGGACGAGCTCGGCCTCGGGTTGGCCCGGATGGGCGACGTCGACGGCGACGGCCTGGGCGACTTCGTCGTGGGAGCGCCCGAGGCGTATCACACGGCTCCCGAGCGCGGTTATGCGCGACTCGTCCTCGGCTGTCGTGGCCGTGTCGTGCCGGTCGTTCCGGGCTGTCCCGAGGGTCCGGCGTATCCGCGACTGTTCGTGCGCGGCTGTCCCGGCGCAGGCTCGATGCTCGAGCTTTCGATCTCCGAGGCACCGCCGCTCTCGGGCGCGCGCGTTCGGATCGGGCGTCTGACCGGCCTCGTCCCGCCGTCGTTCGGCTGTGCACCGCTCGTCGCGGGCCCGCTCGCGGGGAACCTCGGGGTCGCGATCGATGGACGAGGGCGCGGCTCCACGTCCTGGACCGTTCCGGCCGGCCTGCCGAGCGGAACGAAGCTCGCGATCGAGGCGCTCATCCGCGTCCCCGGCGCGACAGCCGTCGCGCTGCGCACGAACGTGGTCGAGATCCAGCTGCCCTGAGGCCGTTCCGGTGCGCGCGGGTCGGCGATCCAGAGTGGCTCGCCAAGCAGCGCACCGTTCCCTAGCATCGTTGCACTGGAGGAATCGGTCGCGGAGTTCCCGCGTGCCTGCAGGCACGGCGCCGTGCCTTCACTCTCGCCCGCAAGAAGGAGAAGCCTCGTGAATCCGAACCAAGCACTCTGGGAGAAGGGTGACTTCACCCGCATCGCCGCCAGCATGAGGGAGAGCGGCGAGGCGCTGGCCAAGAGCCTCGGAGTCACGCGCGGGATGAAGGTCCTGGACCTCGGGTGCGGTGACGGGACCACGGCCCTGCCCCAGGCTCGACTCGGCGCGCACGTGCTGGGCGTCGACATCGCGCGCAATCTCGTCGACGCCGGGAACAAGCGGGCAAGCGACGAGGGCCTGACGAACTGCCGCTTCCAGCACGGCGACGCTTCGAACCTGGACGGGCTGAAGGACAGGGATTTCGACCTCGTCGTCAGCATCTTCGGAGCGATGTTCGCACCGAAGCCGTTCGACGTGGCCAAGGAGATGGTGCGCGTGACCCGCCCCGGCGGGCGGATCGTCATGGGGAACTGGATCCCGAACGATCCGACGCTCGTGGCGCAGATCCTGAAGATCAGCTCGGCCTACACGCCCCCGCCCCCCGAGGGTTTCGTCAGCCCGATGACGTGGGGAGTCGAGGGCAACGTGATCGAGCGCTTCGGCGGCGCCGGGATCCCGAAGGAGAAGATCTCGTTCTCGAGGGACACGTTCACGTTCCAACTGCCCCGACCGACGGCCGAGTTCGTGGCCGCGTTCCGGAGCTACTACGGGCCGACGATGAACGCGTTCGAAGCCGCGGAGAAGGGCGGGCGCGCGGCGGCACTCCAGCAGGAACTGGAGGATCTGTTCGCCAAGCACAACCAGAGCAAGAACCGGGAGGCCACGCTCATTCCCGCGACTTACCTGCGCGTCACTGCCGTGTGCTGATCCCGTTCGGCACAGGACCTGCGACGCCTGCGTGCCCCTCCACCGGACTCCGCGAGCTCAGTCCGTGCGCTCGAATCGCCGCTTCCAGCCGGCCCAGGCGAACCACCCGGTCGCGACCGCGATCGCGAGCAGCACGAGCACGTCCAACGCGATCCCGGACAGGCCCTTCCCGTACCAGAGGATCCCCTGGTAGCCGTCCATCGCCCACGCGTTCAGCGTGAAGTGGCCGATCGTCCGGAACCACTCGGGCACGATCGCGAGCGGGAACCAGCTGCCGCCCAAGGCGCTCATCGTGAGGATCAGGAGCGTCGAGAGTCCCTCGAGCTGCTTGCGCGTGCGGCACAGGACGGCGAGGCACAGCCCGAATCCCGCCGCGGCGCAGGCGACGGCGACCGAGTGGACGAACAGCGCCAGCGGCTCGGCGAGGACCGGCACGCCGAAGACGAGGCCTCCGTACACGAAAAGGAGGACGAGCTGGGAGAGCCCCACGGCCACCGTGAAGAGCATCTTGCCGACGAGGATCGAGGCACCCGCGTTCGGCGTGAGACGCACGCGCTGGAGCGTGCCGGACTCCTCTTCCTCGAGGATGGTGCCGCCGCAGGCCGTGAGCCCGAACAGCAGCATCATCACGGCGATCCCCGCGATCGCGTGCGAGCCACCCGCGGATTTCTGCGAGGAGTTCGAGCCACCGGCGACGTCCTCGACCTGCAGCCCCAGCGCGGATGCGCCTTCGCCGTCGAAGTCGAAGGGGTTCTTCGAGTTCGTGGCCGCCGCGCCGTCATGCGCCTTGGGTTGCGCGTCGAACATCGACTCGGCCATCTCGCGCATGCCGGCCGGGAAGCCCATCGCCTCCATGCCGCGCTTCATCATCTCCTTCGCGACGGCCGGCCCCGTCGCGCGCATCAGCACGGGCACCAGGTTCCCGGCCAGGATCTGCTGCTCGATCTCCTTGCCCGGGTCGCGGTAGAGGACGAGGCGCGGCTTGCGGCCGGCCGCGACGTCCTCGCCGAATCCGGCGGGCACGAGGATCGCCGCGGGAGCGGATCCCCGTTCGACGCGGGAACGGACGTCGGCGCGCACCTCGACCTGCAGGGCCTTCTGGGCCTGGAGCTCGACCAGGAGTGCCTTCGATGCCGGCGACCCGTCGAGGTCCTCGAACAGGAGCTCGATGCGGTTCGCGTCGCCTCCGCCGAAGACGCTGCCCATCGCGGCGCCGAAGACGGTCGCGAGCACGATCGGGAGCGCGAACGACATGAGCAGCGCGACCTTGTCGCGCACGAAGAGCCGCAGGTCCTTCGCGGCCACGGTGAGTGCCGCGCGGATCATCCGTCAGCCTCGTCCCTCAGCGCGTGGCCGGTCAGCGTCAAGAACACCTGCTCGAGATCGGGCAGCTCCTCGTCGAATCGGGCCTCGATCCCGGCGGCGCGCAGGGCGGCGAGCGCCTCGTCCGCGCGCGCACCGACCTCGAGACGTCCGCGGCCGCCGCGAGCACCCCCGACGCGCCGGCGCAGACCTTCGAAGCTGCCCTCCGCGATCGTCCGGCCGCGATCGAGGATCACGATCCGGTCGCACAGCCGCTCGACCTCGCCCAGCTGGTGCGTCGTGTAGACGAGCGTCGTACCGGCCGCGCGCAGCCGGTCGACCAGCTCGAACACGTGGTTGCGCGACTGCGGGTCGATGCCGACCGTCGGCTCGTCGAGGAAGACGAGCTCCGGCGCGTGCAACAGCGCAGCCACGATGTTCAGGCGCCGCTTCATGCCGCCCGAGTACGTCTCGACGCGATCCCCCGCTCGATCGGCGAGCCCGGCTTCGTCGAGCGCCCGGCCCACGCTCTCCTGGAGCCGAGCGCGGTCGAGACCGTGCATGCGCCCGAAGAACTCCAGGTTCTCCCGCGCCGTGAGGCCGTCGTAGAGAGCGATCTCCTGCGGCACCACGCCGATGCGTCCGCGGAGCTCCGCGCTCCCCCGGACCGGATCGAGGCCCAGCACCGAAACCGAGCCCGACGTGGGCGCCATGAGCGTCGAGAGGATCCGGATCGTGGTGGTCTTGCCGGCCCCGTTCGGCCCCAGGAACCCGAGGCTCTCGCCCCGCCGGACGGTGAGGGACAGGCCGGCCACGGCGCGTGCCGCGCCGAAGCTCTTCACGAGGTCGCGGATCTCGATCGCTGAGTCGGAATCCATGGGGGGCATCGCGGCGTCCTATACTGTGGAACTCCCCGGCCGGATCCTTCGCGGAATCCGCCGAGACCATGCCGACCGTCCCCCACGAATTCCGCGATCCCGCGCTGCTCGAGCTGGCGCTCACCCACAGCTCCGCGGGCTGCGAGCGCGACAACGAGCGACTCGAGTTCCTGGGCGACGCGGCCCTCGACCTCGTGGTGGCGGAAGAACTGTTCCGCTCCGGCGGCACGGAGCTCCCCGAAGGCGAGATGACCGAGCGCAAGGCCTCGGTCGTGTCGCGCAAGTCCCTGGCGGAAGCGGCGGCGCGGATCGGTCTCGACCAGCTCGTGCGGCTCGGGCCGGGGCTCCAGGATCGCGTCCTGCCCCGTTCGGTCCTGGCGAACATCTACGAGGCGGTCCTCGGTGCCGTCTACCTCGACGGCGGCCTCGAGGCGGTGCGTGCGTTCGTGGGCGCGACCCTGCGGGAAGCGCTCGCCCGTGTTCGCGAGGCGAGCCACGGACAGAACCCGAAGCAGGAGCTCCAACAGCTCTGCCAGCGCGAACTCGGGGGGCTGCCCAGATACGTCCTGCTCGACGAGCGCGGGGCGGCGCACGCGCGTGCGTTCCAGATCGCGGTCGACGTGGCGGGCCGGCGCTTTCCGAGCGCGTGGGGCCGCACGCGCAAGGAGGCCGAGACCTGGGCCGCGCGCGAAGCCCTGCTCGTCCTGGAGGACGGTTCGCCCGCGACCGAGGCGGCTTCGGCGTGAGCGCGGTCACCGAGAAGGTCGTCAGCGCGCAGACCGCGCGCGCGGCGGTCGTGTTCGACGCGGCCTCGACGAGCACGCCCGAACTCGAGCGGCTCGCGCAGGCGCTGCAGAGGGAGCGCAGCGTCCTGGCCGGGAACTTGTGGGGCTCTTCGCAAGCCCTGGTGGTCGCCTGGCTGGCATCACGTGCCCCCGGACCGTGGGTCGTCGTGACGTCGGGCGAGGCCGAAGCGCAGGGCTTCGCGGACGACCTGGCCGCGTTCGGCGCGGATCCGGTGTGGCTGCCGGCGCGAGAGGGCGTCGGGACCTCGCTCCGCACGGGCGAGGCGGACCTCACGGGGTTGCGCGCTCGTCTGCAGGTCGCGCAGCGACTCGCGGGTCCATCGGAAGCGCGGCCGCGCATGATCGTCGCCTCGCTCGTCTCGCTCCTGCAGCCGGTTCCGAGCCGCACCGACATCGAGCGCGAGTGGCTCGGACTCCAGATCGGCCAGAAGCTCGATCCCGAGGGCCTGCTCGAACGGCTCGTCGCGAGCGGATACCAGCGCACGCCGCTCGCCGAACGGCCGGGCGAGGTGTCGCTGCGCGGCGAGATCCTCGACTTGTACACGTTCTCGAGCGAGCTGCCGCTGCGCATCGAGCTCTTCGGCGAGGAGATCGAGTCCCTGCGCACGTTCGACCCGGTCGACCAGCGCAGCGTGGCGACGCACACGCAGGTGCAGGTCAGCCTCGCGTCGGACGCGGGCGGGATCGAGGACGGACAGGGAGCGCTGCCCGCCAGCCTGCTCCCCCCCACTTCCGTGTACGTGCGCATCGAGCCGTTGCGCATCGAGGATCGAGCGGGGGGCCTGCGCATCCAGTCGGCCGGTCACGCGCAGGCGTTGCTGAAGCTCGGAGAGATCCTGCGCGAACGGCGCACGCTGGACTTGCAGAGCCTCCCCGGCGGGCTGGGGTTCGACGCACGCTCCGTTCAGGGGCTCGGCGTCGGAGCGCGCGAAGCGCCCAAGGCGCTGCGCGAGGCCGCCGCCGACGGGACGCGGGTCGTGGTCCTGTGCCAGAACGAGGCCGAGGAGCACCGCTTCGCGACGATCCTCGCGGAGAACGGCGGCGGCGACGGAGTCGAGTTGCGCGTCGGATCGCTGGCGCGCGGGTTCCGCATCCCGGCCGCGAAGCTGCTCGTGGTCAACCACCGCGAGCTCCTCGGCATCGTGGGCCGCCGTTCGATCGCCAAGACGCGCGAACCCCACAAGGTCCGCGCGCTGCAGTCCTTCTTCGAGCTCCGGGTCGGCGATCTCGTGGTCCACGCGGTTCACGGACTGGCGCGATTCGCCGGGCTGAAGCGCATGGAGCGCAGCGGCGGCGAGGAGGAGCACCTGCAGCTGCTCTTCGCGGACGAGGTCTCCTTGTTCGTGCCGGCGTCGCGCATCGACCTCGTGCAGCGCTACATCGGCACGGGATCCTCGTCGCCGCCGCTCGACCGCATCGGCTCGAGCTCCTTCCGCAAGCGCAAGGAGAAGGTCGAGCGCGCGATCCGCGACCTCGCGACGGAGTTGCTCGAGGTGCAGGCGCGGCGTGCGTTGCGCCAGCGCATTCCCTGGGCTTTCGACTCCCTCATGGTCCAGGAGATGATCGACGCGTTCCCCTGGACCGAGACCGCGGACCAGGAGACGGCGGACCGGGAGATCGGCTCGGACCTCCTGGCCGAGCGGCCGATGGACCGCCTGCTGTGCGGCGACGTGGGTTTCGGCAAGACGGAGCTGGCCATCCGCGCCGCGTTCCGCGTCGTGTGCGGCGGCGGACAGGTCGCCGTGCTCGTGCCGACGACGGTGCTCGCTTCCCAGCACGAGGCGACATTTCGCGAGCGTCTGGCCGACTTCCCCGTCGAGGTCGCCTCGCTGTCCCGCCACGTGACGGGCAAGGAGGAACGCGCGGTCGTCGAGCGCGTCGGCAAGGGCGAGGTGGACGTCCTCATCGGCACCCATCGCATCCTCTCGAAGGACGTGAGCTTCGCGCGACTCGGCCTGGTGATCGTGGACGAGGAACAGCGCTTCGGGGTGACGCACAAGGAGCACTTCAAGAAGCTGCGCGCGGAGATCGACCTCCTCACGATGTCGGCCACGCCGATCCCGCGCACCCTGCACATGTCGCTCTCCGGCCTGCGCGACATCTCCGCGCTGACCATCGCGCCGGAGGGGCGCCAGGAGATCGAGACGGTCCTCGGCTTCTGCGAGGACGACGAACTGATCCGCGAGGCGCTGCTGCGCGAGAAGAACCGTGGCGGACAGGTGTTCTTCCTCCACAACCGCGTCCACTCGATCGAACAGCTCACGCTGCGGATCCAGCGCCTCGTCCCCGAGTGCTCGTACGCGATCGGGCACGGGCAGATGAGCGCGCGCGAGCTGAAGCGCGTCATGGACGCCTTCATCGGCGGCGACGTGGACGTGCTCGTGTCGACCACGATCGTGGAGAGCGGCATCGACATCCCGACGGCCGGCACGATCGTCATCGACCACGCCGACGAATTCGGCCTGGCCGAGTTGCACCAACTGCGCGGACGCGTGGGGCGAGGCACGGCGAAGTCCCACTGCTACCTCCTGGTGGAGAAGTGGAAGCCCCTGCGCGACGAGGCCAAGGAACGCCTGAAGGCGCTGGAGGAGCTCACGCGGCTCGGTGCCGGGTTCCAGATCAGCATGAAGGACCTCGAGATCCGCGGAGCCGGGAACCTGCTCGGTCCCGAGCAGTCCGGGCACATCGCCGCGGTCGGCTACGACATGTATTGCCGCCTGCTGCACCAGACGACGGAGAAGCTGCGCGCCGGTGGCGAGGTGGACGTCGACGGCGTCGTGACCTCGCAGGAGTCGCAGGGCGCGGAGCTCGAACTCGGCCTGCGCGCGTTCCTGTCGGATGCGTGGATCCCGGACTCCCGCGCGCGAGTCGAGGTCCTGCGCCAGCTGAGCTCCATCCACGACGACGGCGAGATGAAGAGCGCGCTCGACGGCTTGCGGGACCGGTTCGGGCGCGTCCCCGAGGAGGCGGTCAACCTGGTCAAGCTCTTCCGGCTGAAGGCGCGGCTCGAGGAATTCGGCGTGCGTCGGCTCCTGTGGCGCAAGGACGTCTACGTGCTCGAGTACGCCGACCGCGTCGCGCTCGAGACCGGCATCGACCTGCGCGGGATCGACGTGAGACCGATCCGCACCGGAATCCTCCACCTGCCCTTGCCGCCCGACCGCCGGACGGCCGCGCAGGCCCTGCAGTGGTTCGAAGGGCTCTTGCGCCGCGTGGCGCCGCCCCCCACGATGCCGCGCCCGAAATGATGATGTTCCTCCTACTGCTCGGCGCGCTGGCGCAGGATCCGGCTTCTCCGTCCGCGGTTGCGCCGATCGGCCCGCGCCCCGCGCAAGACTCGGCGCGCCCGTGGCGGACGGTCGACCGCATCGTGATGGTCGTGAACCAGGACATCATCACGGAGTCGCAGCTCCTGCGTGACCTCCAGAGCGTCGCGCGGACACGCAAGCTCACGACCGACACGGAGCGCCGCGCAGCGGAATCTCAGATCCTGGGCGACCGGGTCCGACAGCGCCTGCGCGTCCAAGCCGGCGCGATCCTCGGCGTCGACGAGAAACTGATCGACGCGCGCGTGGCCGACAGCCTCGAGCAGATGCAGAAGCGCGAGAACGGCGTGGTCGGGCTCTCCAAGTTCCTGGAGTCGCGCGACGTGTCGGGGCCGGACGTGCGCCGCCTCCTGCGCGACGACATCTACGACCAGCTCTACCGCGACGGCCTGACGGGCGATGCCCCGGGCCCGCTCGGGCGTGTCGTCGCGGACCGCTACGTGAGGCCGGGAGCGCTCCACCTCCAGTACGTGCAGGCGGTCGATCGCCCGGCCGAGATGGATGCCCTGGGCGGAAGCGTCGGGCGCGTGAAGTTCCAGCAGATCATCCTCGACATCTCGCAATCCGGCGGAGCCGACGCCGCGCGCGAGCTCGCGCGCGGCCTGGTCGCGCGGATCGAGGCCGGCGAGGACATGGGCAGCCTGGCCCGCGAGGTTGGCGGCGTGCGCGAAGGCGACGGGGTCACGGACGTCGAGGAAGCTCGCCTGCGCGAGCTCTTCCCGGAGATCGCGGCGTTCACGGAGAAGGCGGCGCCGGGCCAGCTGTCGAGCCCCATCGAGACCGCGCCGCGCGGCAAGCCGCTCCTGCGCATCGTGCGGTTCCTGGAGCGGACGCCCGCCAAGGTGCCCGAGTTCGCCGACGCGACCGTGCAGTCGAAGCTGCGCGAGCGGTCGCAGGAACGCCTCGAGCAGTACCGGCTCGAGGGCGGGTATGCCGCGCTCCTGCGGTCGTCGTATGTCTGGCCGCCGGAGCTCTCCGGCCGTCAGCCGTAGGTGGGGCGTCGCGTGTGCTGAGCGGGGAGCGGTAGGAGTACGGAGCCAGGCACAACTCCGCCGTTTTCGATGCGGCGCGCGCCGCGCGCGCCGCATCGAAAACGGCGGAGTTGTGCCT
>JAPLOF010000047.1 GCA_026692665.1 Planctomycetota bacterium
CTGGCTCCGTACCTCCGACTACCGCACGCCCCGCGACGACAGCGTCACCCGCGTCTCGTCGCGCTTGCCGTCCCTCTCGAAGGCGACCAGCACGACGTCGCCCGGCTTGTAGTACTGCAGCGCGTACGTCAGGTCGTACACGTTCGCGACCTTCACCTCGCCGATCGTGAGCAGCACGTCGCCGGCCAGGAACCCGGCCCGTTCCGCCGGCGAACCCGAGGACGTGCCGTCGATCTTCACGCCCGGACCCTCGAACGCGTAGTTCGGGATCGAGCCGAACCAGGCGTTGAAGCCCGACGCGACGCGCTTCTCGCCTTCGGGCGCGGGCGGCGGCTCGACGAACGCGAGGCCCGGCGCCGCGGTCATGCGCCGCACGAGGTCCTCCGCGAGTTCGACCACGCGCGCCGCGCCCTCGGCCTCGAAGCGCTCGGTGTCGTCCGTCGGCTTGTGGTAGTCGGTGTGCAGTCCCGAGAAGAGGTGGAGCACCGGCTTCTTGCGCTTCGCGAACGTCGCATGGTCGCTGCTGCCGGCCATCGCCGACGCGGAAGCGTTCACCGAGAGCTCGAGCTCCGCCGCCGGCCCAGCCTGCGCGAGCCAGCTCGGGAACTCCGCGGCCGATCCGGCGCCGAGCACCTGCAGCTTGCCGCCGCCCGCGCGCCCGACCATGTCGAGGTTCACGTTGCCGACGACGCGCGCGAAAGGCACGGTCGGATGCTCGGCCCACCACTCGCTGCCGAGCAGTCCGAGCTCCTCGCCCGACCACAGCGCGACCAGCACGTCGCAGGCGGGCTTCGAACCGGCGCGCAGCTCGCGCGCGATCTCGAGCACGGCCGCGGTGCCGCTCGCGTTGTCGTCCGCGCCGTTGTGGATCGCGCGCACGCCCGGCGCCAGCGAGCCCGTGCCGCCGTAGCCGAGGTGATCGTAGTGCGCGCCCAGGACGACGGTGCGCGTGCGATCCTGTCCCGGCACGATCCCGAGGACGTTCACCGCGCTGCCGTGGCCGCGCTCGACGTCCGCGGAGAGCGTGAAGGCGCGCGAGTCGACCTGATCGGCGCGCGCGGGCTTCGATTCGAGGTCGCGCGTCCACTCCGCGAGTCCCGGGCCGAAGACCCGCTGCGCGTCCTTCCAGGCCAGCGCGATGCACGGGATGCCGGCGCGTCCGCTGCCGCCCTCGTGGAAGGCGAGCACGGGCTGGCCGGTGTCGGACGGATGCTGCAGGAGCACGACGGCGGCGGCGCCCCGGCGCTTCGCGTTCATGACCTTGATGAAGACGAGGCCGGCATTCACGAACGGGTCGCCGGCCGCGACGAGCTGCATGTCGCCGTGCGCGCGCGCGGGCGTGTCGGACGCCGCGGTCGCGTGGGGATTCGCGGGAGGATTCGCGGGGGCGGCGCCGGGGCCCGCGGACTTCGGAGCGGCGTGCGGATCCGGCGCGGCGGCCTGGCGGTCGGGGGCCCCGTGCGGACTCGCGGGGACCTCCGCGGATCCGGCCGGCGCAGCCGGCGGACTCTTGGGGGTCCCGCGCACCAGGACGACGATCTTGCCCTGGAGATCACGGCCCGCGAAGTCGTCCCAGGCACGCGCGGAGAGCTCGATGCCGTAGCCGCAGTACGCGACCGGCCCGCTCACGCTTCCCTTCTCGGAGCAGAAGAGCGGCGCGAGGCTCTGCGCGCCCTCGCCGACGCGCACGCCGGCCGCGACCTCGAGCCCGGATCCGCCGCCCGAGCGCGGCTCCAGCGGCACGGAGAACTCCTGCTCGTACGAGCCCCGGTCGCCCGCCGGCTCGAGGCCCAGCGCGCGCAGGCGCTCCGCGAGCCAGCGCCCGGCGACGAGACCTTCCTCCGTGCCCGCGCGACGTCCTTCGCGCGCGTCGTCCGCGAGCCAGGCGACGTCGTCGTGGAGGCGCTGCGCGGGGCTCGGTCCGTTCTTCGCGGAGTCTGCGGACTGGCAGGCGACGAGGCCGAGAAGGGCGATGCCGAGGGTGGTTTGGGCGCGCATGGGGCCGACATGCTAGCGCGCGCCTCGGGTACAGTCCGCACGTGCACATCCAGGTCCTGTCGAGCGGCAGCGAAGGCAATTCGACGCTCGTGCGGGCGGGCGAGGTGGCGGCCCTCGTCGACGCCGGCCTGGGCCGCGAGGCGATGCTCGGGCGCCTCGAGGTCGCGCGCCTCGGGCCGGGCGCGATCCAGCACGTCCTGGTGACGCATGGCCACCTGGACCACGCGCGCTCGGCCGGCCTCGTGGCGAAGCGCGAGCGCGCGACCCTGCACGCGGCGGATTCGATGCTGACGCACCCCTGGGCTCGCCGGGCCAAGACGTGCGCGGCGCTCGCCATCGGACGCGACAGTCCGCTCGCGTCCCGGACCGGCGGCGACGAAATGCGCGTGCGCAGCGTGCCGATCCCCCACGACTGCGACCCGACGGTCGCGTTCCGCTTCGAGCACGAGGGCCGCGTCGCCGCGATCCTGACCGACATCGGCCGACCGGACGCGGAGGTCGCGCGCCAGCTCGGAGGAGCGCACGTGCTCGTGCTCGAGTTCAACTACGACCCCGAGCTGATGGCGCGCGGACCCTACCCGGCCGTCCTGCAGCGGCGGATCGCCGGCGGGCGCGGCCACATGTCCAACGCGCAGGGCGCCGAGATGCTCGAGCTCTTGGCGTCCGAGAACCTCCACACGCTGGTCCTGGCGCACATCTCGCAGAAGACGAACCGGCCGGACATCGCCCTCGAGACGGCCCACGCGACCCTCGAGCGCCTGGGGATCGCGAACCGGGTCCGCGTCCTCGCCGCGCCCCAGCACGAAGCGCTGCCGAACCTCCCCGTGTGAGCCGCTATCCTGGCGGGCGATGGTCACGACCCTCGCCGCACGGCACCTCTTCCTCGCCCTCGCGCCCGCGCTGCCGCTCCAGGGCCTGGGCGGCTTGCCCACGTCCGGCGGCCCCGTCATCGCGCCGAAGGACCTGACGTCGCGCTTCGACGTGCCGATCGGCCTGTCGGTGAAGCTGTGGGCCGAGTCGCCGAAGCTCTACAACCCGACCGCGATCGACGTCGACTCTCAGGGGCGCGTGTGGGTCGCGGAAGGCGTGAACTATCGCAAGTGGGGCGGCCGCAACCCGGGCCGGGAGCATCCGGGCGGTGAGCGGATCGTGATCCTCGGCGATCCCGACGGCAATGCCGTCGCGACCACCTCGCAGGTCTTCGTGCAGGATCCGGACCTCGTCGTCCCGCTCGGGATCTGCGTCTCCGGCGCACGTGTGTTCGTGAGCTGCTCGCCGAACCTCTACGTGTACACGGACAACGACCAGGACGGCGTGTCGGATTCGCGCGCCACCTTCCTGACCGGGTTCGGCGGCCACGATCACGATCACGGCCTGCACTCCGTCGTCCTCGGACCGGACATGTCGCTGTGGTTCAACACGGGCAACGCGGGGCCGCACCTCGTGGCCGACAAGGACGGGTGGAACCTGCGCTCGGGCTCCCTGTACCGCGACGGCGGCGCGCAGAGCGCCGACAACCGCCCGGGGCTCGTGTCCGACGACGGGCGTGTGTGGACCGGCGGGCTCGTGCTGCGCATCGACCCGAACGGTCGCGGGCTCGCCGTGCGAGCGCACAACTTCCGCAACAACTACGAGCTCGCGCTGGACTCGTACGGCAACGTCTACCAGAGCGACAACGACGACGACGGCAATCAGGGTTGTCGCGCGCTGTGGTGCATGGAAGGCGCGAACCACGGCTACTTCTCGGCCGACGGATCGCGCACGTGGGTGTCGGATCGCCGCCCGGGCCAGGACACGTGGACCGCGCACTGGCACCAGGACGATCCCGGCGTGGCGCCAGCCGGGACGCGCCTCGGCGCGGGTGGACCGACGGGCGTCGCCGTCTACGAGAGCGAGGTGCTCGGGTACGACCTCGACGGCCGCGTGCTGTGCGCGGATGCGGGCGCGGGCAAGGTCTACGCGCTGCGACCGCGCGCGAAAGGCGCCGGGATCGAGCTCGAGCCGGGCGTCCTGATCGCAGCCAAGGCCGACGCGCCCGAGAGCGAGCGCGCGGGTTGGTTCCGGCCGAGCGACGTGGCCGTCGGACCGGACGGGACGATCTTCGTCGCCGACTGGTCGGATCCGGGCGTAGGCGGACACGCCGCGGGCGATCGCGAGGCCTACGGACGGATCCTGCGGATCGTGCCGACCGGACAGTGGATCTACCCGACGAAG
Organism: Planctomycetota bacterium; assembly: GCA_026692665.1. GTDB lineage: Bacteria > Planctomycetota > UBA1135 > UBA1135 > JAEUHZ01. The sequence continues at coordinate 4,213 of JAPLOF010000047.1, forward strand.
CTCGAGCTCTCGCACGGGCCTGGCCGCATCGAGGCGCTGGCGAATCCGGCCCCGAGCGTGCGTGGGATCGTCGCTCGCGCCATCGCCGCCGAGCGCGATCCCACGGTCGAAGCGCGCCTGCGCGCGTCCCTCGGGAACACGGAGAAGCGGCTCGCGGCCCGCACGATCTGGATCGCGGCGCGCTTCGAGCGCCTCGTCCCGGACGTGACGCGCATCGCGCTCTCGCACGAGGAACCCGATCTGCGGATCACCGCCGTCCGCGCGCTGCGCGCCGCGGGCGTGGACATCCTGCAGCACGGGGAGAAGCTCGCCGTCGACAAGTCCCCCGCCGTCCGCCGCGAGCTCGCCGTCGCGCTGCGCGGCGTTCCCCTCGAGAAGAGTCGTGCGTTCCTGTTGGCGCTCGCGCGCGGCTACGACGGCGCGGACCGCGCGTACCTCGAAGCGTTTGGCCTCGCGGCCGAGGGCCACGAGGCTGCGCTCTGGCCCGATCTCGTGCGCGAGCTCGGCCACGAGGACCCCTTGCGCTGGTCGCCGCGGTTCGCGGGTCTCGCCTGGCGCCTGCACCCCGAAGCCGCGGTGCCGGGCTTCGCGGCGCGCGCGCGCACCGACACGCTGCCGCTGGCCGAACGCCGCCGCACGATCGACGGGCTCGCCTTCGTGCGCTCGCGCGCCGCGGGCGAGGCCATGGTCGACCTGGCGATCTCCGGTCCCGAGGACACGCGCGAGCTGGCGCGCTGGTGGGTGCTCGACCGCGACCAGAACGACTGGAAGGGCTTCGACCTCGCGCGCCAGGTCGGCGGTGCCGACGAAAAGGGCGTGCTGGTCTGGTCGAGCCCGATCGTGCGCAAGGGAAGCGTCGACGTGGACGTCGACGTCACGGGAGCGAAGAAGCTGTGGCTCGTCGCGACCGAAGGGAACGACGGCCAGTCCGCGGACTGGATCGACTGGCTCGAGCCGCGGGTCGCGCACGCTGGGGGCATCGCCAAGCTGGCGGAGATCCCCTGGGTGCGCGCCGATGCGGCCTGGGGCCAGACGCAACGCGGGAAGAACTGCACCGGCGGACCGATCGTGGTCGACGGGAAGACCTGGGCAGAGGGCCTCGGGTCGCACGCCTACTCGGTCACCGAATTCGACCTGCCCGCGGGATCGACGCGCTTCACGGCGAAGGCGGCCGTGGACGATTCCGGATCGAAGCAGGGCCGGAGCGACGTGGAGTTCCAGGTCCTCCTGGACGAGGGCGTCCTGCAGGCGCGCGTGCGCGAGCTCTCGCGCGTGCTTTCGAACGCGGACGCCGCGAATGCGGACGTCGAAGCCGCCGCGGAGGCCCTGTGCGAAACCCGCGAGGGCGGGCTCGAGGTGATCCGGCTGGCCAAGACGGGGAAGCTGTCGGCGGCGGCGCACGCGGCGGTTTCCAAGCGCATCTTCCGCTCGCCCGACCTGGCCGTGCGCGCGCTGGCCAGCGCGCAGTTCGAGCGCGCGACGGCGAGCGGGACTCCGCTGCCTTCCGTCGCCGAGCTGGCGCGCATGGAAGGTTCGGCCGCGCGCGGGGCGAGCCTCTTCTTCGGCCAGGCGACGTGCGCCCAGTGCCACGCGTTCCACGGCCGCGGCGCCGACATCGGGCCCGATCTCTCGGCCGTGCGGCAGAAGTACGCGCGGGAGGGACTGCTCGACGCCATGCTGAACCCGAGCGCCAGCATCGCCTTCGGCTACGACACGTGGCTGGTCGAGACGAAGGACGAGGAGCTGTACACGGGGTTCGTGGTGCGCGACGGCGACGAGCTGGTCCTGCGCGACACGACAGGCCGACGCCACGCGATTCCCTCGGGCGAGATCGCGACGCGCGCGCGGCAGACCGTGTCCGCGATGCCGGACGGCGTGGCGCTCGGGCTCGGCCCCCAAGAGATCGCCGACGTGCTCGCGCTGCTCACCAGCGACCCCACGGCCCCTGGCACTCCGGGCGAACGCGTCGTCCTGTTCGATGGCGGCGACCTGTCGCAGTGGACGTTTCACCTCAGCGACCCCGCGAAGGGCGTGGCGGACGTGTGGAGCGTGCAAGACGGCATCCTGCGCTGCTCCGGATCTCCCGCGGGCTACCTGAAGACCAAGGAGACCTTCACGAACTTCGTCCTCGAGCTCGATTGGCGTTTCGACGCCACGAAAGGCGCCGGGAACAGCGGGGTGCTCCTGCGCCGGACCGGACCCGACAAGGTCTGGCCGCGGTCGATCGAGGCCCAGCTGATGAGCCGCAACGCGGGCGACATCTGGAACATCGACGCCGTGCCGATGGTGGTCGCGCCCGAGCGGACCGAGGGCCGCCACACCGAGAAGCTGCGGCCCTCGAACGAGAAGCCGCTCGGGGAGTGGAACCACTACAAGATCACGCTCGACGGCGGCGAGCTGACGCTCGAAGTGAACGGCGAAGTGCAGAACCGGGCCAGCTGGTGCGAGGAGATCGCGGGCGAGATCTGCCTGCAGAGCGAGGGCGCCTGGATCGAGTTCCGGAACGTCGTGCTGACGAAGCTCGCGCGGCGCTGATCCGGCGGGGCTCGAGCAGGGCTCGGACCTTCCGGGTCGGGCGCGAGGCACGTGCGCTTCGGGATCGCGACGCGCTTCGGGGACGTCCATGCGGTGGAAATGGCGCCGCGTTCCCCCGCCGTGCACGCGACCGACGCTCGTCAGCCGCGCTTCAGCGGTTCCATCCGGTGGAACACGCTCCAGCGCACGATCGCCCACAGCGCGATGAAGGCGTCCTTGAGGCCGATCTTCTTGCCCTCGGAGTAATCGCGGCCGGCGTAGCTGATCGGGACCTCGTACACACGGGCGCGCAGCTTCGCGACCTTGGCTGCGAACTCGGGCTCGACGGCGAACGTGCGCGACTGGATCTGGATCCGGTCGGCCACCTCGCGCCGGAAGACCTTGTAGCAGGTCTCCATGTCGGACAGGTTCAGGTTGGTGAACATGTTGGACGCCGTCGTCAGCATGCGATTGCCGACGTAGTGCCAGTAGAGGTGCACGCGCGCGTAGCGACCGCCGAGGAAGCGGCTGCCGAACACGACGTCGGCCTTCCCCTCCTCGATCGGACGCAGGAGCGCGGCGTAGTCGTTCGGGTCGTACTCGAGGTCCGCGTCCTGGATGAGGACGACATCGCCCGTCACTTTCGTGAAGCCCGTCGAGAGCGCGGCGCCCTTGCCCGCGTTCACCTCGTGGTGGAAGCAGCGCACGTTGGGGTACTGCCGCTCGAGCTCGCCCATGATCTCGCGCGAACGGTCGCGCGAACCGTCGTTCACGAGGACGATCTCCTTCTCGAACGGCGTCGCCTGGACGCGGCGCACGATTTCCGCGAGGGTCTTCTCCTCGTTGTAGACCGGGATCACGACGGACAGCTTCACGCGCGCACCATCAGCCTTTCGGGTCCGGCAGCGAATCGGCCGGGAACGCGGTGTCGAGACCGAAGAACGACTCCATGCCGCGCTGGAGCTCGCCGTAGCCCTTCTCGCCCTCGATGCACCAGTGGGGCTTGAGGAACAACCGGAAGATCTCCGCGTCGGTCCTGCGGCGCTTCGACTGGACGACTTTGCGCCGCCCCATCCAGTGATCCCAGCGGCCGAGGAGATCGTTCACCCCGATCAGGTCCGCGGCCGCGATGCGGCGCACGAGGACCTCCTCGTCCAGCTTGTGGTGAGCCTTCTCCAGCATGCGCTGGAAGAACCCCGACTTCGGGTTCGTGGCGGATTCGATGCGGAACTCCTCGTCGCGCGCGTGCAGCCCCGACACCATCCACGTGCGGCGCGTGTGCAGCGCCAGCATGGGCGCCAGCACCGCACGCAGGTTCGCGTCGTCGTAGTTCTTGAAGCACGCGAGCAGCGGATTGCGCGTCTGCAGCAGCCGGATCATCTCCGCCGGCAGCCGCTTGCTGGTGCTGGAATGGTGGTGCCAGCACACGGCGGTCGGGACGTAGCGCGTCTCGTGCCCCTGCACCCACGTGCGCCATCCCAGGTCGACGTCCTCGTAATAGGCGAAGAACTCCGGGTCGAATCCGCCGACGTCGCGGTACACGCTGGCCGACATCGCCATCGCGCCGCCGCACGCGAAGAGGGTCTTCACGGGCACGTCGAACTCCGGGCCGGGCTCGACGTTGTAGCCGCGCTGGATCCCGATGCCGTGGAAGTTCATGCCGCCGCCGGCGGAGTTCATGAGCTTGCCGTCCCACGAGTACATCTTCGCGGTCGTGGATGCGCACTCTCCGCGGACGATGGGCGCGACGAGCTCCTTCAGCCAGGGCTTCGCCACGCGCATGTCGTTGTTCAGGAAGACGAGCACCTCCGGCTTCGCGGCGAGGGACGCGCCCTGATTGCAGCCCTCCGCGAAACCGACGTTGCGCTCGTTGACGTCGAGGCGCACCCAGGCGTGCTTCGCGCGCATCTCGTCGACGCTGCCGTCGTCGCTGCCGTTGTTGACCAGCACGACCTCGAGCCGGTCCTTGGGATAGTCGAGCGCGGCGAGGCTCTCGAAGCAGCCCTTCAGGTGGTGCTTGCCGTTCAGGTTCAGGATCACGATCGAGACGCGCGGCAGGTTGCGCTCCGCGACCGCAGGTCCGGGGGTCACGACGAGATCCGGGGCCGGCGCGTTCGAGAGCCCGGCGCGCGCGGCCGGAGCGGGGCCCGGCCGGCCCGCGAGCTTGTCGAGGATCTTCTTCACGGACGCTTCCTCACACCGCGACCGCTTCCCGCGCGCTCCGCATGCGCACCACCTGGATGCGCAGGATCCGCGCGTGGGTCTCGTTCGAACCGCTGCGCAGGGTCTCGACGCGCAGCCGGCGTGCGCCGCGCGGCAGCTCGAGCTCGAATTCGTGGGTTCGTGTTCCGTCCCGCCCCTCGGAAGCGAAACCCGGCGTGTCGCCGACGTGCTGGCCGTCCACGAAGAGGCGCACGCCCAGCGCCAAACGCGCTTCGGCGCCGAGAGCGTACTGCTCGACGCGGATCCGCCGCATCCCGCCGCCCACGCCCGCGAGATCGTACTCCGCGGCCGCGCCTGTTCCGGCGCGCAGGAGCAGCATGTCCGCGCCCTGCTGCTCGACGCCGCCCGTGCGCGAGGCGGTCTGGATCCCAGGCGCGTCGAGGAGGACGCGCTCGCCGCCCACGGGCTCGCGCGCCAGGGCCGTGCACGCGAGCTGGCGATAGCGGAACTCCGTCGCCTCGGCATCCTCGTGAATCGTCTTGATGCGCGGGAACTCGCGCGAGAGCGAAGGGGCGAGCGCGGGTTCCTGGATGAACCGCGCGAGCTTGTCCGCCAGATCGGCGTCGTCGCCCGCCCGGAAGTGCAGTCCGTCGATGCCATCGCGCACGAATTCAGCCATCCCGCCGATGTCGGACGCGACGACCGGGGTCAGGAGGAGGTGCGCCTCGTGGATCGTGATCGGCGCGTTCTCGAACCAGATCGAGGGCACGATCAGGACGTCGATCTCGGCGTAGACCTCGGCGAGCTTCGCGTTGTCGAAGCGTCCGCGGAACACGACGTTCGGGCCGGCGAGATCCCGCAGTTCCGCGTGGTGCGGATCCTTGGCCGGCTCGAAGGCGCCGAAGACGTTGAGTACGCAGTTCGCCCCGGCGAGGCGCTGCATGGCCTTCAGCATGGTCGCCCCGCCCTTGTACCAGACGAGCGACCCGACGAATCCGAATCGCACGCGACCCGCCGGATCCGCGCGCTTCTGCACCGCGCGGACGTGGTCCGTGCGCATGCCGTTCGCCGAGTAGACGAGCGTGTGCGCGTCGAAGCCCGCCGTGTCGACGAATTTGCGCCGCAGGAAACGGCTGGGCGACACGCGCAGGTCCGCGGCCGCGTAGGCCGCCGGCACGAAGTCGTGGCGCTCCATCATCTCCTTGTACTCGTCCTTGCCGGCGAGTCCGGCGGCGAGCTCCGCGACCGGGCCCAGCACGGCGCCGGCGACCTTGGCCGCGCCGATGCGGTCGAGGTGCTTCTCCTTCACGCACAGGAAGCACCCGCCACCCTGGTTCTCCTCGCAACGCACGCCGTCGGGCCGGATCAACTGCACGCGCGCGCAGAGCGCCCAGTAGTCGTGCAGGGTGAGCAGCGTCGGCAGCCCCTCCTCCTTCGCGACGTCGACGAGGCTGGCCGAGAGGTGGATCAGGTGCTGGAAGTGCACGACATCGGGACGTTCCAGAGCCAGAACGCGCCGGAACGCCGCTTCCGCGCGCTCGTCGACGTAGCTGTCCTTCAGGCGCCGGTGCTGGAGGCGGTTCGTCAGCCGCAGCACGCGCAGCCCCTCGTACTCGTCCTCGCGCACGCTGAAGTCGGCCGGACCGCCCTCCTCGACCGATTTCGCCGCCGGCGCGCGGGTCAGGATGGCGACTTCGTGTCCGCGCGAGCGCATCTCGCGCGCCAGGTTCAGCGTGTAGACCTCCGTTCCGGCCCACGTGTCGGGCGGGAATCCGTGCACGACGTAGAGAATCTTGAGTCGCCCCGCCGCGAGCATGCGCGAGCCGGTGTAGCGTTTCGCGCTGCGCCCTCCGTCGTGCAGTCCGTCGAACGTGGCGGCCCGCAGGCGCGCGGCTTCCACGAGCGCGGCCCCCAGCTCGGCGTCGGACAGGCCCTCGGCCTTCAGCGCCACCGCGTCCTCGTCGAGAACGCGCTTCTCCAGGATCCGCGCATCGCCCTTCGACGCGACGCACACGCGGTCGAGCCACTCGGCGTTGAACGCGCCGTCGATCTTCGCGCGCTCGTAGGTCTCCTTCGCGTCGTAGTCGTGGCTGTGCTCGACGACCGCTTCGTCGTCGTAGACCACGGTGTACCCGGCTTCGAGGAATGCGCGCGCCTGCAGGACGTCCTCGCCGAACCACGTGCGCGGGAACGGATGAAGCTCCCACAGCTCCCGGCGGACCGCGCTGGCGACGTCGTTGAAGTTGTAGAGCAGGCGACGCTCGTGCGCGTTCATCCGCGCGTAGGTCGCCGCGTCCGGCAGGCGCACCTCGCGCCGCCCGGCCTGGTACCCCGGATCGTTCGCGCTGAAGATCCGGGTCAGGAGTCGCGCATCGGGCCGCGGGACGTTGCGGCAGTAGGCCGCGCCCACGCGCTCGTCCGCGAAGTTCGCCGCGAGCCGCTCCAGCCAGTCGCTCCCCCCGGGGATCGCGTCCTGGGTCAGGTAGACGAGCAGGTCCCCGCGGCTGCGCGCTGCCAGGAGGTTGCGCGTGTCCCCGTGGTCGAACTCGACCTGGTCGATGCGCTCGCGGGCGAAGGGGACGGGGAAGCGCTGGGACCAGCGCTCCAGGCACTCCCAGGTCCCGTCGCGCGACCCCGAGTCCACGGCCCGGAAGTCCCAGGGCAGCGCGCACTTCTGCCCCGCGAGGGCGGCGAGGACCCGCTCCAGGAACTCCATGCCCTGCCACGTGGGCATGAGGACGGAGATGGAACGGAGGGGGCGCATCGGGGCTCTATCGGACGGCTCGGGGGGAGCATTGGAGCGGTCCGGCGCGCGGCACGCCAGGGGGCGCGCCGATCCACGGCCGGAGCTCCTAGCCGCGGCTGCCCGCGCGCTGGCCGCGGACCTGGGCCGAGCGCAGAACCAGAGCGCGCGGGAGATGCGACCAGCCGCCGTGGCGGGCCATGTGGGCGACGTCGCGCCGGAGCTCGTGGGCGATGCCCTTCATCACGGAGAGCGCCCCGGGGCGGAGGATGCGCCCGAACCGCTCCCGCTGGAACGCGGCGTCGATCCGGTAGCGCTCGAAGGCCTGCGCGGGCGTGTAGCGGTGCGCGTGGTAGACGACCGCGCGCGGCTCGAAGCGCACGCGATAGCCGCGCTCGAGGACGACGCGGGCCCAGGCGACGTCCTCGCCGAACGCGAAGTCGGGGAATGGGACTTCGAGCAGCACGGTGCGCCAGATCGCGCTGGCGACGTCGTTGAAGCGCACCGCGTCGGCGCCGGGCTCCCCCACCCAAGGGGTCTCGCTCGCGTCGGCGTGGTCGAGGACCGTGCGTGCGGTCAGCGGATCGTCGTCCGCCCGCGGCAGGATCCGCGCGAACACTCCGGCAGTGCGCGGCTCCGCGAGCGACGCCACGAGCCTCGCGAGGGTGTCCGCATCGCGCGGCTCGCAGTCCTGGGTCAGGAAGACGAGCACTTCGCCGCGTGCCAGGCGCGCGAGCTGGTTGCGCGTCCGACCGTGGCCGAACTCGCTCTGCGGGATCGTCTCGACGCGCGCGCCGGCCGCCTCCAGCAACGCGCGCGTCCCGTCCTTGGAGCTCGAGTCGACCGCGACGATCTCGACGCCGCCCTCGACGCGCTGCCGCGCGAGCGCCGGGAGGAGGCGGGCGAGGTCGCGCTCGCCGTTCCAGGTCGGGATGCAGATCGAGATGCGCGGTGCGGACATCGGCGCGACGAGACTACCGATTCGGACGCCGCGCGGCTCGCGCCTACTTGCGCACGCGCACCGGGAACGGCGGCTGCTTCGCGGGCTTGCGCGGGTTCTTGTCGAGCTCGGCCAGCACTTCCTGGATCGCGCGCTCGAGCTGCGGATCGCGGCCCTGGCGCGTCAGAGCCGGCAATTGCTCGACCTCGATGTCGGGCGGCACGCCCACGTTCTCGACCGTGAAGCCCTCCTCCTCGGTCCAGATGCCGAGGTTCGGCGCGGTCACGTCGCCGCCGTCCATCAGCTCGGGGAACCCGAGGATGCCGACGAGCCCGCCCCACGTCGGGCGGCCGATCAGCTGGCCGAGGCCGAACTTCCTGAACATCCACGGCAGGAGGTCGCCGCCCGAGCCGGCGCTCTCGTCGATCAGCATCACCTTCGGCCCGAAGATCGCGGCTTGAGGAGTCACGAAGCTGTCGCCGTAGCGCGTGGCCCAGTGCGCGACGTACGGCCGGCGCAGGATGTCGATGTAGTAGTCCGCGACCGATCCGCCGCCGTTGTAGCGCTCGTCGACGATGATCGCCTCGCGGTCGCTCTGCGGGAAGAAGTAGCGCTTGAAGTACACGAAGCCGAGCTCGGCCGTGTTCGGCACGTGCACGTACGCGACGCGGCCGTTCGTGGCCTCGGTGACGCGGCGGATGTTGCCCTCCACCCAGTCGCGGTTGCGCAGCGCGGTCTCGTTCCCGATCGGAAGGACGACCACGCGCCGCGAGCCGGAACCGTCGGCGTTCGGGCCCACAGTGAGCTCGACGCGCTTCCCGGCCTTGTATTCGAAGCGCGCGAAGACGTCCTCGTCCGCGCGCAGCTCGCGGCCGTCCACGGCGAGCAGGTAGTCGCCGGCGCTCACGTCCACGCCGGGCTCCGTCAGCGGGGCGCGCAGATCGGGCGTCCAGTTCAGTCCGCCGTACACCTTCGCGAAACGATAGCGTCCAGCGGCGACCTCGTAGTCGGCGCCGAGCAGTCCGCCGGGCACGGCCTTCAACTCGGCCAGCGTGTCGCCGCCGCCCGTCCGGTGGTGACCGACCGCGAGCTCCGAGCACATCCAACGGATCACGCGCGTGAGATCGGCGCGCGTGGCGAGATGCGGCAGGAACTGCGCGTACTTCGCCTTCATCGCCGGCCAGTCGGCGCCGTGCATCCCCGGGTCGTAGAAGCAGTCGCGGTTGATGCGCCAGGCCTCGTCGAAGATCTCACGCCACTCGACGCGCGGATCGATCCGCACGCGGATGGAATCCACCGCGAGCTGGCCCTTCGAGAGGTCGATCGAGTCGCCGAGGGGCCGGACCCACGAACCCGCGCCGGTCGTGACGAGGACCTTCTTGCGGTCGCCGCTCAGCCGAAAGCCCTGGACGTTCTCCAGCAAGTGCTTCTCTTCGCGCTGCTTCAGGTCGAAGCGCGCCAGGGCCGTCGGCGCGGGCGTGCCCTCGAACGAGACCCGCTCGGCGCGCTGGTAGAAGAGCTGGCCCGACTCGCCGGCCGCGAGGCCCGTGTAATAGGCCCGCGAGAGCGGCAGGGCGACGATGCGCTGGGAGAGTCCATCGAAGTCGATCTTCACCGCGGGGACTTTGTCCTTGGCGGACTTCGTGGCCTTCGCACTCGTGGGGTCTTCCGCTGCCGGACTGGCCTCCGCGGCACCTTCCTTCTGGGCGTCATCCGGCTTCGGGGACGGCTCCGCGACCTCCTCGTCGCTCTCCGGAGCGAGCGGGGACGGCGTGTCCTTCGCGAGGCACACGAGGTAGAGGGAGTTCGTCTGCTCGACGTCCGAGCTCGCCTGCGAGAACCAGTTCAGGAACGGCCCGGCGTCCGTGGAGGCAGCCAGGTAGAGGTATTTGCCGCTGGCGTCGAAGACCGGCTCCGACACGTCGGACAACCCGTCCGTGATCGTGTGCGTCGTGCCGTCGGTGGTGTCGTAGATCTCGACGCGCTTGAAGCCCGTCTTCGTGCCCGGTGCGAACGCCAACCAGCGCGAGTCGGGCGACCAGTCGTGGCTGATGTTCGCGAACACGCCGTAGATCGGATCGCGCCCCACCACCTTGGACGTGCCGCTCGCCACGTCGAGGACGCGCAGCGTCCGTGAGTTGTCCGTGTAGCTGATCCAGCGGCCGTCGGGCGACCACTTCGCGCCGTCGTAGAACCCAGCCCCATCGAGACGGATCGTGCGCTTCTCGCCGCGGCCGTCCTGGCTGCCGAGCACGAGCTGGTTCTCGCCGCTCTCGTCCGAGAACCACGCGATGGTCTTGCCGTCGGGCGACCACGCCGGATAGCGCTCGTTGGCGCCGGGCGTCTCGGTCAGGTTCTTGAAGTCGCCCTTCTCCGCGGGCAGCGTGACGATCTCGCCGCGGAATCCCAGCGCGACGCGAGCCCCGGACGGCGAGATCGAGGAGCTGCGCACGTACTGGTCCCCTTCCACGAAGCGCGGCCGCGTCTCGAGGCGTTCGGCCCGGACGCCGATGGGAACCCGCGTCGCGCGCGAGGTCGCGGGGTCGAACAGGTGGATCCAGCCGGCCTGCTCGTACACGATCCGCCGAGCGCCGCTCGAAGCGTTCTGGATCGGGAAGTCGTCGTGACGCGTCAACTGCGCCACCGACTTCTTCGCCGCATCGTAGGAGTAGAGGTTGAATTCGCCCGCGCGGTCGGAGCGGAAGTAGAGGCGGTCCCCGATCCACATCGGATCCGTGTCGTTGCAGCGTCCCGCGGGCTGCTCCACCTGGACGACGGAGTGGTCGGCGACGTCGTAGATCCAGATGCGGCTCGCGGTACCCCCGCGGTAGTTCTTCCATTCGCGGAACGCCTCCGCGAGCGGCGTGTAGGCGATCTTCTTCCCGTCGGGCGAGAGAGCGGCCTTGGTGCACGTCGGCAGGTCGTATCCGACCTGGAACCCGCCCTCGACCGGCACGCGGAAGAGGTGCCAGAAGCGCGAGGTGTGGACGTCGCGCTGCGACGTGAACACGACCTCTCTCCCATCGGGCGTGAAGTCCTGGACGACGTCGTCGCCCGGGTGCCACGTGAGCCGCTTCGGTTCACCGCCCTCGACGGAGACCACGTAGACGTCCATGTTGCCGTCGTACTGAGCGGAGAACGCCAGCGTCCGGCCGTCGGGCGAGAAGCGCGGGCGGGACTCCACGCCCGGGTGCGCGGTCAGGCGTCTCACGTCCGATCCGTCGATTCCCGCGACCCACAGGTCGCCGGCGTACGCGAAAGCGATGTGGTCGGCGCTCACGGCCGGCTGGTCGAGCAGGCGTGTGTCCGCGCTGTCCTCGGTCGCCGTGGCGGGCGCGGAGGCTGCCGGCCCGGCCTGCACCGGCCGCGCGGGCGCGGCGCAGGCCAGGAGGAAGGAGGAGACGCAGACGGAGAGGACCGCGGGGGGGCGGGGGTTCATGGGCGGATCCGGTCGGAGCAGGACGAGTGGGTTCTCGCGAGGATAGGCGAACCGGGAGCGCACGCGACGTGCGCGTCGTGTCGAAGATGGGTCAACGCGGCGTTCGAGCGTGCCTCAGCCCGCGCGGCTCGGTCGCGCACCGCGGAACATGAGCAGGCCGATCGCGACGAGCACGACGACCCCGAACCAGTCGGTCGACGAAGTCGGCAGGGCGCTGAGGAACGCCAGCGACGGATGCAGGTACGTGTCGGTGTCGAAGCCCGGCAGGAACGACTGCATCGCGGCCAGGATGCCGAGGATCGACGCGCCCGCGATCAGGCCGGAGCACCACAGCGTGCCCTCGGGCTCGTCCTCCGCATCGGGCTCGCGCCGGAAGCGGCGGTCGGCGATCCAGCGCACGACACCACCGAGGAACACCGGCATCGTGGATGCCAGGGGCAGGTACACGCCGACGGCGAAGGTCAGGGAGCGGAATCCGAGCAGCTCGACGAACACCGCGATGGCGACGCCGATCAGGATCAGGTCCCACGGCAAGCGGTGGTTCAGCAGACCGTCGATGACGGTCGCCATGAGCTTCGCCTGCGGCGCCTGCAGCCTCCCCGCGCCGATGCCGTCCTCGCGCAGCCACGCGACCTCGCGCGTCGCGGGATCGGCGAGGTAGGTGCCGGGAGCGATCTGCAGGCCGTCGTCCGGACGCACGCTGACGAAGGCGTAGGTCTTCCCGTCGACGACGCTCTGCGTCACGGGGCTGCGCTCGATGAACTCCTGCGCCAGGACGATCGGATTCGGCGGCCGGACCTCGGTGGTCTCGGCGCGGTTCAGGAGCCACGTCGTCCATCCGACGGCGAGCACGGACGTGATCACGCCGACGAGCAGCGCGCCTTGCTGCTTCACGGGCGTGGCGCCCAGCAGGTAGCCGGTCTTCAGGTCCTGCGAGCACGTGCCCGCGTTGCTGATCGCGATGCACACGACCGCGCCGACGATGAGCGCGAGCCTCGCGTACTCCGACCCCTCGCGGCCGGTGAGCAGGAAGATCCCGCACGTCGCCATGAGGACCCCGATCGTCATGCCCGACAGCGGACACGAGCTGGAGCCGACCTCGCCCGTGATGCGCGAGCTGACGACGCTGAAGAGGAACCCGAGGAACAGGATCAGGACCGCGCCGAGCAGCGTCATCTCGAACGCCGGCACGAGCCAGATGAAGGCGACGATCGCCAGCGCGCCGACGACGAGGACGGCGACGGGCGTGTCGCGCTCCGTGCGGACCGTGCTCTGCGCGCTTCCCCCACCGCGCAGCGCTCCGACGGAGGCCGCGAGCGACGTCCAGATCGACGGCAACGCGCGCGCCAGCGCGAACACGCCGCCGGCGGCGACTGCGCCCGCGCCGATGTGCTTGACGTAGTTCGACCAGACCTCGCCCGGCGACATCGCCGAGATCAGCGTCGTCGCCGGCGCGAGCGGAGCCGAGAGCCCCGAGCCGAACACGACGATCGACGGGATCAGCACGAATGAGGCGAGCAGCGAACCCGCGACCATCATCAGGCTCGTGCGCCAGCCGATGATGTAGCCGACGCCCATGAGTTCGGGCGCGACGTCGCATGCGACCTCCGCGCCGCGGAAGCCCGGCACCGCGGCCGCGAGCGAGCCCTTCACGCCGCCGAACACGGCCTGCAGCGACTTGAACGCCGCGCCGAAACCCAGGCCGATGAACACCTTCTTGGCGCTCGTGCCGCCCTTCTCGCCCGCCTTCAGGATCTCGGCGCAGGCCTTGCCCTCGGGGTAGCGCAGGACGCCGTGCTCCTTGACGATCAGGTAGCGCCGCAGCGGCACCATCATCAGGACGCCCAGGCACCCGCCCGTGATCGCGATGAGCGTCGTGAGCCCGACCTCGAGCGGCCAGCCCAGGAAGATGAGCGCCGGGACGCTGAACACGACGGCGGCCGCGACGGATTCGCCGGCCGAGCCTGTCGTCTGGACGATGTTGTGCTCCAGGATCGCGCGCTGTCCGGGCTTGGAGCGGATGGCCCAGATCGCCAGAACGGCGATCGGAACCGAGGCCGAGACCGTGAGCCCGACGCGCAGCGCGAGGTAGGTCGACGCCGCGCCGAAGACGATGCCGAGCACCGCTCCCAGCACGAGGGCGCGTGCGCTGAGCTCGGGCGGCGCCTCCTCCGGACCGATGTGCGGACGGAACTCCGCCATCTACTTCTTCATCGCGATGCGATAGAGGACGAAGCCCAGGAGCCCGAACATCAGCGTCGAGAAGAGATCCGGCGCGTACGTGCCCAACGACTGGGCCATGCTGTGCTGCAGGCCCTCGCCCGTGGACGCGAGCCGCGACATGAGCGCGACCGGCTTGCCGTCGACCTCGGTGTCGACACCGGACAGAGCTCCGACCACGACCCCGGTGAGCGAACCGCCGGCCACGAGGCCCGTCGCGAACAGCATCCCCGACGAGATCTCGCTGTCGGCCGCGGCGCCGGTCTTCTTGTCGATGAAGGCGCGCAGGAGTCCGCCCAGGAAGATCGTGAAGCTCGTGGCGAAGGGCAGGTAGGCGCCCACGGCCCAGGCCAGCGGCGAGACGCCGGCCAGCGCGACCGCAGCCGCGAGCCCGGCGCCCACGAGGATGTACCCCCAGGGGAGATTCTGCGAGAGCACGCCCTTGATGACGGTCGCCATGAGCGTGGCCTGAGGCGCGGGGAGCTTGTCGGTCCCGATCCCGTGCGCCATGCCCGCGGGGGCCATCCCCGAGTCGAGGATCTGCAGCGTCCAGCCGATCGCCAGCACCGACACGAGCACCCCGATGACCAGGCCGATCTGCTGGCGTATGGGCGTCGCGCCAACCAGGAAGCCCGTCTTGAGGTCCTGGCTCGTGGCACCGGCGTTCGCCGCGGCGATGCACACGATCGCGCCGACGGAAAGGGCGACCGGCTGATACGCGTCGCCGTTCATGCCCATCGCGACGAAGACGAGCGCCGTGCCGAGCAGGGTGGCGATCGTCATGCCCGAGATCGGGTTCGAGCTCGATCCGATGATGCCCACGATGCGCGAACTGACGGTCACGAACAGGAATCCGAAGACCAGCATCAGGAGCGCCATGACCACCTTGCCCCCGAACGATCCGGGCAGAATGGGCAGGACGACGATGACGCCGACCAGGAGGATCGCGCCGATCGCGACGACCGGCATGGGGATGTCGCGGTCGGTGCGCAGGACGGCCGCGCCGGCCGTGCCGCGGGCGCGCATGCTGGCCATCGACTCCTTGACGGCGCGCAGGATCGTCGGCGCGGTGCGGACCAGGGTGATGATCCCCGCCATCGTCACGGCGCCGGCGCCGATGTAGCGCACGTAGGCTTCGTAGAACTTGCGCGGTCCGGACGCCGCGGCGATCCACTCCGGGCTGCGCCCCAGCCGCTCGAGGTCCGCGGCGACGTCGGCGTCGGCCACGAGGAGCGTGAGCAGCGGGATGAGGACGATCCAGGACAGGATCGCCCCCGAGACCATGATCCCGCCGACCTTGGGCCCCAGGATGTAGCCGACGCCCAGGTACTCGGAGGTCGGTTCGCCGGCGACCGTCGCGTTCGGCAGCGTCGAGGTCTTCGCCGACACGAAGGCCGGCGCCTCCTTCCAGAGGGCGAACACCTTCATCAGGACGTTGTAGAGAACGCCCAGTCCGACGCCCTGGAACACGACCTTCGCCATGCTCCCGCCCTTCTCGCCCGCGATGAGCACGTCCGCGCAGGCCGTGCCTTCGGGGTAGGGCAGGGTGCCGTGCTCCGCGACGATCAGCGACCTACGCAGCGGAACCATGAAGAGGACCCCGAGGATCCCGCCGCACGCCGCCAGCGTGAAGATCGTGAAGTAGTTGAAGTAGTCCGGACCGTTGGCGCCGGTCGACAGGAACAGCATCGCCGGGATCGTGAACGCGACGCCGGCCGCGACGCTCTCCCCTGCCGAACCGATCGTCTGGACGATGTTGTTCTCGAGGATCGTCGCGCGCCCGAAGGCACGCAGCAGGCTGATCGAGAGCACCGCGATCGGGATCGAGGCCGAGACGGTGAGCCCGGCCTTCAAGGCCAGGTACACGGTCGAGGCTCCGAACAGGATCCCGAAGATCGCGCCGAAGATCACCGCCTTGGGCGTGAACTCGGCGATGTTCTCGGAAGCGGAGATGTAGGGCTTGTGCTCAGCGGCGCTTTTCGGCGCCGACGGGGGGGGCGTGGCGTGACCCAAGAGATCGTCCTCGTGGCGCGAACGCGTCGCGCGCGGGCCGGATGCTAGCTACCCGCGGGGGCGGGGTGCCAGGATCGAGTCCGACGACTTCCACGCCCGGGTCCGCCCCAGGGTCAGCTCGCGCGTTCGTAGGGGCGCTCGCCCGTCCGGATCTCCGCCCCGTCGCTCGACATCCAGCGCACGTTGGCCTCCTCGCGCGTCTCGATGTGGACGGACGCACCCCACAGCCGCGACAGGCTCTTCAGGGTCTCGGCCGCGTGGCTGAGCTGCAGGTCGCGGCCGTCGTGATGGTGGCGCAGGACCAGCTCGCCACGTCCCGCGTGGTCGTCGTCGACCAGCTCGATCTGCGGCAGGCCGCCCCAGGAAAGGTCCAGGAGGAGGCGCTCCTTCACGGCGCGCGCCTCGCGGTCGACGACCTCCGTGCGGCCCGTGCGCCCGTTCCTGCCGAACAGGAACAGCGCGTTCCTGGCCACGAAATCCTCGTCCACGATCTCGTCCACGAAGGACGCGTCGTTGTGCACCCGCCGCAGGCGGAACAGGTCGAGGCCGCGCTCCTCGGCCGTGCGGAACATCTCGATCCCGAGCTTGTACGGGTTCAGGTTGCCGGGCGACGACGCCGTCGCCCCGCTGTGGCAGTCGGCGAACTCGACGACCTCGGACGCGTCCAGCACGCCGCCGGTCAGGATCCGGCTGTGCCAGAAGCTCGCCCAGCCCTCGTTCATGATCTTCGTCATGCGCTGGGGCAGGAAGTAGTAGGCCTCCGCCCGGACGATCCGCAACAGCTCGCGCTGCCACTCGGCGACCGGGGCGCGCTCGGCCAGGAATCCCAGGATGTCGAAGGTCGGCGGACGGCTGGAGCTGGAGCCCAGCGCGCGCTCGCGCACGGCCTCGAAGCTGGCACCCGCCGCTTCCCCGGCTGCGCGCGTAGCACCGGCGCGGACCTTCATGTGCTCGCGCAACGGCAGGAACGGGTCGAGCAGGTTGTCCAGGACCAGGGCCGAGTCCATGAACGCCTCGACCGCGTCCTGGCCGTGCAAGTCGATCGCGCGCCGGATGCGCGTGCCGTGGTCGGCCATGCGGTCGAGCATCCGCCGGTCCGTCGGCTGGAACCACACGTTGTGCTTGAAGAAGTCGGCGTGACCGAGCACGTGCGCCATGACGAGCTTCTGCTCCATGTCGCTGTTCGTGCGCACGAGCCACGCATACGCCGGATCGGTGTTGATGACGAGCTCGTAGATGCGCGAGAGCCCGTACTGCCGGCCCTTGTCGAGCCGCTCGAAGTCCATGCCGAAGCGCCACGACGGATAGCGCACGGGGAACCCGCCGTAGGCCGCCAGCGCGTTCACGTCGCGCGCGTCGACCATCTCGAACGCGACCTCGCCGAAGTCGAGCCCCGCGGCGCGCGCGATCCGCTCGATGCGCGTGGCTTCGTGGCGCAGCTGCGGCGGCAGT
This sequence comes from Planctomycetota bacterium, assembly GCA_026692665.1. Lineage (GTDB taxonomy): Bacteria > Planctomycetota > UBA1135 > UBA1135 > JAEUHZ01. Next base: position 21,697 of record JAPLOF010000047.1, read on the forward strand.
TCGGTCTTCCCGGCCATCAGCGCCCCTTCCCCAGGAACAGACGGATCGCCTCGGCGATCCCCTCGCGGTCGTTCACGCTGGCGGTGACCAGCTTCTCCTCGCCCTCGAGGCCCGTGTCGAGGTCCTTCTTGAACTGCCCCGAGCCGTAGGCGCTCTTGACTTGGCCGTAGCAGAACTGGTTCACCCGCGGGAGCAGCTCGTCGCGCAGGATCGAAATGCACTTCTCCGTGTCGCGCGCCGACCAGTTGTCGCCGTCGGAGTAGTGGAACGGGTAGAGGTTCCAGTCCTCGGGCCGGTACTTGTCGCGCACGAGCTGCAGGAGCAGCTCGTAGGCCGAGCTGATCTTCGTGCCGCCCGATTCGCGCAAGGAGAAGAAGCTCTGCTGGTCGACGATCTTCGCGACGGCGTCGTGGACGATGTAGACGACCTCCAGGTTCTGGTACTGGCTGCGCAGCCAGGTGTCGATCCAGAACGCCTTGATGCGCACGACGTCCTTCTGCTCGCGGCCCATCGAGCCCGAGACGTCCATCACGTGGAAGATGACGGCCGACGAATCCGGCTTGGGCGCGCGCTTCTTCCAGCGGAAGCGCTCGTCCTCCGGCATCGGGATCACCTCGGGCGCCGTCGGATCGAAGACGCCCTCCGCGATCGTGCGCCGCAAGGCGTTCCGGAACGTGCGGCGGAAGTGCCGCAGCGACTTGGGCCCCGTGTCGCGCACGCCCGAGTAGCGTCCGCCGTCGGAGACCAGCGCCTTGTCGCCGCGTGGCTCGATGTTCGGCAGCTCGAGCTCCTCGCCCAGCATGCGCGCCAGGTCCTCCAACTCGACGTCGACCTCGAGGACGTGCTGGCCGGCCTCCTCGCCCGCGCCGCCGGCGCCTTCGCCGTCCTTGGCATCGCCTTCGACCGGTTGGCCCTTCTCGCCCTGGCCCTGACCGACGCCCGTCTTCGAGTTGTCGCCGAAATGGAACCGGGGCAGCTCGATCTGCGGGATGGGGATCGTCACCGAGTGCTCGCCGCGCCGGCCGAGCAGCTCGCTCGTCGAGAGGTACTTGCGCAAGTCCGATCGCAGCCGCCCGCGGACGATCTCGCGGAAGCGCGCGCGGTCGCGTTCGATGCGGTGCATGGCGGGACTCCTACGCGGCCTCGGCCCCCGGACGCTTCGCCTCGCCGCGCGCGAAGATGCCGGCGACGTGCTGCAGGACCTCGTCGGCCGAGACCTCGTCGTAGCCGAACTCGCGCATGAGGCGGCCGCGGATGAGCCCGATCTTCTCGAGCGCGTCCGGATCGACGACGGTCGACACGAGGCTCGTCAGCTGGATCGTGTCGCGCCGGTCCTCGAAGGCCTTCAATTCCAGGGCGCGCACGAGCCGCGCGTTCTCGCGGTAGTCGAACGTGCGGCCCTCGGACTGGCAGGCCGCCACGTAGTTCATGAGCTCGTGCCGGAAGTCGCCCTTGCGCGACTCGGGGATCTCGATCTTCTCCTCGACCGCGCGCATGACGCGCTCGTCGGGATCCGACAGACGCCCGTCCGGATCGACCACCTTCTCGCGCGTCACGTAGGCCTTGACGTTGTCGAGGTACTTCCCGCACAGGCGGTCGATCGCATCGTGGTCAGCCGTGATGGCGCTCTGCACCTCGCGCTTGATGATCTCCTCGTACTCCTCGCGGGCGAGGGACACGAGTTGGACGTAGCGCTTCCGCGTCTCCTCGTTGGAGACCAGCGAGTGGTGCCGCAAGCCGCGCTCGATCTCCTCCAGCACGTCGAGCGCGCCCACGCAGGGCTTGTCGCCCGCGAGGCACGTCGCGACCCGGTCCTGCACGTAGCGCGGGCTGATCCCGGCGAGACCTTCGCGCGGGCTGAGGTCCTTGAGGTCCGCGACCTGCTCGCGCGTGAAGCCCGGCACGTCCTGGCCGTCGTACAGACGCGCCTTCTGCAAGAGCGTCAAGCTCGGGTGGGTCGGATCGTCCAGGCGCGTGAGCACGGCCCACAACGACGCGACCTCGAGCGTGTGCGGCGCGATCGTGCGACCCGGGACGCGGCGACGCGCGAACTGGCGGCGGTAGATCTCGACCTCGTCGCGCACCGACAGGTTGTACGGCACGTCGATCTTGATCGTGCGGTCGCGGAACGCCTCCATGAGGTCGTTCGACGCGAGCTTCTTGTACTCGGGCTCGTTCGTGTGGCCGAGGATGACCTCGTCGATCGACGTCTGCGCGAACTTGCGCGGCTTGATCGCGTGCTCCTGCGTGGCGCCCAGGAGGTCGTAGAGGAACGCGACGTCGAGCTTCAGCACTTCGACGAACTCGAGCAGGCCGCGGTTGGCGACGTTGAACTCGCCGTCGAAGTTGAACGCGCGCGGGTCGCTGTCCGACCCGTACTCGGCGATCTTCCTGTAGTTCAGGTCGCCCGTGAGCTCCGTCGAGTCCTGGTTCTTCTCGTCCTTGGGCTGGAACGTGCCGATCCCGCAGCGGTCCTTCTCGGAGAGCAGCATGCGCCGCACGCGGGCGTGGCCGATCACCTTGCGCCAGTCGCCGGCGTAGCGATCCATCAGGACGCGGAAGTAGTACCGGCTGACCGGATCGAGCTCGCCCTCGATCTGGATCCGGTATTCGCGACGCAGGCGCTTGTTGATCCGCTCCTCGACGGTGGCGCGCGCCTCGCGCGGCACGAGCAGCAGCGGGTCCTGGTTCATGGGCGACGGCACGATCTCGCCGTCGACGTCCCACGAGAACGTGTAGAGCGCGCCCTCGTCGGTGCGCGAGTACTCCTCGAGCCCGCGCTTGAGGGTCCGCGCGATCGTGCTCTTCGACGAACCGACCGGACCGTGCAGCAGCACGACGCGCCGCTCGGGCCCGAGCCCGCGCGCTCCGGCGCGGATCGTTTGCACGAGGCGCGCCAGCGGCTCGTCGAGGCCGTACACCGCGTCCGCGCCGTCGCCGAACGGGTCCTCGAAGATGCGCCAGCGCCGCATGCCGGTCTTGTCCGAGCGGACCGACCCGTGGCTCTCGATCATGTCGAGGAGTCGCTGCCAGGCGTTCCGTGCGATCTGCGGACGCTCCTCCACGAGCGCCAGGTACTCCTCGAACGTCCCCTGCCAGGACAGCGCGGCGTGGTTCGCCGACGAAAGGCGGCCGACGACTTGGTCGAGGAACGTGCGCGGGGCTTCGGACATGGCGGCCGCTCCAGCGGTGGAGGTTCAGATGCGCCGTGGCCGGAGGAACTCCGCGGCGCGGGGATGTCGTGACGTACCGAGCCTTTCGGTCGGAGGCCCCGACTTCTGGAGCCGCGCCGCTGCCACGGGGCGAACCCAGCCCTCCGGGACGCACGTAGCCCCTCTGGAAGAGCTTTCCAGGCATCCACCCCGGTTCCCCGCCGCAGAGACCCGGCCGTTCGCCTCTGCTAGGCTTCGCACCCGTGAGTTCCCGCGCGCGCATCGTCGTCCCGGCCCTGTTCCTCTCCCTCTGTTCCGCCGGCTGTCCCGACGCCGGCGGCGGAGCGACGCCTCCAGCCTTCGATGCCGAGCGCGCCTGGAAGGGCCTCCTGCACCAGGTGGAGATCGGTCCGCGCCCCTCCGGGACCCCGGCGAACGAGACTTGCCGCCAGTGGATCGAGTCCGAGCTGCGCGGGATGGGCCTCGAGCCCGCCCGCGAGACGTTCACCGACAAGACGCCCGCCGGCGACATCCAGTTCTCGAACGTCTACGCCGAGCTGCCCGGCACGGACCCGAAGGCCGGCTGGATCTTCGTCGGGTCGCACTTCGACACGAAGCGCATGTCCTTCCGTTTCGTCGGCGCGAACGACGGCGCGTCGAGCACCGCCGCGCTGATCGAGGTGGCGCGCTCGATCGCCCAGGGCGGCAAGCGCGCGATCGGCTACCGGTTCGTGTTCTTCGACGGCGAGGAGGCCATCCGCGAGGAATGGCTGGGCGACGACAACACGTACGGTTCGCGGCACCACGTCAAGGTCTTGCGCGAGAACGGACGCCTCGACTCGCTGCGCGCTTTCGTGCTGCTCGACATGGTCGGGGACAAGGACCTGAAGCTCACGAGCGACACCTTGTCGGACCGCAAGCTCATGGAGACCTTCACGAAAGCCGCCCGCGACATCGGCCTCGGGCGCCACGTGGGCGGCAAGTCGATGGAGGTGCGCGACGACCACGTGCCCTTCCTGATGGCGCGGGTGCGAGCCGTCGACCTGATCGACTTCGACTTCGGCCCGAACAACGCCTACTGGCACACCGACAAGGACACGGTCGAGAACTGCTCGAAGGAGAGCTTGGACGCGATCGGACGGATCACGCTGCGCGGGCTCGCCGATCTCGAGGCTTCGCTCGCGCCGCGCTGACGACTCACGGGCTGCGGCCCGGAGCCAGCCGAGCGAGGTCAGGCGTCGTCGGCCAAGACGCTCGCGACACGGCGGCGCAGGCGCGGCAGGAGTTCGCTGTCGAACCAGGGATTGCGCCGAAGCCAGAGGTTGTTGCGCGGGCTCGGATGCGGCAACGGCACGACCTTCGGCCAGTGCGTACGCCAGTTCTGCACGACCTCGGTGACGGAAGCGCCAGACTCCGGCAGGTGATACGCCTGGGCATACTGGCCGATCACCAGCGTCAACTCCAAGCGTTCGAGTCGCTTCAGCAGCAACGCTCGCCACTCGTCCGCGCACTCCGCACGGGGAGGGAGATCCCCGCTCCTTCCGGTGCCGGGGAAACAGAACCCCATCGGCAGGATCGCGACGCGGTTCGGGTCGTAGAACACCTTGGACTCGATGCCCAACCATTCGCGCAGCCGATCCCCGCTCGCGTCGGCGAACGGCGTACCCGATAGGTGGACCTTGCGGCCGGGCGCCTGACCGGCGATCAGGATCCGCGCGCTCGGATGAAGTTGGAGGACGGGCCGCGGTCCCAGTGGAAGGTGGTCGGCGCACACGGTGCATGCGCGCACCTCGTTCAAGAGGGTCTTGAAGCCCTTCAAGAGGGCGCTTCCTCTCCGCCTTGGGCATCGGTCCTGTAGACAGGAACACTGGGGCGGGGAGTCGTCATGAGGACGAGTACGCCACGCTGGCGGGGTTGAGACCTGCTTCCCACGTCGAGATCGCGCGGGAACTCGCGACCAGCAGCCGGAAGACGAGGCTCGCTCTTCGCAGGAGCTCAGGCGGGTCGCCAGATGGAGCTCGATCCGCAGGCTCCCGGGATCCTCTTCCGGGGCGGGCCGCTCCGGGTTGGGCGAGTCCGCGGCGAGGGAGTCTTGTCCGTGCTCGAAGCGCGATGGCCCGAAGCTCAGATCGCTGCGCCGAATGGCTGGATGCAACGTCCAGCGTCAGCGTCCGAGCGCCACGTCGAACTCCAGACGCCCGCCGCGCAGGCTGCGGAACACGAGGCGCAGCACGCCGCCCTCGTCGCCCTCCACGGCCAGGTAGAGGCGCACGGACTCGTTGCCTTGCAGGTGCCCGATCCGCCACGTCTTGCCGCGCGGCACGTCGAGGTTTCCCACGGGCTGGCCGTCGCGCCGCAGTCCGATCCTCGAGACCCGCGCGCCTTCGGCGTCGAGCCACACGCTGGCCGGAGCCTTGGCGCGTTCCTCGGCGCTCGCCGTGGGCAGGCCGCCCGCGACGCGCAACTCGACCTCGACCAGCCACAGCCGCTCGCGCAGGCGCTCGGCGCGCACGCGGGTCCCCTCGAGGCGCGGCAGCTCGCGCAAGAGGGCCTCGATGGCGAGAGGCAGCGCCTGGAATCCCGCGCGGACTCCGTCGGCCACTGCCGTCGAGCCGCTCCACGGATCGAGCGCCAGGACGCAAGCTCCGGCGCGCGCGCGCGCGAACGCGGCGAGGCTGCCCGGCTGAGCCAGCGCGGCGTCCCGCGCCTGTGCGAGCAGAGCCGCGTCGAGCTGGGTGCGTGCCGCGATGCGCGCCAGGGCGGGTTCCACGGCCGGCGGCGCCGACTCCGTCGTCGGGCTCGCGCGCACGAGCACGGCGAGCGCCCCGATGTTCGTCCGCTGCGCGACGAGACGCGCCAGATCGCGCGTCTCGGGCTCGGAGCACGGATACGGCCCCTGCGGACACTCGATCGCATCCGAGGGCTGCCATCCGGCCGGGAAATTGCGGTCCAGGCGGCAGGTGCGTTCGGCCGCCGTCCCGACCGCGAACGCGCCGTCGGGGTCGGGCGCGGGCACGGCGTACAGCGTCACTCCGGCCAGCAGTTCGGCCGTCGGGGGTTCGCGCTCGGCGCGCTCGAGCAGCATCCGGACCGCGTAGAGAGCGGCCTAGGGACCGCCCGGACGTTCGCCGAAACGCGCTTCGAGATCGGTCGCGAGCAGGGCCGCGGGACGCTGATCCGGGTCGCCGGCGAGATCGCCGAGGGTCAACAGCGCGATCCGCCGCCCCTGCTTGCTCGTGCCGAGCGTGGAGACGCGCAGGCGCGCGGGGTGCGCGGCCACCAGCCGCGCGATCTCGCTCTCGAATGCGGCTTCGGTCCACGCGGCTGCATAGGCCGCGGGAGCCGGCGCGAGGGCGGGGACCGGAACCGGCTCGATCGCGGGCTCCGGCGGAACGACCTGCACCGGCGGCGCGGGCTCGGGGACGACCTCCGGCGGTGCGGGGACGGGTTCCTGCGCGTGCGCGCGGACGCCGGCCGCCGCGAGCAGCACGCAGACCGCGGCGAGCAGCGCTCGCGGCGCGCGGACGCGGCGATCGGACGGCACGGAGGCTCGTCTCACGGCTTCACCTCGCGGGTGACCGGGGCGGCCCACGGCGCGCGCGCCGCGAGCTTCAGGGTGCCGCCCGGCGGCACGAGCACGACCGCCGTGATCTCGCGGCTCGTCGCACCCGGATCGAGCACGCCGAGGCGCGCGTCGAGCTCGCCCCACAGGAGCCGCGCACCGTTCGGCAGCTCCAGCGTGACGCGCGCGCCCTCCGCGCCGCCCAGTCCTGTCGGCAGACGACCCGTGTTCTCGAGCCGAGCGCGCACCGTGACCACTTCTCCGTCGCGCGACGCCTCGACGACGCGCAGCTCGAGATTCGGCGCTCCGACGGCGAGCTTCTTCACGAACTGCGCCAGACCCTGCGTCGCGACTTCCAGGTTCTCCTTGGGCGGGTTCGCGCGCGCGAGCGGCAGCCATCCGCCGACGAGCGCCGTCCGGTTGTCGCCCAGGTCGACGAGGTGCCAGTCCACGAAGCCGATGCCGCCGCGGACGTCGTCGAGCCAGCGCGCCCACGCGCCCTCGGTGTTCGGGGCGGACGCCTCGGCCGCGCTCACGGAACGCGGTTCCGCGCGCGGATTCCCGGCGGTTCCGCGCGGATCGACGCGTTCGTCGAGCGGGCCCCACACGCCGACCTCGCAGGCCAGCGCGCCGACCACGGAGTGGATCCAGTCGAGCGCCGCGCCCGGGCGCGATTCGCCGCGCGCGAGCCGCAGCGCGATCGGATCCGTCTGCGCGCGCTGCGTGGACTCGGCGAAGAGTCGCACCGCCGCGGCGTCGGCGCGCGTGCCGGGACCGTCGCTCCACGGCAGCCCCTCGACGCCGCCGGCGCGCGCCAGCATCCCGTGATTGCCCTGGAACGCGAGCACCGCCAGCGGCGGTCGCGCGCGCATGAGATCGGCCAGCGCGCGCGACAGGTCGTCGTCGAGCGGCAGCGCTCCGCCTAGCCCGCCCGGCTCGCCGGTCCAACCCACGGGGAAGGCCAGGTCCAGGACGACGCCGCCCTCGGGGTCCTCGTTGAAGCGTCCGTCGCCGTCGTCGTCGCGGCCTTCCTTGGAACGCGTGTAACGCAGCCGATCGCCGCTCGCGGCGCGGACCAGGAAACGCGCGTCGGACCCGCGCGTCCACGGGCCGTTCGGGTCCTCGACGAGCATCTCGAGGATCTGTCCGTCGCCGTCCACGTCGTCGGGGCCGTCCTCGTCGAGCACGAGATCTCCGTCGTCGTCGACGGCCAGGCGATCGCGTCCGTCGCACGGCTCGCCGGCCAGCGTGCGCGCGAGTCCGTCGGGCGACGCCCACGGCACGCACACGAACGCGACCGACGGAGGCAGCGTGCCGCGCGCGCGCAGGAGGTCGTCGACGGCGCGCACGACGCCCTCGCAGCCGGCGAGCGACACGCCGTCGAGGCCGCCCAGGAGGAACACGGTCGGCCGCTCCGCCAGCGGGCGTTCCCCCGGGGCACCGAACTGGAGCGCCGGCGTGCTGCGCCCGCTGCGCGACGCCGGCAGGACGACGGCCTCGGCGAGCCCGGTCGCCACCCAGGCGTTCGTCCAGACCGCGATGTCCTCGTGGGTGCGGTAGCGCGCGTCCCACGCGGCCGGCAGCGCGGGCATCGGCTGAGCGGCCGGTTCCTGGACCGGCGCGGCGCCCGGCGTCGTCGCGGGCCGGACGTCGCCCGCGCCCTGGATGGTCGCCGCGGGCGGCGTCGGCGGTTCCTCGCGCGGGGCGACGGCGGGCGGGGTCGTCCCCGAGTCGGGCTGGACGACGGGCGGAGTCGCGGGCGGGGTGCCGGCGGACGGATCCTGGGCCCAGAGCGGCGCTCCCAGCGCCAACCCGGCGATCCACGATGCTCGCGACGCTCCTGCCAACTCCGTCCTCGTCTGCCCGTCCCTGGATCGCCCGCCCGACGGGGTCCACTGGAGCGGCCGAGTCTACTTCCGAGTGGACCGGACCGTTGGAGGCGAGCTTTCGCCCAGGCGATTCGGGGAGGAGCGACCGCGGGCAGCCGCGAGGTCGCCCCGGCGGCCGAACCGGGTCAGCCCACCGGCGCGTTCATCGACGGCGCCGGGTGCGCGACGACCTCGCTGATCCGGCCTCCGCCGGCCTGCGGGATCATCTCGACCTGACGCAGGTTCTCCTCGCGCCCTCCCGTGGCGGCCTTCTCGGTCCAGCGGTCCACGTCGCCGATCTCGACGCTGACCTGGCGCGACACGCCCTTCGTTTCCATCGTGACGCCGTAGAGACGCTGGCACGCGGCCATCGTCACCTTGTTGTGCGTCACGACGACGAACTGCGTCGTCGCGCGGTAGCCCTCGAGCATCGCCAGGAAGCGCGTGACGTTCACGTCGTCGAGCGCGGCGTCGACTTCGTCCAGGATGCAGAACGGGCTCGGGCGCGCCTCGAACACGGCGAAGAGCAGCGCCAGCGCCGTCAGCGTGCGCTGGCCGCCGGAGAGGAGCCCGATCGGCAGGAGCTCGCGGCCCGGCGGGCGCGCGACGATCTCGACGCCGGCGTCGAGCGGGTCGTCGCCCTCGGTGAGGGTGACGTCGGCCTTTCCGCCGCCGAAGAGCTGGCGGAAGATGCGCTGGAAGTTCACGCGCACGGCCTCGAACGTCTCGTGGAAGAGACGCTTCGACTCGCCGTCGATCTCGCGGATCGCCTCGGCCAGGACGTCGCGCGACTGGACGAGGTCCCGGCGCTGGTTCTCGAGGAACTCGAGGCGTCCGCCCGATTCCTGGAGCTCGGCGACGGCCTCCGTGTTCACCGGCCCGATCTTGTCCAGGCGGCTCTTCAGCTCGCGCACGGTGGCGTCGAGGGCCTGCAGGGCCTCGACGTCGCACAGCTCCGCGTCCGGGGCGAAGCCGTCGAGGAGCGCGGCCTCCTCCAGCGCCAGGTCCTCCAGCGCGCGGCGCGCGATCTCCTCGCGCGCCAGGCGCTCGCGCTGCTCGGCGAGGCGCACGTCCGCGAGCTTCGCCACGACGGACTCGAGCTCGCGGGAGACCGCGTGTTCGCGGCCCTGCAGGAGGGTCATGCCGTCCACGCCGGCCTCGAGCGCGCCGCGCAGCGTCTGCACCTGCTCGTCCGCCGCGGCCCGTTCCTCGAGCAGCTCGGCGCTGCGCGCCTGCAGCGTCTCGAGCTCGGCCTCGTTGCGCTCGACGGCCGTGGCGTGCTCGGCAGCCAGGCGCGCGGCGCGTTCGTGCTCGCGTTCGTTGTCCTGGAGCGAGCGCGTGATGTCGGCCTGCCGCCGCGCTTCGCCCTCGTGCTCGGCGCGCGCGCGGGCCGCGTTCGAGCGCGCCTCGGCCTCGAGGCCGGACAGGTCCTGACGCCGCGCGTCGAGGCCGCTGCGCTCGCTCTCGAGAGCCGCGTGCGCCTCGCGCTCCTTGTCGTGGCCTTCGCTCGCGCCGGTGAAGGTCGCGCGCGACGTCTCGAGGTCGCGCTCGAGGCGTGTGGCTTCGGCCTGCGCGGCACGGCCTTCCTGGTCGAGCGCGCGGAACAGCGCCTCCTGGTCGCGCAGGCGCGCGCGCGACGTGGACAGCGCGGAATCCGCCTGCGAACGCGCGTTGCGGCGCGCTTCGAGCTCCTGGCTCGAACGCTCCCAGTCCTTCTGCATGCCGATGCGCCGCTGCGCGATGTCGGCCTTGCGCAGGTCGATCTCCTCGATCTCGGCGTCGAGTTCCGCGACGCGTGCGGAGAGCTCCTCGGCGCTCGAACGGCGTCCGACCGCGCCCTGCGTCAGCGCGCGGTGCCCGCCCGCGACGCCGGCCGCGTCGACGAGGTCGCCCTCGAGCGTCACGAAGCGCAGCGTCGGATGTTCGCCCACCAGTTCCAGCGCGGCGGCCACGTCCACGGCGACGTACACGTCGCCGAGCAGCGCGTGGCGCAGCGGCTCGAACTTCTTCGTGCAACGCACGGACCGAGCGAGCGGCCCGACGACGCGCGGATCGTCGATCACGACCGCGTCGGCCGCGCGCGCCAGCGCCTGCGGCAGCACGAGGCCCACGGATCCGCCCTCGCGCGCCTTGAGCCACGCCAGCACCTTCTCGGCCGCGCCGCGGTCGGTGGCGACCAGCGCGCTGCCCCGGTCGCCCAGCGCGGCGTCGAGCGCGCGCGCGTGCGCCGTGTCGGTGCGCAGGTGGTCGGCCAGGAGCCCGAGCAGCTCCTCCTTCGCCACCGGCTCCTGGCGGCGCTCGATCGCCTCGAGCACGGTCTTGCCGCCCTTCGACAGCTCCTCGAGGTCGCGCTCGCGCGCCAGCAGGACGTCGATGCGGCTCGCGACGCGCGCGCGCTCGATCTCGTGCGCCTTCTTCTCGGCCTCGTCCTTCGCGAGCTGCGTCCCGAGGTCGCTCATCGACTGGGCCAGCACACGGCGGGCACCTTCCGTCTCGAGCAGGGCTTCGGCCGTGGCGCGCGCCTTCTCGACCAGCCCGCCCTCCTCCGCGCGTTGCGCTTCGACCGTCGTGCGCGCGATCTCGAAGCGCTCCGCGTGCCGCGCGTCGCGTTCCCGCGCCTGCGCGAGCGCGCCCTCGAGCGACGCGATGCGGTTCTCGGCCTGCGTGCGCTCGGCGACGAGGCGCAGGAGCGCGCGCCCGCGGGCTTCGAGCGCGTTGCGCAGCTCGACCGCGCGATTCGAGACGTTGCCCAGCTCCACCGATCGCGCCATCGCGACCCCGTGAGCCTCGCGCGCCGCCGTCTCCAGCGCGGCCACGCGTTCGGCCAGCGTCCCCCACTGCTGACGGCGCTCGGCCAGGCTCGCGGCCAGCACGCGCGCGCGCTCGGCTTCGTCGCGCGCGGCGTTCTTCGACTCCAGAATGCGCGTGCGCAGGTTGCCGACACGCTCGTCCACCGCGCGCGACTCGCCCGAGAGGCGCGAGGCCTCCGACGCGGCGCGGTCGAGTTCGGCCATGAGGGCCGCCCGCTCCTTCTCGCGCAGCGCGCGGTCGGTCTGGGCCGCGTCGCGCGCTTCGCGCAGCTCCGTGGCGCGCGACTCGAGCTCCTCGGCGCTCTGCGCCAGGGATCCCAGCGCCTCGCCGTGGATCCACAGTCCGTGGCGGGCATGGCGGGTGCGCCCCTCGAGCCACTCCTCGCGGGCCGCGGTCCAACGCTCGGCCTTGCCGGCCTGGATCTTCAGGGAACGCACACGGCTCGACAGCTCTCCGAGCAGGTCGTCGAGGCGCGCCAGGTCGTCGGCCACGCGCTTCAGGCGCAGTTCCGTCTCCTGCCGGCGCTGGCGATAGCGCGAGACGCCCGCGGCCTCCTCGAAGATGCGCCGGCGCTCGACCGGGTTCGCCGAGAGCACCGCGTCGATCTTGCCCTGCTCGAGCACGGAGTAGCCGCGGCTGCCGAGCCCCGTGTCGAAGAGCATCTCGCGCACGTCCTTGAGACGCACCTTCGACCCGTCGACGAGGTACTCGCCTTCGCCGCTCTGGAACACGCGCCGCGTGATCGCGACCTCGGGACCATGGCCTTCGAACTTGCCCGAGGCGTTGTCGATGATCAGCGTGACCTCGGCCACCGAGAGCGCGGGCCGGCTGGACGAGCCCTTGAAGATGACGTCGGTCATCTCGCCGCCGCGCATCGAGGTCGGACGCTGTTCGCCGAGGACCCAGCGCACGGAGTCGACGACGTTGCTCTTGCCGCAGCCGTTCGGGCCGACGACGCCGGTCAGGGTGTCCTCGCCGAACTCGAACGCGGTGCGGTCGGCGAAGGACTTGAATCCGAAGAGCTGGAGTCGTTTCAGGCGCATGTTCGTTCAGGAAGTCGGAGGAGCGTCGTCGGAGTAGAGCGAAGCGGCTTCGTGTTCGCGGGGCAGCGCGTAGAGCACGCCGGTGCGCGCGCGCTGTCGGGCGCGCGCGCGCTCGAACGCGTCGAGCCCGGCGCAGAGCGGCGCGCGTCCGTCCTGCGGACGCGCGATGGCGCGCAGGAGACCGGGCGCGTCGAGCAGGCCCGACGGCAGGGCCGAGAGCACGCTGGCCGCGTCCTCGGCGCGCGAGCCTCCGGCATCGAGGATGCCGGCCAGGTCGAAGCCGTGCGAGTAGGCGGCTTCGGAACGCGTCGATTCCGCCGTCTGGAAGAGGTTCGGTTGCACGACCTGGAAGCGCCGCGCGTCCAGGCCGGCGAACCGGCGCGCGTCGCGCTCGCCGAACGAGCCGCACAGGGCGACCGCCAGTCCGCGCTCGCTGCCCAGACGCTCCGCGGCTTCGGCCAGGAACGCGAGCAGGCGCGCGGCGGCTTCCGGTCGCGCCGCGCCGTCGCCGATCCAGGCCACGGCTTCGCGCAGGCCGACGGGCACGATCGCGTGCAGGCCGCGCGCTCGCGGGCCCTTCGCGCTCGTTCCGCGCCGCAGGTCGCGCAGGGCGGCCAACGCGTCGAGGGCCAGGCCGAGCACGCGGTGGAGTTCCTCGAACAGGGCGTCCTCGCGCCACGGCCCGGCGCGGCGCGCGGCGCGCGGCAGGTTCAACGTCGCGGCGGCGCGCAGGGCGATCGCACCGCGCTCGCGCGGACCGCGCGCGAGGCCGGGCCCGACCGGCCGCTCGCCGTTCGACCCGAAGGTCGGCACGATCCGGCCGCGCGCGAGCAGGAGCTCGACTCCGCGCTCGAGCGCCGGATGCGAAGCCGCGGCTTCGACGAGCTCGGTGGCGTCGAGGTGCACGCGCGGCAGGCCCGCGCGCGGACCGTCGGCTTCGGCCTGCGCCAGGTCCTCGACCAGCCGCTCGAACCAGGGCGGCGCGGACGGGCCACGGTCGCGGCTCTTCAGCCGTGCCGTGAGGTCGATGGATCGTCCGCACGCGCGCGACACGGCCGTGAGTGCCGCGAGCCAACTGCCGAGCCGGTCGGGGGCCGAACCGCGCGGCGCGCGCGACAGCACCTGGAAGAGCTCGCCGCAGTCCTCCAGCACGACGCAGCGCGCGGAGCGCGTGGCGAGACCGGCGACCTCCTGGAGCAGCTCGAAGGCCTTGGGCGCGTCGAACTCGCCCGCGACGAAGAGGTCGCAGGGCGCCGAGAGCGCCAGGTCGAGGTGGACGCGGTCGAGGTCCTCCAGACCGAAATCGCCGTCGGCCAGCGCGTCCTCGAGCGCGTCGGGGAGCAGGTCCTCGAGCGCGTAGCGACGCAGCAACTCGCCCGCGACGCGCGCTTCGAGGGAGCGCGGCGCGGCGGAACCGGGTTCGACCTCCGACTCGGGCGCCGCGATCCAGCGCGAGAGATCGTGGCGCGGGATGCCGACCGGACGCGTGCGCCGCAGCGCGTCGGCGAGCCCGCGCTCGACGAGCTCGTTGTCGACGAGCTCGCGCACGAGCGACGTCGAAATGCGCTTCCAGCCGCTGGCGAACACGCGTTCCTCGACGCGCGCGGCGACCTCGTCGGCCAGCGCGCGCGGCACGTCGGCCTCGGAGACGAGCGCCGCGACGATGCGCGCGCGGCTCCAGGCTTCGAGGCCGCCGTTCACGAGCACGCGCGGCGCGCGACGGCCCAGCGGCGCGTCGTCACCGGCGGCGCCGAGGGCCGCGCGGACGCGCGCATCCCGCGCGCGATCGAGGATGTAGGCCTTCGCCACGCCCGCGTGACCGAGCTCGATCAGGGCCTCCTCGATCAGGTCCTCGATCTCCTCGACGCCCGGCAGAGAAGCAGTTCCGTTCGGCTGGCCGCCCGCGACGTCCGGAGCGCGCACGCGGTCGGGCCCGTAGCGCCGACCGAGCGCCATCTCGACGAGGTCGGCGACCTCCGCCGGCGCGCGCGAACCCTCGTCGCCCGCGCGTTCCGCGGCACGTGCCACGGCGCCCTCCACGAGGCGCCGCTCGAACGGCACGATCGCGCCGTCGCGGCGCCGGATGCGCGCGATCCTCACGGCGTCCTCCGCGGACTCGAGCGTCCCCTCGTCACGGAGACTTCCCTCCGCGCGACTCGAGGATGGGCTTCAGCTCCTCCAGGAACTGCGACACGTCCTTGAACTCGCGGTAGACGCTGGCGAAGCGCACGTAGGCCACCTGGTGGAGTCGCCGCAACTCCTCCATGACCATCGTGCCGATGACGGAGCTCGGCACCTCGCGGTCGTACTCCTCCTGGCAGCGCGTCTCGACGCGCGCGGCGGCGGCCTCGAGGTCCTCGATCGCGACGGGCAGCTTCTCGCAGGCGCGGATCATGCCGGCCAGGACGCGGTCGCGCTCGAAGCGGACGCGCTCGCCGCTCTTCTTGATGACCCGCAGCGGGGTCTCCTCGATGCGCTCGTAGGTCGTGTAGCGCAGGAAGCAGGCCAGGCACTCCCGGCGGCGCCGGATCACGGACCCGTCGGAGCTCGCGCGCGAGTCGACGACGCGGTCGTTGTCCTGTTTGCAGCGGGGGCAGCGCATGGAGGGTGGGCCACCAGAGGTTGGGCCCGGCAGATCCCAACACGCTCGATGTAGGGTGTCAACGAGACCCGCGGGCCCCTCGCGGAAGTCCGCGCCGCGCCGGTCACTTGCCCAGGCAGAAGCGCGCGAAGATCCGGTCCAAGAGGTCCTCGGGCGTCGTCACGCCACGGATCTCGTCCAGCCCGAGGGTGGCGCGGCGCAGGTGCTCGGCGACGAGATCCAGGGGCTGGCGGTCCGCGAGACCGTCCCGGGCGAACTCGAGCTCCGCCCGGGCGGCCTCCAGCCCGCGCACGTGCCGGCGGGCGACGTCGCGACCCAGGGCGCCGGTCTCCCCCGCCGCCTCGCCTTCCAGCGCCGCGGCGAGCGAGCTCCTCAGCGCTTCGAGCCCAGTCCCGCGCGCGGCCGACACGAGCGCGACTGCGGCCACGCCGAGCACGCCGGACTCGGGCGCGGCCTGGGTGCGGGGCAGGTCGACCTTGTTCCAAGCCAGCACGACGGGGATCCCGGCCGGGATGCGCGCGCGCTCCGCAACCAGGCCGAGCGCCATCCGCGGGTCGCCGCGCTCCACTCCCGAATCGCCGCGCTCTGCGGCCGCGTCCACGACCCACAGGGCGACATCCGCGCTCGCGAGGTACTCGCGCGCGACCGTCTGCGCGGCGCGGTCGACGCCCGCCGCCTCGAGGTCGAGCCCGGGCGTATCCAGGAGCCGCGCGGCGCGGCCGTCGAGCTCGATCCCGACCTCCAGCGTGTCGCGCGTGGTCCCGGCGAGGTCGCTCACGATCGCGGCGCCGGCGCCGGCGAGCGCGTTGAAGAGCGCGCTCTTCCCGGCGTTCGGCGCGCCGCACAGGACGACGCGCGGCGCGCCGCTCGCGCGCGTGCGCGCGCGCTCGAAGCCCAGCGCCTCGTCGAGGCGCGCGAGGATCGTGCGCGCCCCCTCCGCGAGTTCCGCCGTCGCCACGTGGCCCGTGTCGGCCTCGTCGAAGTCGAGGCTCGCCTCGCACAGGGCGCGCAAGTCTTCGAGCGCGTCGCGCAGCGCGCCGAGCCGCGTCCCGAGGCCGCCCAGCAGCAAGGCGCCGGCCGCGCGCGCCTCGGCGTCGTTGCGCGCAGCGACGAGCTCGGCGACGCCCTCGGCGCGCGTGAGGTCGATGCGCCCGTTCTCGAACGCGCGCCGCGTGAACTCGCCCGGTCGCGCGGGCACGGCGCCCAGCGCGAGCACGCGCTCGAGCACGGCCGCGAGGAGCGGCGGAGAACCGGGGACGTGCAGCTCCGCGACGTCCTCGCCCGTGTACGAGCGCGGGCCGGGCATCCACAGGACGAGCACGGGCTGCGTGCCGCGGCCGTCGTCGAGGCGGCCCTCGACGAGAGCGCGCGCGACGAGTTCGGGCGGCGCGTCCGTGGAGTCGCGGTCGACCGCGCGCGTGCTCTCTCCAGCGCTTGCACGGTCGCTCGCGCGCACCATCCGCCGCACGATCGCGCGCGTCCCGGGCCCCGAGAGGCGCACGATCCCGCGCGCTCCCGGCCCCGGCGGCGACGCGATCGCGGCGATCGTCGTGGCCGTCATCGAGGGACTCAGCGCTTCTTCTTGCGCGGTTCCGCCTGGAGCTGCTTCTGGCGTTCCATCTGCGCGCTCATGAGCTTCGCGAAGAAGCCGTCCTTCTTCGGCGGCAGCTCCGTGTCGTCGATGGGCCAGCGCTTCTTGATGTACTTCTGCTCGACGATGCCGAGGGCCGACGTCGTGATCATGTAGATCGAGAGTCCGGCCGCGTAGTTGTAGAGGAAGATGCCCATGACGATCGGCATCCACATCATCATCTTGTACATGAGGAGCGCCTGCTCCTCCGTGGGCCGCGGCATCGAGCGCTGCTGCAGGATCCACATCACGACCATGATCGGCGGCAGGACGTTGAGGGCCGCGACGTGCCCCACGATCGGCAGGTCCATCCCGAGCGGCAGCAGATGGTCGGGCAGCGACAGGTCGCGGATGAACCCGAGGAACGGCGCGTGGTGCAGGTCGAAGCTGACACCGATCGCGCGGAAGAGGCCGATGAAGATCGGCAGTTGGAGCAGCGGCGGCAGACATCCGCCGAGCGGCGGGAAGGCACCCTCCTCCTGCATGATGCGCGCCTGCTCCTCGCGCATCTTCTTCGGGTCCTTCTCCCAGCGTTTCTTGGCCTCCTCGATGCGCGGTTGGACGCGCTTCATCTTGGCCTGGTAGCGGCCCATCGCCGTCTGCGAGCGGCGGTTGATCGGGAACAGGATCGCGCGCACGAGGACCGTGAGCAGCACGATCGCGAAGCCCCAGCTCGCCGTGATCATGTGGAAGAAGCCCAGGACCGCGAGCAGCACGCGCGCGATCGCGCTGACGAAGCCGAGGTCGTGCTTCAGGAGGGCCCCGTGCTCGGGAAGGACCGCGAGCATGGCGTCGCGCTGCTTCGGTCCGGCGTACGTCTCGTAGCTCCACGTCCGCGACGTCCCGGGCGCGGGCAGCGCGAGCTGGAGATCGACGTCGACGATGAGCTGCCGCCAGGCCTCCTTGTCCTTCCCCGGGTGACGCGCGAGCCACGCGTCGTCGTGCAACGAGCGCCAGCTCGCGCCGGACAGCGTCGCCTTCGAATCGGCGTCGCCGGCGCGCAGGAGCACGGCGAAGTACTTGTTGTAGACGCCCGCGTAGAGGAGCGGCGGCTGCGTCGCGAGCGCTCCGGAACGGGTTGCGCCCGAGCGGTCGGGCATCTGCACGGTCAACGAGGGTTCCGTCTCCTCCGCCGCGCGCGAGGCCGCCACGGCCTGCGGCTCCTGGTAGAAGGAGTCGCCCGAGTCGTTGGGCACGCCGGCCGCGGGCGTGAGCAGGAAGCTGCGGAATCCCGCGACGTCGGTCAGCGCTTCGTTCCGGATCTCGAGCTCGACGCGCACCTGGTCGGTGCCGGGCCGGAAGAGGAACCGCTTCTTGAACGTGACGCCCGTGCCCGGCGCGAGCTCGTACTCGATCCCCTCGCGCGCGCCTTCCGCGCCCAGGACGCGCCCGCGCCACAGCGCGGACTCGAGCGGCTCGCGCACGAGCGGCTGGCTGGACTGGGTCGCGCGCAGCGCGAAGGAACCGGGCTGGTCGGCCGCCTGCTTCTCGCCGACGAGCACGCGCCAGTGCTTGGGCTCGGCGCGCTCCGCGTCGTTGCGCCCGGCCTGGTCGTAGTAGTTGCCCGTGCGCAGTTCCTGCAGGACGGCGCCGCGGTTCGAGAACGTCGCCTGGTAGTAGCCGGCGGTGCCGGAGGTTCCGAAGACGAGGGTCTCGACGCGCTCGGCCTCGTCCACGACGACGGGTCCCACGACCGGCGCGGCCGCCGCGCCGGTCGGCGTGTTCGCGGGCGTGACGGCGCCCGCGGCGGAAGCCACCGGCGGCGGCGTGGCCGCGCCCGGCGCTTCCGGCGCGGTGACGGGCTTCGCGGGCGGCGCGGGTTTCTTGACCCAGCCCATCTTCTCGGCCACGAAGCCCCACCCCAGCACGATCGCGAGGCACAGAGGCAGGACGTAGAGCAGTCGCTTGTCCAAGGTTTCCTTTTCTAGCGTCCTTCGAAGAGCCGCGAGGCCAGCCGCTCGGGCAGGCTCGGCACAGCACGGATCGCCGCGGCAGCCGCGGCGTGGTCGTAGTCGAGGCGCACGAACGTCACCGTGAGTCCGTCGAACAGCGCGTAGGAGAGGCGTGCGTCGCCGTCGCGCGGCTGACCGACCGATCCCACGTTCACGATGCAGCGCGCGCCGGGCCCGAAGGCCAGGTCGTACGGGCCCTCGGTCTTCGTGGGCCGGAAGAAGCGTCCGTCCTCGTAGTAGACGGCCGGCACGTGGCTGTGTCCGAGGAAGCAGACGTCGCGCTGCATGGCGGCGAAGTTCGCGCGCATCTTGGGCGCGTCGTGCACGTCGCGCGGCAGGATGTACTCGCGCAGCGGATCGCGCGGGCTGGCGTGGACGAGGTGCGCCACCTCGTCCAGGTGTTCCGGCCGCAACCCGTCGAGGAAGTCCCAGTACGCCATGGAACGCTGGCGGTCGCCGCCGGCGCCGAGCTGATCCTGGGTCCACTCGATCGCCTGACGCGCGATCGGGTTGAACCCGGCGGCCGAGTCGAAGAGCGCTTCCTCGTGGTTGCCGCGCAAGGCCAGTCCGGGGAGCAGCGGCTCGCTGCCCGCGAGCGGCTCGGGATCCCGCGCCGTGGGCGTGCAGACGGCCATCACGAGGTCGAGGCATTCGCGCGGCTCGGCGCCGTAGCCGACCATGTCCCCGAGGCACCAGAAACGGCGCGCCCCGCGTTCCCGAGCGTCCGCCAGCGCCATCCGCAGCGCCGGGCGGTTGGCGTGCAGATCCGAGATGATGGCGGTGAGAGGGAGTTCCACGGGGGAGTTCCGGCAGGCAGGAGCCGCGTCCGGAAAAGGGCGCGGGATTATCGGGTCGCACCCCACGAGCGGCAAGGATGGGGACCCGAACCGGGCTTCAGCGCGCCCCGGCCGCGGGCTCCGGGTGGAGTCGCAGGCACAGCGCGAGCAGCGCCGCGGACCCGGCCGCGCCGACGAGGAACGACCCGAGTCCCGGCGGCCGACCGCGACCGGATTCGATCGCGAGCACGAGGAACGCCGGCGCGGCGCACGCGAGCACCCACAGCACGACGGACAGGGGACCACGGCCCGCCGCGCCCAGCCGCTGGCCGAGGTGCCGCCGATCGCCGTGCCAGACGGGCTCTCCGGCACGTAGGCGCAGCACGACGACGCGCGCGAGGTCGACCGCCGGCAAGGTCAGCGCCGCCAGCCCGAGCGAGCTCGTGGCGAGCAGGAGCCCGAGCAGGTGCGAACCGGAGTCGCCCAGGAACGCGTACGGCGGACCGCCAGCCCGGCGCCGCCCCAGGTTGAATCCCAGGAACACGGCCAGCGCGCCCGTGAAGCTGGAGGCCGCGGCGGCGAAGGCCGCGCCGGCCAGGGCACCCAGCGTCCCGTCGGCGTGGTCGAACGTGTTCGCGATGTTCTGTGCGGCGACGGCCGCGAGCACGACGCCGGCGGGCGCGATTCCGCCCGGCTCGCTGCCGTCGACCTGGAGTCCGAGCGCGAGCGCGACGCCGGCGGCGGTCTGGCCGGCCAGCTTCGCGCGCGGCCCGAGCCCTGCGGCGCGCACGTCGTCGACGAGCCCGGTGAGGAACGCGAGCGCCCCCGCCAGCACCAGCGCCCCGCGCTCGAAGTGCCACGGATCGCCCGGGATCGACGGCACGAGGTGCTCGGTGCTCCCGAAGTGCGGCCACAGCGCGAGCGCGATCGCCGCGAGCGCCAGCGCGGGTCCGCCGGCCAGAGGCACCGCGCTGCGCTGCGCCTTGCGTTCGGGCGCGTCGGATCCGTCGTCGGAGAGGCCGACGCGCCGTGCATGACGAACCAGGACGAAGAGTGCCGCGCACGCGACCACGGCGCCCAGCCCGCAGGCGGCCGCATCGAAGCGCGTCGCGAACCCGTTCACGCGCGCGTCCCGTAGAGCCCGTGCGCGCGGATGTAGGCCAGGACCGCGGCCGGGATCACCGTGCCGCCGTCGCCGTCGCCGCCCAGCGCGGCGCGCGCGTCCGTCGAGGACGCGACGCAGGGCGGCAGGCGCAGGTAGCCGCGCTCGACCTTGCGCGCGAGCTCGACGCCGACCTGCACCGCGAGCTCGACGAGCAGCGCGTCGGGGTCGCCGTCGCGCTGGACCACGATCGGCTGCACGCGCTCGAGGAGCTCGCGCACGTCGCGCCAGCCGCCGAGACCGGGCAGGTTGTCGCTGCCGATCACCAGGTAGAGCGCGCAGTCCGGCCGCTCGCCGAGCACGCGCGGCAGCGCGCGCACCGTGTCGATCGTGTACGACGCTCCGCCGCGCGCGAGCTCGAGGTCGCTGGCCTCGAAGCCGCGCTCGCCCTGGATCGCGATCTCGACCATGCGCATCCGGTCGGGCCCGGGCGCCGGGGTCCGGCCGGGCTTGTAGGGCGAGCGGTAGGCCGGCACGAAGACCACCCGGTCGAGTTCGAAGCGGTCGCGCGCCACCCGGGCCGCGTGGAGGTGCCCGGCGTGGATCGGGTCGAAGGAGCCGCCGAAGAGGCCGATCCGGCGGCCCCGCGGGGCCGCGGGAGGCGGCCGGCCGCGGCCCTCGGGAAGGGGCACCGCGCCGGGCGCGGGGAGGGGGTCGGGCGGGGCCATCGGCGCGCCCGCACGTTACCCGGCCCGCGGCGGAGGTAGCTAGCGGCGTCGGGACCGGCTGCACGCTGGACACGAGCGCGACCGCCCGACACACTTTCGCCCCCGGTCGGCGCCCCCCCGCGCCCCCCGGACGCCTGCCTCCGACGCCCGGTCCAAGCTGGTCCAGACGCCCCCCTCATGAAGCAGATCTTCACCCTTCTGGCCCTCCCGCTCGTCGCGCTGACCTCGGCCTGCACCACGCAGGGCGCGCACGGCAACGACCACTGGTCGCAGCGCTCGATCTCGAACTCGATGGGCCGCGCGTTCATCGGCTACGACCAGTCGCGCGACGGCGACTACCTCGACTTCCAGGCGCAGAACAAGAAGGACGTGAGCACGCTCGTCCGCCGCTACTTCTTCCACCACAACCCCGAGAATCCGTTCCAGGTGTACGACGCCTCGTACTTCGCGCCGCGCTATCCGAACAGCATCGCGCCCGACCTGGTGAGCTACGTGCAGGAGCCGATCTCGTCGGTGATCGGGACGTTCTCGGAGGGCGGCGCGGACGAGTTCGGCGAGGGCTTCCAGGTCGTGGGCGATGGCCTGGCCGGCAAGCCGTCCAAGTACAGGACCGCCAGCTACCTGCGGCCGTCGATCGGGATCATCGGCGCCGACGTGGACGTCAGCTCCACGAAGTGAGGCGACCGCCGCGCAGGCGGCTCGCCCCCTTCACCAACCCAGCGCCCGCTGGACCTCGTTCGCGAGGTCGGCGGGCGCGCGGTTTTCCGCGCCGATCCAGGTCACGTCGGGGAACTTGCGGTACCAGGTGCGCTGGCGCCGCGCGAACTGTCGCGTCGCGAGCGCGATCCGGCGCGCGGCCTCGGTGGTCGTCAACAGGCCCTCGTGAACGGCCAGAGCTTCCGCGTAGCCCAGCGCCTGCACCGCCGTCGGCCCGAAGCCCGACCCGTCGCGGATGCGCGCGGCTTCCGCGGGCCAGCCGGCCGCGAGCATCTGGTGCGCGCGCGCGGCGATGCGGCGATCGAGTTCGGGCACCGCGACCTCGAGTCCGACGAGCGTGCGCGGCACGGCGGTCGCGCTCCCCCACTGCGTCTGCCACGCGGAGAGCGGCCGGCCGGTCTGGCGCCAGACCTCGAGCGCGCGCACGACACGCTTCACGTCGTTCGGGTGCAGCTTCGCGGCCGAGCGCGGGTCGGCGCGGGCGAGCTCGGCGTGCAAGGCGAGCGGACCTTCCTCCTGGGCTCGTCGCTCGAGCTCGGCACGCAGCGCCGGCTCGACGTCGGGCCCGCGGAAGAGGCCGGCCGAGAGCACCTTCAGGTAGAAGCCCGTGCCGCCGACGAACAGCGCGCGCTTTCCGCGCGCGCGGATGTCCGCCAACGCCGTCGCGAGATCGCCGAGGAAACGCGTGACGTCGTAGCGATCGCTCGGATCGGCCACGTCGAGCATGTGGTGCACGACGCGCGCGCGTTCGGAGGCCTCGGGCTTGGCGGTCCCGACGTCCATGCCGCGGTAGACCTGCATCGAGTCGAGGCTGACGATCTCGGCGCCCACGGCTTCGGCCACGCAGAGCGCCACGGCACTCTTGCCGCTGGCGGTCGGACCGATCAACGCTGCAAGGTGAGTGCCTCCCAGCGGATCGTGGCTCGGGATGATGGCATCCGCCTCGTCTCCTTCCGCAGGGCTCGACACGGAGGGAGAGCGGACACCGGCGCCCGGTCGCGCGCAAGGGTCGTCTGGCCGGGCCGCGCTGCGCGCGGACAGCCCCGCACGGCCCAGCGGGTACGACATGGCGCTGCACGGCGAGGGACGGCGCTGCCGGGCGCTGCAGGGGCCTGCACGGCACGGCACGACAACGATCGAACGCTGGAAGCGACGCCCGAATCGCGCACCCGCTGGCGCGTCGCCGGGACCGGGCCTAGCCTCAGGGCCATGATCGCCGTGCTCGCCCTCGCCACGTTCGGGCTCCTCCTCCAGGACGCGCCTCCGCCCCTCCCGCCGCCGCCCGACGCGGCGCAGCCCGCGACGATCGTCCTCGACGCCGACGGCGAGCCCGTCGCAGCGGGACGGCTGCCGAAGAGCACGTCGACGGAAGCCCGAGCCGCCTGGGATCGGCTCGCGGCGGCCGTCGCCACGGCGGGCGAGGCGCGCACGCCGATCCGCGGCTTCGATCTCGCGCTCGACCTGCGGCTGCGCGTGCAGGAGAACCGCACGAACGAGTTCCCGGACGCGCGCTACGCCTACCTCGCGCCGGCCTTTCTCCTGGCGGACACGGGCAAGGGCCGCAGCCAGATGCGTGGGCCGAAGGGCGACTGGCTCTACGACGCGACGCAGCCGGCCGAGCGTTCGCTCGTGCGGCTCGACGTCGGGCGCGAGAACGCCGAGGACCGCCGACAGCTCGACGAAGCCCTCGACGTCGCGCGCCTCTTCGTGCTGCTCATCGACTCGCGCAACGTGCGGGTGATCCGCTTCGCGGCCACGGCGAGCCCCGAGGCCTTCCTGCCGACGAAGGTCGTGGACACGGCGCAGACGCTCTCCTGGTTCGAGCTCGAGACGCCCGACGTGCGCCCGGGTGCGCAGAACAAGTCCGGCGCGCGGATCCTGCTCGGCATGTCCAAGGACTCCGGCCTGCCCGTGATCGTCCTGGCCGACGACGCCGCCGCGCCGCGCCGCATCAACCCGACGACTTCGTGCGTCAGCCTCAGCGACTGGAAGCGGTTCGACGGTTGGCTCCTGCCGAAGAAGCTCCTCGTGTACCTGCCGCGCATCGTGGACGCGGAGGGCGCGGGCGGCGTGACTTCGCGCGTCGCCGACGGCTGGCGCGCGGAACCGGCGATGGACCTGATCGTGAAGTCGGGATCCTTGAAGGCGCCGCTGCGCCCCGAGGACTTCCTGCCGCCCGATCCGACCCGCCTCGCCAAGCCGCCCAGCGGCGGTTGAGCGGACGGAGAGGGATCGGGCACGCACGGGCACGGCCTCGCACCGTCGTTCGTCCCACGAGCCGATGCGGAGGGCGCGCGCCGGATCCACCGCGACGCCGTGGTGGAACTCTCGCCGGGGGGCCGCGCACCGCGTCTTGGATCACGCATCTCGCCTCCTGCCTCCGGCATCGCGCATTCCACAGGCCTGGTCTCGCCCCGGGGCTCGCCGCGCGTCCCCGCCCTCGCCCGGTGAACTCGCATCCGCACGGGCGCGAGCGCGACGGATCGCCTTCCCGACGGACCGCTCCTCCCCACCGGAGATCCCCACGTTCCAGCCGGCAGCCCACGACCGGGCAGGGACATCGACGCTAGATTCCCGACGCGCGCTTCATGCACTCCGTGGCGGCATGGCCGGGGCTTCGCGCGTGCCCAGCAGGCCGCGGCGCCGCCAGCCGGTGGTCAGCAACCACGAGCGTGCCACGGAGATCGGCCGCGCGCCCTTCGGCGCCCGTCCCTTCCATCCGTCGAACCAGGGCCCCGACGAACACGCATCGACGCCGATCAGGCGCGCGCCGTGCTTGCGCGCATTCTGCAGCACGTAGACGAGCGCGGTGCGCACGTCGCGCGGCGTGCGCAGGATCCGCGCGTGGTAGCGGTCGCAGAGAACCTTGCCGCGACGCTCCCAAGCGCGGTTCAGCGCCTTGGCCACACGGACGAGCAGCCCCTGCATCCCGCGCGCGATCGAGCGCTCGTCCTCCGCCTCGGCGATCAGGTGCAGGTGATTCGTCTGGATCGAGTACTCGACCAACCGGAATCCAAAGCGATCCGCGCCCGCGGACAGCGCATCGCGCAGGACGACGAGCGTCCTCTCG